>CAIXCS010000074.1 GCA_903918025.1 uncultured Actinomycetes bacterium
GATGATGGTCGGTACAAGGACCTGACCTGGTACCAAGGTGGCTACAACAATGTGCCATCAGCCAGTTTGGCTGCGACGGCAGGCCTTCCAGCGCCACCACTCAGCTATGCAGCTTGGGTCTCGGCCGTGGTCAGCCGTTATGCAACGTCGCCAGCTCTCGGAATGTGGGAGCCCATGGGTGAGGCTGAAGCCGGGACTTGCTCAACCGCCTACCTCTCCAATGGCTGCGGTGGGCACACCTCGTGCCCAAACCAGAACACTGCTGCTAACGCCTTGACCAACTTCTTCACCACCGTTGGTGGTGCAATTCACAGTCTTGATCCGAGTCACCTTGTCGAAGCAGGGCTGCTCGGTGGAGGACAGTGTGGGACTGGGGGGTCGAACTATCAGAAGGTTGGCGCATCAAAGGGCCTTGACGTTTTGAGTTTTCATGACTACTACGGAACGGCCGACTTTGGCAGTGACATCTACAACGGCGTTTCTGTGCGAATTACTCAAGCAACCAATGACAAAAAGCCGCTCATTGCCGGTGAAGATGGAATCATCGCATCGAGCGATGGGACTACAGGCTGCGCGACGATCACGGATCGAGCAACCGAAATGGAGGCAAAGGCAGCAGCACAGTTTGGAGCTGGTGTCGATGCCTTCATTGTTTGGAATTTTGAACCCAATCCAATTCCAGGGTGCTCGTATGCGGTACTCACGGATGACCCGTTGATTACTGGACTCCATAGCTAAATCGCAGGGCGTCCCAACAAGGCATTGAGGCGAACTACCTTCAATGCCACAGAAGTGTCAGAGACAGTTGAAGCGGTTGCTCAAACCTTCAACTGCTCAGAGTTCGGCGCGCTCAGAGTTCTCTCAGGATCTGGACACGTGAACTAATTTCGGACTAATCTTGCGCCAGAAATAGCTGGAACGTAATTGGGAATGTTGTCGGCTTCTTGCCTTCGAAGACTTTGCCTCCTGTTTTGGTTCAGTACTTGTTTCTGAGGTGTTGCCGCAATCCAATTGGATTGCTGCTTCCACGTCACGTTTGCGAGAGGACTTTCGGCTTTTATGGAATCTAAGACTTTGCGCGCATTATCGCTAGTCTTTGCGTCGGCGGTCCTTGGTTCGACCATGATGAGTAGTTCCGTTGGAGCTTCCATCGTTACTGGTTCAGCGACGGCTGGGCAATGCTCGTATTCCTCAAGCGCTCGGGCCGAGCTTTGTAATGGGGTTGGAGGGCAACCCATCCGTGCAACTGGGACGCCCGACCCCACGAGTTCACCAGCTGCAACAGTCTTGACGTTTGATGAACTTGGTTTGACCCCTTCGTACTCCTTCGGTGGAAATGGTGCAGCAGCCGTTACGGCAATTCCCCTTCCGCTTGCTCTCACGCCTCGGGTCCTTGAAGGACGTCTCATCTTGCCGGCAAATCTCGGGGCTGGGTATCTCAACGTCACGAGTGGAAACAGCCAATTGGGCACCATTGCGGTCTCAGCGGCATCGGTTCACCAAACAACCACCCATTTCGCGTTCAACCTGACCGGCATAACGTCTCGCGCTGGCTATTCACCGCTCACGTTCACCTTCGTGCAAACACAATCTGCTGTGGTTTGTGGCTCCCTTGTGACACTGATCATGGACAACCTCCAAGTGGCGTTCAGCGGAGATCTAGTCACACCACACAGTATTTCGACCTTCTTTCCGTCTGTGCTGTCCGACGTGCTCATCTACGTACAGGCACCCCTGACGCCCTCACGTGAACAGGCTGCAGTCAACGTCGCAGCTTCCACTGTGCATCGTTTCAACCCAATGCCCTTTCATGTTGAGGTTCGCTCTTGGGACACCACAAAAGGACTCCCCGCCGTCAACTCCAGGCCGTTTGAGCGTGTCATCGCCATTCGTTCCGGTCCGAAGGGCGTTCACGTTGCATTGAATGACCAAGGGACTCCGGTCTTGGTGTTGAGCGGGTCAGATACGTCACTCGCTCTTCAAAGCGAAGACCTCGCAGGGGCACCGAATGCGCTCAGTCAGACCAACGTGGCGATCGTGCACTCGGTAAGTCCGGTAAGCACCCTCTCGTTGTCGACCAAGACCTTCAGCCAGTTGGGGATCGCCGGATCCTTTGTCGCAGCGGGACAAAATTCGCTCTTCCTTGGAATTGATCAGAGCTTGTTTGGTGGCAATGCTGCTGAGTACCGCGTTCACCTGGGAATGAACTACTCACCAGTTGCTGATGGTGATCGGGGGAGTGCCGTAGCAAAGCTGAATGGGCTCATTATTGCGAGCACCCAACTGAATGCGGTCGGGAAGAGTTCGCTTGACTTCACCATTCCGCCCCAAGCAATTCAACGCCTCACTGGCATCGAACTCACCGTGACCTACTACCCCGTCGGAGGTGTGTGCAGTAGCGGCTATCGGACGATGCAGTTCAACGTTGACCCTCAATCCACTGTTACCGAAACGCCAAATCTCTCTGGGGTCGGTGGTTTCTCTGCAGTGCCGGCAGCACTTACCCCAACGTTCCAAGTCGCATTTGACCGTCATGGATTTGAGCGGCTCGGCGTCGCGTGCTCTCTCGTTGTCGGTCTCGGTCAACTCACGAACCAACTTCTTGTCCCTATGGTGACGCCATGGTCGGTGGCCAAGTCCGATGGCTTGCCATTGTTGGTGGTCGGCTCGTCAAGCCGAGTCCGATTCAGCGATGCGCCATTGTCCGCAGTGAGCGGTTCGACGGTGCTGATCAACGCAGTTCGGGCGGTGCATCTTGACCCCCGTATTCCGCTTGCTTCGGTATCGGTATTTGCTGACTCCGTCCAACATCGGACCGTGGTTGAGGCCATGACGAGTGGATCCTTCTCGCTGTTCACGCCAATCTTCACGTACCTAGGAAATGACAGCAAGGTCTGGCAAGGTCTCATTGGCGACCTGCTGGCAGCAGGTCCTGCAGCGCACGTTGCCAACTTGGCGATCAAGGCGGGCTTGCCGACTGATCAGCAGTTCGTTCCTGTTTCGGTGAATCGCGTGGTTTGGTATGGGCTGGCCCTCAGTCTCCTTGGTCTGGTGCTCTTCGTCTTGCTCACGTGGTGGTTCATTCATCGGCGCCAGAAGAGTGCAGAACGTGACGTCGCACGTGAGACTGAGGTCACGTGAGTAACGACTTTCGAGCGGATAATCGGGCCAGTTTGAAGGGACCGGAAACCGACGAGACGCCGCAGTCAGAAGTGAGTTCAGAGACTTACACCAACGCCACTGCTCCAACTGCGCCAGCCATCACTCCTGATGCGGTGGCGGCGGAGTCGTACACGATCTCCACCGATTTCCCGTCACGGGAAACGGAACAGCCAGTTGCAGGGAAAACCAGGTCACATACGCTTCCAAATTGGATTCGACTTCGTTGGATGGTCTTGGTGGCCGCCGCAGTCATTGGGTATTGGCACAGTGGTGTTTCGATCGTTCAACAGTGTCAGCAAGGCGCACCACTTGAGGTCACGTTCTTAGTCTTTGCCTGGGCATTTCTCATCGCGCTCGGTGATCGCACGCGACAAGACAAAGTGCTCGCTATTGACGATCGGCAGGTGGACTGGACGACCGGTGTGATCGTTTTGATCGTGAGCATGCTTGTTCTCTACGTCCTCACACCTCGTCTTGGGGCGGTCGCATTGTCGTGGCGGACTGACGTGCTCTCATTCTGGCTCTTCATGTTTTCTGGGGTTGCACTCCTCTTCGGACTTCGATCCGTTGGACGGTACCGAAAAGCGTGGATCTTCGCTCTCTTTTCCTGGCCGCTTCTCGTGCTGTGGTTTGGCGCACTCATTGGCGGAGGTGAGCAGGCATACGCCTTGGTGACGTTGTGCTTTGGGGTGGTTGCAACGATGCTCGCCATCGGAGGCACATGGCTGCAACGCGGAGTCGTCATGCTGGTCACGAGCGCTGTTGGCGGAGTGTTGATTGTCGTGACGAGTGGTCTCAATCAAGCATTGGCAATTTCGATTCCAGGCTTGTTGGCACCGTTGATTGTTGTTGGTGCCTACTGGAGAGTGATTGGAATTCGACCTCTTCATCAACACAGGCGAGCTTCAGTGAAGGTGGTGAAACAACCGTTCAGTGCCATCGTCGCCCTCCTGGTGC
>CAIXCS010000075.1 GCA_903918025.1 uncultured Actinomycetes bacterium
ACCGCTGACCGAACCATCTGGCCGATCCGACCCGAATCGGGGCAAACCGGTCGATTCCGATCGGCCGCTCCATTACCTGCGAATCGAAGCCGGACCCAATCGTGACCCGGTCGTGCGCGTATGTGCAGTTGCGATGACCGGCGTTGGTGCGAGTGCTCCACTTCTCGAGCGACTCAACGACATCAACTCCCAGTTACGGTTCGCGAGGATCTTCTGGGCAAGCGAACAGGTGCTCATCGAATCGGAGTTGCCGGGGATAGATCTGAGCTTCGACGGGATCGAGAGCACATACAACACGGTGGGCGGTGCTGCTCACTACTTCGGGCCGCTGCTGGCTGAAGAGTTCGGGGCCGACGGATGTGTTGAGGGCGATGCCGGCATCAAGGCTGCCCCCAACTACAACGGCTACCTGTAGGAAAGGGGGAAACCATGAAGACGATTGCATGCAGAGGTGCCACGCCGTCACCTCGTCCGGGGCCGAGTTCTGTGGACGGTGCAGCAGGCCGTTCCTTCTCGGTGGCGCAGATGGCATCACGCCCTGTGAACTCCTCAACGTCACTATCCAGGCTTCGACGAAGGAGATCAAGCGCACTCACAACAGGTTGGCAAAGAATCTCCATCCTGATTTCGGGGGTAGCCCCGAGACGGTACGCACAGGCCCAAGATGACTTCAAACGAAACTTCCGGTCAACCAGGGTGATGGGCGAGCATGCGGTGCTGGCGGGAGGCTGGAGATGAATTTCCTAAACGTTCTGGGGTTCTTGTTCGTTGTGGTGGGGTCGCTGCTGGTCGCTGCCCCTGCGTTCTGGCTCGTCTACGCACTGGTTAAGAACGTCTACCGGACGGCACAACGTGCGTCCGTACTGATCCCCGACACGTACGAACTGGCCGCCCAGATGTCCGTTGCGTACGGCAGGACGGTGAGTCACGAGGAAGCGGTGGCCGAGCGCCGGAGGCTGGTCGCCGACCGTGACCGAGAGTCGCTCTGGCTCATAGGTGGGATCGTCGCCATTGACTACTTCGGTCGTGAAGCCAATCGGTAGCTTGTGAGCAGCGGAAAAGAGTCGGGGTAAGGCACCGGTTGTCGCTTAACGGCCACGCAAAACCGTCAACATCTGCGGCCCAACTCCACTCAGGGGTGGCCACCCAAATCTCCGATGACCTTGGTCGGACAGGAAGTTGAGATCTGCGATTGGTCCGGTAGTGAGCAAGGATAAATCAGCGAAAACGCGCGTGAGCCATGGCATGTGGTTGCATCAAGTGGGTGAGCGCCAAAATTCAGCGATTCGCATGATGTGGGACAAGGAGTTCGTAGTTCGACGGTGCAGGTTTCGATTGCACGAAACCAGACCGTTGAAATCACTAAAATCGTGAGAGTCAGATCTGACCAGGCGCAGGTAAATCAGCAACCACTTCCTGGGAACAAACGACATTGAACACACTGGATGGATCCCTATGATTACAGAGAAGCGGATGGACCATGACTGACGAAACTCAATCAATTCACGGAGTTCCCCAAGGTGAAGCCTCACTCTTCCTGACGATGGGCGTTACACCGGACGAGGCACGGGACTGGGTCTCCATAGGCATCGGACCGATCAACGCCAGGCACTACCGCTCCGCCAAAATCTCACCCGCCATCGCCAAGAAGTGGCTCGCGGCAGGTGTTGCATCGGGACGTGAAGCGGCCACTTACAAGCGTGTGGGGCTCAGCATCGACGATGCCCTGAAGTGGGCAGGGCAAGGATTCTCGCTTGGTGAGATTCAAGATTTCCGGGCTTGTAGCATCAATTTGGAAGATGCTTTGGCGTGGAAGGCAATCGGAGTTGGGGCCGATGAAGCGCAGTCATTCCTCTCGATGCAGGTTGAATACAAGGAGGCAAAGGCCTGGGCAAAACGATCGTTTACCGCTTCTCAGGCAGCCAACTACCGTGAAGCTCATCTTTCGCCAGTACAAGCAAGTAAATGGCGTGCAATCGAGGAGAGGCCTGGATTAGATGCGCTCTGGTTTGTTGAGGCGGGATTCAGCCTTGCTGAAGCCAAAGAGTGGGTGATCACCCTCCGACTCAATGCCTTGGGCATGTCCAGCGAACGGGTGAAACCCCTGATGGGGGTCGCCTTCTCACTCGAGGAAGCAGATCTTCTGATTCGCGGCTCCGTGTCAGACGGAACAGCCCTCCTCTTGAGAGATCAAGGCTTCACGCCTGAAGAGTCCGTTGCGACGGTGAGCCTCAAGCGAAAGGGCCCATGGCCCACCAGGGCACGAGTAGCCCACTTTGAAGGACGTGGCCTTGCGTTTGCCCAGGCATTCAAGTTGGCCGATCTCGGGAATCAGGGAGCGGACATCCGACCCCTCGTCGACGCTGAATATTCCCTCGATGAGTCCGAGATGCTGATCGAGGGGGGCGTGTCCCCTGAAGCGGCGGTGGCACTTCGGCGTAAAGGATTCACCCCGGAGGAATCGATTTCCGTCCTGCAGGAAAAGAAGACGGGCCCATGGCCAACCCGCAATAAAGTTGCAGCCCACGAGGCATGGGGGTGTCCCTTCGGTGAAGCGTTCCAATGGATTGCCGGCGGCGTAACTCCGTTCAGGGCGGCCAGATTTGCCGCTCGATCCGTCGGTCCGGCAGACGCCATTGAATGTCTGGAACGTAACGTGCTGCCAAGCACGTTGGACGCGATGCCCCGATCGTGGTCGCTCAAGGGCAAACTGGACTGGCTATTCTGCGGCGGCACTCCGGCGGCCGCCCGAGAGTTTGGATCACATGAATGGCCGGCTGATGACGTACGAGCGGCGATCCTCCCTGACGATTTGGGGGCCTTCGTGAATCAGAACGCTCCGAAGCTCAATGAACGAGCCAGCCTGTGGGTCGGGAAGCGCTTTCTGAGCGGAAGGATAGAACTCTGGCAGGTCCTCCAGGAAGCCGGGGCGTGGCGAGTTGAGAGTTGGACGCTGGTGGAGGGTGCGACCAGTTGGAACAAGAAGTCCAAGAAGTGCAAAGCAACGTCGCTGCTCGAGTCGATTCAGGTGACCCCAGAACTGAGTGAACTGACCAGTGCGGCCGTCGTTCGATTTGAACTGGCGACTGCCGATCTGCACCCTGCGGACCTCGCGCACGCCTTGACCATCAGCGGACAAGCACCAGACGTTGAGCTGTGGGAGGAATCCGGGCTCGTCAATGAATGGTTTGATGAGGCGAACGGGTATGTCCCGACTGGACCGGAATGGCGCCTTCTATGGACTTCCGTGAGCACGCTGTTTGTAGACGATCGGTTGTGGAATGGTGGTCACGAGGGCGGAGTCTTCTATGTCGAGGGTGTCGATGTTAGAGGCAAGGGCTTGATGCCATTCCTAGTTCACGAATACAAGATTGTCCCTAGGCAGACCCTCGCCGAATCGTCCTGGTTCAGCGAATCAGGTGGGGCTCCGATCAGTTGGGATGGTGGAAATTCGATCAGTCTCATTGCCGACGGACTCTTGCAGTTTCGCCAATGGGGTGATTCAGGCGAGTATGAGAACTTCGTGGATCTGCCCAATTCCAACACCAAGTTGGCTGGACTGCTGGCGGAGTGGGTGGACGAGATGGGCATGACCATCATCAGCGCTCTTCGCTCTGAGCAACTGGATCCGCGCCGGACTCTGTCGGTCGAAGATAGGGCCGAGTGGGACGAGCTCATTGGGAGTCTCAATCTCTCATGCTGGCTAGAAGCTGACAGTGACGTGCTGGCTAAAGTTCAGCAGCAGCTCCGACTGAAGCGCGACTACCAGTTCATCATGGAAGCCATGAGCACACCTGAGGGCAAGGCTGGCCATGAGCTGTATCGACTACTTCGAGCGGTAGATCAAGACGGCGTGCTTGGACGCATTATGAGTCTCCAGTGGGACGACAATGGCGATCTGCTGGTCTTGTCTGATTAGTAGCGACGCGACCCGGCATAAACAGCGAGCCTCCGGACAACCACCAGTCGCGCAAGAGGCGTGGCATCGATTGCCGGGGCAGAGTGATCTAAGGCAGCAGCACACGATGGTCAGCCTGTTGCCTTGAGATGCACACGAAACTGTGGTCAGGAATCCTGAGATGTGGAGCGAACCTTTGAAGAACTACCGTAGGAGCATCTTGGTAACAGTTCTCCTTGGCTTGAGCGTCGGTTGATGGGGAAAGCATCGCGAAGCAAGCGCGATCGGACCGCGTCTGACCGCAAGGCCAAGAGCTCGTCTAGGCGAGTGAGGGAGTACTTCTCGAGTGTCGGCGTGTGGAACGACACCAAGCTCATGAAGACGAGCCTCCGATCCCTGAACGGAGAAGAGTTTCTCGAGGACTGGACGCAGAGGTATGTGGACCGGGCACAGAGCCACCTCGAACCCCCTCCGCCGATCTACGACCTCGTCTATCGGAACCTGGACACGTATCTCGCGACAGCGACCGTTCAGTACTCATGTCACGAAGCCATTCTGAAGTTCTTTGCCGAGTGCGAATTGCCAGAGGGTGAGATGCTCGACCTCGGGTGCGGTGGTGGATTGATTACCTGCTTCCTGGCCAAGATGCGCCCGAGCGTTCGGGTGGTAGGAGTCGACGCAGATGCAAATGCTGTGGAATGCGCTTCAGCGCTGGCAGAGAAGCTCGGGGTCGAGAACTGCGAGTTCATCTGCGCCGATCTTGAAACGCTGGAGCTTGGGGACGGGTTTGCCGTCGTGAATTCGAACCTGGTCCTCCATGAAGTCGAGCGCTTTTACGAAATCGGCGAACCTGTTTTAGACGGATTCTCCACTCTCGCCAGGGCCAGAAGCGCATTCACGAGCCCCCCTAGCAACTTGGCCACCACCGCCGCCCGCCATCTCGCAGCAGATGGAGTGTTCCTTTCCCTCGAGCGATGCCCTTCGTTCGTCGAGTCCGCCGGTTGGTTCGGAGCGCTTCAGGATGCCGGGCTTGGGTTCGACGACGATGCTTTCGTCCCGTTTGAGGTGACTGAAGGGACCAACCACCAACACCTGACCCTGGTTCTGAGTCGCAAGTCTTCGGAAGCCTTGTCGTTCGAAGCCGTGGTCGAACGCTTCTGGCAAGCGCAGGTGCCAGAAGGTCACTCAGACTTCCTTGCCGAACTTCAACTTGCGGGCGCAAGGCAGAGGCGATTCGTGCTTGGACACCAATTTGACGTGGTCGACGAGCTCGGAGCTGGCATCACTCGGGTCTACCTTGTCGTAGTCGATGAAGAATTGGCCGT
>CAIXCS010000076.1 GCA_903918025.1 uncultured Actinomycetes bacterium
CACCGCCACGTCAACATCGGCGCCGTAAAGGTCGGCGGCCGTCGTACCGGGCACGCATCGGACAACGTGCGTTGCGAGACGACCATCCACGTCCCACTGCGGATGACCGGCCCCTTCACTAATGTCAATATGCTGCCGGAGTGTTCCTCCGTGGGCAACATTGATGAGTTGAAAACCACGACAGATACCAAGCACCGGAATTCCTCGCCGACGAGCAGCTGCGTAGAGAGCAAATTCCCACGCATCTCGCTCCTCTTCAACCGCACCAAGATGTTCGTCAGGTGTGGCGCCGTAGCGAGAAGGATTGATATCAGCACCGCCCGACAACACCAGACCATCGAGTCGATTGATCATTTCCTCGACGTCAGCGTCGCGGGTCAGCTGAACTGGCAGGCCGCCGGCCTTGGCCACCGACGTTGCGTAATCAGCGACGTGGAGATCGAAGAAGAGGTCAGCCATTGCCGTGGGCATGGCCGAACCGAGAGTCGACACGGGCCAGCGACGGCCCGAAATGCCAATGAGGGGACGGTTCATACCTCAATTGTAGGCAAGGGAGACGAGAAGATGATAAAACTCGTTTGGATATAAACATCTTTTTGGGGGGCCACTATGTCATCGCACTCACGCATTCTTACGTCGCACGACGCCTACGTCGACGACGTCCCACATGACGTTTTTCGAGACCTGCGCGCCACGAACCCCGTCGCGTGGACCGAAGAGCCAGATGGACGGGGCTTTTGGAGCATCACGAAGTATGACGACATCCTCTCGGTGTCACGTCACACTGAGCTCTTTTCCAGCCGCTTCGGTATTCGCATGGAGGACATGGACGCGGAGGAAACCGAAGCCCGTCGCACCATGATGGAAATGGACTCACCCGAGCACACCAAGCTGCGTCGCATCGTAGCGAAACCCTTCGCCCCTCGCGCCGTGGCCCAGTACGAAGAGGCCGTCCGAGACTTAGCCCGCGACGTCCTCTTGGGACTGGAAGGGGCGACCGAGTTTGATTTCGTCAAGTTGATCGCCCGAGAACTGCCGATGCGCATGCTTGGACGCCTCCTCGGTCTGCCCGACGAAGACCTCGACTGGCTCGTCTCACGTGGCGACGCACTGATTGGCAACTCGGATCCGGACTTCACTGACTACGTCGTCGACCAGATTGACACCAGCGAGTACCGACTCCTCCCCTTCCGCAGCCCAGTCGCCATCGAACTCTTCGAGTACGCCCAAATTGCCCTCGACCAGCGCAAGCTGAACCCGACACCCGATGTACTCACCGCTCTCCTTGCGCCCGACTCCGAAGGGTCCACGCTCGATGACTTGACGCTGAAGAACTTCTTTGCCCTCATGGTCGCCGCGGGAAACGACACCACTCGCTACACCATGACCGCCGGTGCCCGCGTCTTCGCCGAACAGCCCGAGCTCTTCGCCTCGTTGCCCTCTATGGAACTTCCGGCGATGAAGTCACTCATCGACGAGGCACAAGCAAAGCCCAACTGGACCATAATCATGCTGGGCGCGGGGATCGATGCGTGGTCACACTTCGGAGCCGCGATGGGACTGCACAAAGGAAACGTGAAGTCCTATGACAAGGCTGACACCGTGGGTATGTTCAGCGCTCTTGGTGGACAGACGAGATC
>CAIXCS010000077.1 GCA_903918025.1 uncultured Actinomycetes bacterium
CAGTGTGAAATGCCATGCCCTGAAAGGTTTCGATTCCCGGCAGAGCTGGAATCTTTGGATGATTCAGTTGGCCAACCGAGGAGATCACGACATCGACCTCCATGGTTGACGTCCCCTGTGGACCGTCGAGTTCCACGCTCCACGTTGAAGTCGCTTCATTGAACGTCAGCGAAGTCACGGTGGTTGAGCAACGAACGAGTGGCGTGACGCCGCACTCCGCGGCTACCTCTTGGAAGTAGGAGAGGAGTTCCGCCCGTGTGGATTGGTTGTTCTGCCAGTTGGGACGCTCGCCGAAGGAGTAGGCGTAGAGATGGTTTGCAACGTCGACCCTGCACCCGGGATAGGAATTCTCAAGCCAGGTGCCGCCAAGTTGGTCGTTCTTCTCGAAGACCGTTACCGAGCAACCGGATTGCGTAAGGCGATAGGCGGCGAGTATCCCTGACATGCCGGCACCGATGACCGCGACGCGAAGGGTCGTGTTCGGTGCGAAGTGCTCAACCGTCCAATTTGGTGTTCGGAGATCAGCAAGCCCTGCTTCTTGGAGGTAGAGCGATCGGTGTTGGGCGAGTTGAGGATCAGGAACAAGCCACTCGAGAATTGTGGTGAGTGCGTCACCATCGGTGACGGGTTGCACCTCACCGGAGTCGAGGAGTTGAAGCCCACGAAGGGCAAGGGCACGAAGTCGAGTCGCCCGCTCGTCGTCGTAGCCCCCCGGAGTTTCGGGAAAGAGTTCCTCGCTTGGTTTGAGATCTGGCTCGAGGAGGCTCAGGTCTCCAGTTGCCGCAGCTAGCGCAGGGAGCAGGGCACAGAGATCGGCCTCGAGCAGTGCTGCCTCAAGTGTGTCCAGTCGTGCTGTCATGGTGGTCCTCTCGACGATCTCGAGTCTCGCACCTGTTCTCTTGCCCTGCCACTTGGTGGTGCAGACGTACCACGTCCGTCCCTGTCACAATGTGTTTCCTACGAGAGGTGGCGACACGATGGTAACGACAAGAGTGACGGAAATGTTGGGGATTCGACACCCAATCGTTCAGGCACCAATGGGTTGGATTGCCAGGAGCCAACTCGCGAGTGCGGTGTCAAATGCCGGAGGTCTCGGCATCATCGAGACCTCCTCGGGCGAACTCGATCAGGTCAAGCTTGAGATCGAAGCCATGCGGAGTCTGACCAAGGAACCATTCGGGGTGAACATTGCCCAAGCCTTTGTCCGAGATCCAAACATCATTGACTTTGTCGTTGATCAAGGCGTGCAATTTGTCACGACGTCAGCGGGAGATCCAACGAAGTACACCGCACAATTGAAGGCGGCAGGGTTGACGGTCTTCCATGTCGTTCCGACCTTGGCAGCTGCTCAGAAGGCTGTTGCAGCAGGTGTTGATGGACTCGTTGTTGAAGGTGGCGAAGGAGGGGGATTCAAGAACCCGCGAGATGTCGCCACCATGGTGCTTCTCCCGCTCATCTGCCAGGCAGTTGAGGTTCCAGTCATCGCCGCTGGTGGGATTACCGATGGAGCAACCATGGCTGCAGCCTTTGCTCTTGGTGCAGAAGGCGTCCAGATGGGGACGCGTATGGTTGCCTCCGCAGAGTCTCCAGTTCACGACGCGTGGAAGCAGGCGATCATCAATGCTGCAGAGACTGACACGGTGTTTCTGAATCGATTTAGCCGGCCGGGACTTCGAGCGCTGAGAACGGAACGCACGACCCGTCTCGAGCACGATGACTCGGTGTCGATGGCAGAGTTCGGCAGCGTCAAGGAGCTCTACTTCGGAGGTGACCTTGAGGCGGCAATTGCACTCGTTGGTCAGGTCATTGGAAGGATTGGGTCAGTCGAGTCCGTTGAGAAGATTCTCTCGGACACGATGGCAGGCTTCGAGGCAACAATTGATCGCCTCACGGCACTCCGCTGAGCGGCCGTTGGCTACCCCGCTCCGAGGAGCAGACGGCCCCCGTCGTAGTCGAAGACAACTGACGGGTATTTGCTCATCACGTCTGATCCGAGCAGGCCGCTGAATCCTGCCGTTTTGATCGGTCCGAGTGGCAGGGTCGACAACATCGCACCGGGCAGTGGAAGACCTCCGAGAGACCAATGCCCCGACGTCACATACTTGGTCGTAATCGTCGAACAAACGGTCGATCCAGATTCGGTGAACTTTGTATGGTGAAGACCGGCCAGAGCAGCGGTTGATGTGTCAATCAGTGAACTTGATGAGCCGGTATCTGGGGCCAGTGCAAGGTGTCGAAGCTTGCCGAGTTGTGCGTAGACCAGCATCTCGGCATACGTCGTTCCTCTTGCGACGTCCATAGCGGCCACGATGGAAGTGTGGCCGTGCAGCAGCGTCGATGGCGTGGCGGGACCGGTTCCACCGTTGACGAACTCGTCGGCTGAAGGAGGGCGACCTTCGCTGCGAGGTACGACCAATCGCTGATGAAGGAAGTCCAGTCGAACGGCGCCAAAACGGCTCCAAACATCAGAACCGAGGAGCCCCCACGCATTGCCTGCCCCTCCAAATCCGGGCATTGACTGCACTTGCACTGACTGGGGGTCAAGCCAAAGCCCACCAACAGCCCAACTCTTGACGGCGGCTGGACGAGAAGTTGACGTGCATCCTGCCCCAGATGAACCTGAGGATGACCCGCTCCACGGCAGGTGAAGTTTTGACGCAAGTGAAGAGTCAACAGTGGTGGTTGCCGCACCCGTGTCGACAATGAACGCGTAGGGTCCCTTCGAGCCGAAGCAGACATTGACGGTTTCAACGGCTTCAGCACCAGCGCGCCCAACGCGCATTCGTATCGACGTCGATCCATCTTTTTCGTGGACGATGCCTCGACATCCAAGGTGCGTCGAGATCACGGGAAAGCCACCAACATTCAGTTCGACTGTCGTCGAGTTCGTGCATCCTGAGGCGAAGAGTGCGAGAGAGCCAAGCAGTAGGAGTGAGATTTTTCGCACTCCCTCACGGTAGTGGGCGACCTCGCATCGATGTGGCTCTTCAAGGAGGGCTCTTCAGACCCGATACGGTGCAGGCCATGGCCCCGGCGATGACGATTGTGCTTCCTCCTTCTGAGGGGAAGGCTCCTGGGGGAACAACTGACAACCAGGTTGGCGCCTTCGATGAAGAACTCGACGAGAGCCGCCGGCGTGTTGCCAAGGCGCTTGGGGCGGCTGCTCGCGGGATCGATCCAGTAGAGGGCAAGCGCCTTTTTGGCGCAACAGGGTTCCTCCTCGAACGGGCCATTGCGTGTGCAGAAGAGGTCGCTTCTGGCACGGCCCTCGTCCTTCCGGCCTGGCAGCGCTACACCGGAGTTGTTTGGTCTCACCTTCAGCCAGCGTCGCTCGCTCCCATCCAGCGAGAAGCCCTCGTTGTTCCCTCCGGGCTCTACGGACTCTCCGTCGGAACAGACCTCATCGCTGACTTTCGTCTCACCATGGGCGCTTCACTCAGCGGAGTAGGAAAGCTCTCGTCGTTCTGGCGGCGGAGTCTGACCGATGCGCTCGAAAACTATGTCGGAGAGGGCGTGGTCTACGACCTCTTGACGAGTGAGCAGCGAGCGGCACTTGACTATCGGCGTCTCAGTCAACTCGATGGCTATGTTCCGGTTGAGTTCGTCAGACGAGATGGCCATGGTGCCGCCGGGCACGCCGCCAAAGCCATCAAGGGAATTGTTGCTCGGACCCTTCTTGATGCAGGGGTCGATGGGGTCGCTCGACTCAAGTGGCAGGGTTGGCGAACCTCAATTCGAGGTCGAGTGATCACCGTGATCGCACCCTGATCTCTCCGCGCATGAAGAACACCTCCTGAAGGCGTGGTTGCCATCAGGAGGTGCCTGCAGATGCTCAATTACAACGAGCTGTTGTAACTCGAGATATGTCCGTTCGCCGTTGAGGCAGCTTGGCTAATTGCCGTTGCGGGGTCCACCGACGTATTGGTGAGCAGGCTGTTGAGTGAGTTCGCCACGTCAGTGTTCACTTGGTAGTAGTCGCCAAGTGCTGGCCCAACGGTGGCGTTCGAAGCGCCTCCGGTGTTGATTTGGTCGTATGCCACCTTGTAATAGGGCTTCTTCTTCCAGAGCGTGGCAATCACCTTGGCTTTGGCTGCGTCAGTGGTGATCGGAACGTACCCGGTCGAGGCGTCCCACGAAGCGAGATTCGTGGCCGACTCGAGGTAGGAGATGAAATTCCAAGCCGCAGCGTTCTCAAGCGCGGAGTTCTTCGAACTCAAGGACAGTGCATTGCCACCTGGCTGAAGTCCGCCGTTGTCAGAAGCGGAGAGTTTCGGAAGTGGAGCGATGCCGAGCGTCACGTTCTTGAACAGAGGGAGATAGCTCTGAATGGTTCCGATTGCTGCGGAGGTATCAATGGTCATACCCGACTTGTCCGACGAGATAGCAAACAAGTTGTTGTAGGCAGCGAGCCCCGCACCGTCACGAGAGTACGACTTGGCGTCACTGGACTTCACCATGTTCTGCAACTTGGTGAGGAGTGAGATATTGCGGGCATTGTTGAACGAGACGGATGTGGCCCGGCCCGCCCGACCATTTTGGTGGTCGACGTAGTACGCCTTTCCCATTGCTGACCACAGTTCAAGCCACCACGGGTCGTTCTTCAGTGACATGCCATCGCTGTACTTCACCGGTGACATCTTTGACCCTGCGACCGTGAGCAAGTGCGCATCGGCTGTCATCTGGTCAATGGTCGCCGGAGGAGTCTTAATGCCCGCGGCGGTGAAGGCTTGCTGGTTGTAATACAGCACCGGGACGGACGCGGAGTACGGCAATGCTTGCAAGTTCCCGCTGAGCGTCTGTTGCGAAATCGTCTTCGGCAGGTAGGTCTTCGTCGAGAACTTCGCTGCTGCAACACAATCAGCGACAGGAGTCGTGAGCCGAGAATCGACGTGAGCCTGGGTGTTGTTCATGTCATCCATAAAGACGTTGGCACCATTGCCCCCGGAGAGCGTGTACGCATTCCACGTATCGGTGTAGCCACCCGTCTGATTGACATCAGTCACGACGACCTTGTGCTGGCTCGAGTTGTAGGCCGCCACGAGGGCCTTCATTGCCTTCAGGTTGTCGCCAGCTGTTGACTCCCAGTAGGTGATGTGGACGGGAGAGGTGACCTTTGAGAGTGCGCTCGTCGTGCAGTTGCTCGCGGTGGCTCCCGAAGCTGCGACGCTTGAAACACTGGAGACGACGCCGATTGACGAGGCGAGCACAGCCAAACTTGCGAATGTGGTGATGGATTTGTTCTTGGACATAACCCCATCGTGCCATGCCGAAGTGAACAATTCGCGACGGAACTGAGTTTTCACAGTGTGCGCTTACTTAACTGCGCCACCCGTCAGGCTCCGAACGAGTTGCTTGTTGAAGACCACCATGAGGAGGAGCATGGGGATTGACGCAATGACGGCTCCAGCCAAGACGGTCCCATAACCTTCGAAGGTTCCAGCATTGAGCGCTTTCAGCCCAATTTGCAGGGTCCGATGCGCCTCATCGTTGCTTGTGAGCAGCAGAGGCCAAAGGTACTGATTCCAGGCTCCGAGGACGGCAATGACCGTGAAGGCGGCCAATTGTGGGCGGACGAGCGGTACCGCGACCCGAAAGAGGTAGCGAATTGGTCCACACCCGTCCAAGAGGGCTGCTTCCCGCATTTCTTGCGGGATGCCGAGAAACGCCTGTCGGAGGAGGAAGATCCCGACCGCCGAGCACATGAAGGGAATTGTGAGTGCCCACATTGAGCCGAGGAGATGCAACTGCTCGACGGTCTTGTAGTTCGTCACAATCGTGACTTCGAAGGGCACGAGCAAGGTGCCAAGAATGATTGCCCAGAGGACTCGCTTGAAAGGAAACGAAAAGCTGGCAAAGGCATAGGCGGCGGCAAGACTTGTCAGGACAGACCCAACCACAATCTCTGTTGTTTGGATGACCGAGTTCCACATATAGGTCGAGAGATGCCCGCCAATGAACGCTGCCTTGTAGGCATGCCACTGAGGATTGGTCGGGAAGAACACCGGAGGTTGTTGACCAATTTGTTTCGTTGTCAGAAGCGAACTCACCACCGCCATATACAACGGGAACAGCACAATCAACGCGCCGAGCGTCAAGATCGCGTAACTCCCGAGTGTTGCGAGGCGACGCTTGCGTTGCTGTTTTCGAGCGAGCAGTGCGTGATCCCTAGGTTGCATAGTTCACCCGGCGCTCGAGGAACCGAAAGTTGAGAAAGGTGATCGTCGCCGTGAGGACGAAGAGCGCAATCGAGATGCAGGCTGCGACTCCGGGATTTGGCGTGGTTACTGCATATTGGTAGATCTGATAGGCGAGGGTATTGACTCGCACGAACGACGCTCCGCCTGGACCAACCAGTAGGTCCATTTGCCCAAAGGTAAACATCGCAGCGATGGTTCCAACGGTGAAGACATAGAAGATCGTTGGCGACAGCAAGGGCACCGTGATTTGAAAGAACGAACGCACAGCTCCAGCGCCATCGATCTTGGCCGCTTCGAGCACCTCCTCAGGGAGTGACTGCAGGCCGGCACTGAACAAGATGAAGGAAAGGCCAACGAATTGCCAGAGTCCAATAACAGCCATTGCGAACATTGCCCATGTTGGGTTCTGGAGGACTGAAGGATTTGGATCGATGCCGAGCCATGGCAAGAGGCCGAAGACTGGGTTCATGAACGTGCCAAACACCACGGCAGCTACCGCCACTGAACTGACAGCAGTGGTGGCGAAAACTGTTCGGTAGATCGCCATTCCCTTCAGTTTCTGATGCGCAGCGACAGCGAAGACCAGTCCCAAGAACACCCCGATCGGAACGACGAGGACCGTGTAGATCAGCGTTGCTTCAAGACCTTGAAGAAAGCTCGTTGACGAGACGGTTTGCCACATCTGACTGAGACCAGCCCACTTTGAAGGGAGCCCCGGATACGGGGGAGCGTGGTACAGAAACAATGAGAAGTTCCGAAAGAAGGGATACAGGATGAATACCGTGACGAGCATCAGGGCTGGAAGTATCAGCGCGTACCCGAGTGCCGCTTCTCGTACTCGGGTCGATCGGCGCGTGCTCATCGTTGCCGTGCTCCGGTAGCGGCATCAAAAATCAGCGGTTGCGTCAAGAGCTCGATCGCGATTGGGTCGCCAAGCTTTGGCCGCGGGGCATTTGCGGGCTGACGAATCACGAGCCTGTTGGAGCCAACATCTGCGAGCACATGGACCTCCGCACCGAGCACCTCCAACCCCACGCACACTCCGGCAATTCCGGATGGGCGAAGAGCAACGCCATCAGGGCGGACGCCAATGGTGATTGGTCCTTCGCCCATTGGCCCTGACCAAGACGTATGCGTTCCTTCAACCGAGATCACACCGGCTGAACTCGTGGCGCCGAGCAGCGACATCCCAGGGTTTCCTACGAATGAAGCCACGAATGCATTTGCAGGGTCTTCGTAGAGTTCGGTTGGCGTTCCAACTTGCTGGAGTGAGCCTTCATGCAGCACCGCGATCCGGTGCCCCATGGTCATCGCTTCAACTTGATCGTGGGTAACGAACAACGTCGTGGTGCCGAGCCGCTGCTGAAGCCGAACGATGTCCGCACGGGTCTGGGTGCGAAGTGTGGCATCGAGGTTCGAGAGCGGTTCATCCATGAGAAAGCAAAGAGGATCGCGAACGATCGCTCGAGCGAGCGCGACGCGCTGGCGTTGACCTCCGGAGAGTTGCCGGGGTTTGCGATCGAGAAGATCCTTGAGCCCGAGCATTTCGGCCGCCTCGGTGACCTTTCGCTTCCGATCGTCAGACGTGAGTTCTTGCTGACGAAGAGGAAACTCAATGTTGCGTGCAACAGAGAGATGGGGATAAAGGGCGTAACTCTGAAACACCATGGCGACATCGCGGTGTCGCGGGGCAACGTCATTGACGACCTGATCGCCAATCAGAATCTCGCCCGAACTCGGCGTTTCAAGTCCGGCGACCATCCGGAGAGCAGTCGTTTTCCCACAACCAGAAGGTCCGAGCAGAACGAGAAACTCCCCGTCATGAACCTCAA
>CAIXCS010000078.1 GCA_903918025.1 uncultured Actinomycetes bacterium
GGCTGCTTCCGGCCACCTCGAGACGTTCACGGATCCACTGGTTGATTGCAAGTCCTGTAATGAGCGGTGGAGAGAAGACAAAATTGACGGCGTGTGCCCGAAGTGTGGCTCCACAGACTTCACCGAGGCGCGAGCCTTCAACCTCATGTTTAAGACTCAGGCCGGTCCAGTTGAAGGCGAGGGTGCTACTGCCTATCTGCGTCCTGAGACTGCGCAGGGAACCTTCACCAACTTTGCGAACGTCATGACCACCTCGCGAAAGAAGCCTCCATTCGGGATTGCACAAATAGGCAAGTCCTTCCGAAATGAGATCACTCCAGGGAACTTCGTCTTCAGAACGCGTGAATTTGAACAAATGGAACTGGAATTCTTCGTTCCTCCCGCTGACTCAGCAACTTGGTACGACTACTGGGTCGCCGCTCGCTATGAGTGGTACCTCAAGTTAGGGATCCCGGAAGAAGATCTTCGTAAGAATGTTGCCGCTCCCGAGGACCTTGCTCACTATTCGCTCGGAACTACAGATCTCGAGTACCGATTCCCTTGGGGATTTGACGAACTCGAAGGTGTTGCGAACCGAGGCGACTATGACTTATCGGCACATGCTCGAGCCTCTGGCGAAAAGCTCGAGTACTTCGATCAAACGACTGGAGAGGCCTACACGCCACACGTGATTGAACCCGCTGCTGGTGCTACTCGGGCAATGATGGCGTTTCTCCTCGCTGCTTATGCCGAAGACTCGGTTGGCGGAGAAGTGCGCGCACTCCTTCGGTTGCACTGGAGGCTCGCTCCTATTCAAGTGGCCGTACTTCCTCTCTCGAAGAAGCCTGAAATCGAAGGTCCCGCGCGAGAAGTATTGGCGTTACTTCAGCAAGACTTTCTCTGTGACTTTGACGCAACTCAGTCAATTGGAAAGCGCTACCGCCGCCAAGATGAGGTTGGCACCCCGTGGTGCGTCACCGTGGACTTCGACACACTTGACGATGGTTGCGTGACACTTCGTGACCGTGACTCCATGGAACAAGTCCGCATCGCTATTGCTGACCTTCGATTGGAACTCAAGCGACGCTGTGACGCCGCCTGAGGTCTAGGGACTCGGTCAGACCGTGACGGCGTGCGAGGGTTGACTTCATGAACACAGTTGCCCACAACGGTGATGCACAAAAGGGTCCGGATCCTCGACGTTCATTCTGGACGACTAGAAGGAAAGTTGGACTCGTTGCACTAGTTCTTGTCGCGATTTCTTTCGTCCTCGGCGGTTATGCGGCGCTCTCTGCTCGCAGTCACGCGCAACGTGCGGCGGATGCATTCAGTTGGATTGAAACCCATGCTGCAGACGCCTCGACGTCATCGGGGCGAGCCAGTATCGATGCGAAACTGACCGTCGCTTCAACTGAAGCCGTCGCTGCCCATCGGGCGCTTGGGTCGTTCGGCATCTTGAGGGTTGCTGGAGCCATTCCACTCCTTGGTCGAGAGTTCACCGGCGCCTTCCAACTGGTCGACGATGCCGGCGTGACGGCATTGAACCTGAAGGAACTTCTTCAGACAATCGACAAGGTAGAGCACTCTCCGAATCAAGCACTCTTCTCAACCAAATCGGTCAGTGCCATCAAGCAGTCCCTCAAGAACTCCGAGAACGCTCTTCGCCCAACCCTTCGGTCGACCTCGTTCCTCTATGGCCCGATTCGTTCGAGCCGAGTGACCTACAACAGAGTTGCTCGAAAGCTCCTCGCCAACCTCAACCACGCATCAGACGTCGCCACCATTGGAACCTCACTGCTAGGGAGCGGCTCAACCAAACACATCCTCGTCCTTGCTGCAAACAATGCAGAAATGCGTGCGCAAGGTGCGTACCTCAGTTACGCCCTGCTGAGGACCCACGATGGAGCAATCACTGAGATGCAGAGCGGGTCCGTGGACGACATCAACCTCGCGGCACCGCTTGCTCATCACGCACAAACCGCGCAGATCTTTGTCGACAACAATTCGACAAGACTTTGGAGTTCCGTCAATCTCACTAGTGACTTTCCTTGGACTGGTCAGACTGCGGCGGCGATGTTCAAAGAAAGAACTGGCATCAAGGTCAATGCAGTCCTCGTTGCTGACGTTCCGACGCTTGCACGTCTTCTGCAGGCGACGGGGCCCATCGCGTATCCCGGCCACGCCGGCCAGCTGACGAGTTCAAACGCCAACCGGATACTTCTCCATGACCTCTACCTTGAATACGGAAATGGCTTGAGCACTCAACGCCATGAACTCTTGGGAAGCATCATGGCGACAGAATTCCGCCGGCTCGCTCTCAGTAATAATCGCTTACAGGAACTGAAGGCACTCGCCTCCATGATTCCTGGTCGACACTTTCTCCTCTGGAGCGGATCTCATTCGGTCGAGTCAGCGATTGCGCGGCTCGGCGCTGACGGAAGTATCACCTCGAAAAATCCACGATCGACCTTTGCCGTGGCAGTCGAGTCCGATGTTGCTGCCAAAATGGACGCTTACGACATCAAGGTCGCAACTCACTACGACGTGACCCTGTTCGAAGACGGAAGCGCCTGGATTGAAACCAGGGTAAAAGTCTCCAACACTGCGCCACTCAACTTGCCAGCGCACTCTTACCTCTACGGCCCCGATGGAAACTACGCAAAGCAGCCGGGCCAATACCTCGGGAATGTCTTGCTTTGGTCCCCTCATCAGTCAATCGTCAAGGAAGCTGTGCCCGATCGAGGACTTCTTCTGCATGGAGCACCGGTGGACCTCCTTCCCGGAAAATCGGAGACCGTATCTCTCTGGACCAGAGTTCCTCACGCTGTTCGATCGGGCGCCTTCGCCCTCCACCTCATCTGCCAACCTCGACTGCAGGCCACACGAACATCGCTTGAACTCCACCCAGGGCCTTTTCGAACTTCAGGACCGCTTTACCTCAAGTTCAACTTGAGTAGCGATCGAACACTCCTCTGGGACACAAAACTCTAAGGCGCGGTGACAGATCGGGCATTTGTTGGCTAGCATTGGCCAAACAAAGCCGACCGGTCTACCTGTTGTCGCGAGGAGCATTCTCAATGCGTAAGTCTAGAAACGCAATTCTTTCCGGGATCTCTGCATTGGCAGTTCTTGTCGCTGTTGCCACACCCGCTGGTGCTTTTTCCCAAGCGGCGCCTGCAACGGGACCGTATACGCCGAATACCTTCCCGACACCGCCAACGACGCCAATTACCCAAGTGACGCTCCCAGGCACCCCACCGGCGATCGACAATCCACTCTTTGAGTTCACGCCTGAAACCCTTGCTGCTTTGCAAGACATTTTTGGTCAACTCCCATTCGTCGTTGCCAACGCTTCAAGTATTGATATTCCTTCAACGATTGATACTGGTGCAGAGGCAGGAAGCCCAAGTAACCCGATCTTCATTCAGCGTGGATCACGCATCCTAAGTACGCCGGGCCACAGCGTGACCTTGGCCGTGTCGCTCGGGACCGAATTCGCCAATCAGACCTTCAATATGTCGGTTACCATGCCGAGTGGAGTTACCGTTCAACTGCGCGCTTCCAGCAACGCAAATGGTGTTATTGGTTTCACGTTCGGCGTCATTGATCCGAAGGTATCGATTAATGGCTCTGCGCCAATTCCTGTTCAGTGGGGCTCGAACACCATTGTTGTTGGATGGGGGTCTGGGACTGACTACAAGTTGATCCGCATCACGCTCAATGTTGACCACAATGCAGTCGCTGCCGCTCCAGCCAAGAGCATGACGTGGATCTGGATCCTTGTTGCAATTGCACTCGTCTTGGTTCTTGGTGGACTCATCCTGGCTTCACGTCGCAAGAAATCCGAACCCGAAGCCGGAATTCCAGCCGCTTAGTCTTCCTTCGGTTCGAAGTTGAGAACTTGCAGTCGAAGTTCCCTCGCACTCTAAGAGACCATGTTTCGGTATTGCCGTACCCTGCTTCAGGTAGGTCGGGTCACAACGCAGCCTCACGCATCAGCTCTGAGTTGAGAAGGCCATCGATAAACACTGCCGGGTTTCACGCCAGTCAGCGAGTCCTTACGCCTCTCACGACGCGTTCTGGGTCA
>CAIXCS010000079.1 GCA_903918025.1 uncultured Actinomycetes bacterium
CGATCTAACCTTTTGGCCCAACTAGCCTAAAGAGATGGCCCGCCGCACCCATGAGGACACGACGCTTCGCGTTGCCTTGCTCGGATGTGGGAATGTTGGCCTCGCCCTCTATGAACTTCTCGCTGAGCCGAAGAACCGCGCAGCGCTAAGGGATCGCACCGGCCTCACGTTTGACGTCGTCGGGATTGCGGTGAAGTCGACCAAGAAGAAGCGAAGCAGCGCTCCATGGTTCGATGCCTCGCTGTTGACCACCGACGCGAAAGCTCTGGCTCTTCGCACCGATGTTGACGTTGTGGTGGAACTCATGGGCGGAGTCGACGGCACCTTGGACATCCTGCAAGCAGCGCTTCGCTCGGGGGCTTCTGTCGTATCCGGCAACAAGGCGCTCTTGGCAATCCACGGTCGTTCACTCGCTCGCGTTGCCTTTGATCATGGTGCAGACCTTCGCTATGAGGCGGCGGTCGCAGGAGCCATTCCCATTCTCCGCGTGTTACGAGATGCTCTGTCAGGGGAGCAGGTGCATCGGGTGATGGGCATTGTGAATGGGACAACCAACTACATCCTGTCGACGATGGCTCACGATGGCCGCCCCTACGAAGACGTCCTGGCCGAAGCGCAGAGTTTGGGTTTGGCGGAGAGCGATCCGACCGCCGACGTCGAGGGATTTGACGCAGCATCGAAGGCAGCAATTCTCGCCAGCCTCGCGTTCGACTGCAAGGTGTCAACCGCGGATGTTCACCGTGAAGGCATCACCAATGTGACGAGTGATGACGTTGCCTTTGCCAAGCAGCTCGGCTTCGTGGTCAAGCTTCTGGCGGTTTGCGAACTCCTTGACGGCGGGCAACTCTCCGTCCGAGTTCATCCAACGATGGTGCCTGTGGACCACCCGCTTGCGTCAGTCGACGGTTCGTTCAATGCGGTCTTCGTTGAAGGAGCGGCGTGTGGCGAGCTCATGTTGTACGGGCGCGGTGCCGGTGGTAAGCCCACGGCGAGTGCCGTCCTTGGCGATCTCGTCGAAGTTGCACGCTCAATGCGTCGCGGAGGAGCCCCCGATGTTCCGTTGGCACCAAGGGTCGTTGCTCGACGTCCAATGGCAGAGATTGAATCCGCGTTCTACCTGACGCTCGACGTGGCGGATCAGCCTGGTGTGCTGGCCGCGGTTACTCAAGTCTTTGGTCGAAACGGCGTGTCGATCCGGTCAATGGAGCAGGTCGGACTCGGTTTGGAAGCAAGGCTCGTCTTTGTGACCCACGTGGCCCTTGAAGGTTCCATGGCGAAGACGATGAGAGAACTTCGGAAGTTGAAGGTGGTTGACCGCGTGGGCACCCTCCTCCGAGTCATTGACGATGAGCGGAGTTCGTGATGGCTGGCTGGCGGGGTCTCATTGAGGAATATCGGCAGTATTTATCGGTGACTGATCGCACACCTGTGGTGACGCTTCTCGAAGGCAATACGCCCCTCGTCCCAGCACCTCGGCTTTCAGAGCTGGTGGGCGCCGAGGTCTTCTTGAAGGTTGAAGGAGCAAACCCCACCGGCTCATTCAAAGATCGTGGCATGACCATGGCGATTTCGAAGGCAAAAGAAGCGGGGGCTACGGCGGTCGTCTGTGCGTCGACGGGGAATACCTCTGCCTCCGCGGCCGCCTACGCGGCTCGAGCAGGCATGACCTGTGCGGTGCTCATCCCTGATGGCTACATCGCGCTTGGCAAGTTGGCACAGGCCCTCATTCATGGAGCGACCGTCATTCAAATTCGTGGGAACTTTGACCAAGCACTCGAGATCGTCCGAGACCTGCCGTCGAGGGCGCCGATTACCGTCGTGAATTCGATCAATCCCTATCGGATTGAAGGTCAAAAGACCGGCGCCTATGAGATTTGCGACGTGCTGGGTGATGCCCCTGATGTTCACTG
The DNA here is from genome assembly GCA_903918025.1 of uncultured Actinomycetes bacterium. Taxonomy (GTDB): domain Bacteria; phylum Actinomycetota; class Acidimicrobiia; order Acidimicrobiales; family RAAP-2; genus CAIQEU01. Next base: position 1,911 of record CAIXCS010000079.1, read on the forward strand.
CATTCCTGTAGGCAATGCCGGGAACATCACCGCCTACTGGGCTGGGTATAACGATTACCTCGTCGATTCGAAGTCAACCAAGTTGCCGAAGATGTATGGATTCCAAGCGGCAGGATCGGCTCCGATTGTTGAGGGACGACCGATTGAACAGCCTGAAACGATCGCAACGGCAATTCGGATTGGGAATCCCGCGAGTTGGTCGGGAGCGACGACTGCTCGAGATGCGAGCGGCGGCAGGATCGATGCGGTGACTGACGAGGAAATCCTCTCGGCTTACCGCTTTTTGGCCACGCAAGAGTCGGTCTTCTGCGAACCCGCATCAGCTGCGTCGGTGGCAGGCCTGATCAAGTACGGCGTCGAAAAAGGATCGAGAGTGGTCTGCACTTTGACGGGCCATGGCCTCAAAGATCCTGACGTTGCCCTGTCGCAAATTGCGTTGCCAATTGTGGTCGATCCGACCTTCGATGCGATCTTGAGGGCCCTTTCCATTGATTCCTGACGGCATGCGTGTCATGGGGCCGTCACCTCGGCTACAGTGACGCTTGTCGGTTCCGGGCTCTGCTCCAACCACCCGCAAGCCTTCCGCTTCAGTGGTGCCGATTGCGCGCAGCCGCTTCGTGAGCGCCTCCTCGCAGTACTCCTTCCCGTCTCGCGCGGATTCTCCGCAGAGATGGCTAACAACCAAGAAGAGGTAACCGATGACATCGGGACCACAGATTGAACGCTCAATGCTCGAAGCAAAAGAGCGTGACGAACTGCACACCATTGCTCAGACTCTGGCGATCAAGTCGAACAGCCGAACGAAGAAGAGCGATCTCGTCGATCGAATCTTGGAGGCCACTGGTGTCGCCTCCAGTGACCAGGTGAGCGCCCCAGCACCCTCGGCGCCTTCAGCGGCTCCGACCACCGACGTACCTTCTTCAACCGAAGATGCTGCTCCTCGTCGGCAAGGGAACCCCGGGCCTGCTCGCCGCAGCCGGAAGCCTGCAGCGACCTTCTCCTTCGATCCGAATGACCCTGGACCGGACACGGTTGGTGGACTTGACGACGAGTTCCCTGAGCCAAAGGCCACAGCAGTCACACCGGCGGTCTTCCCAGAACCTGACGATGGGCAGGTCGCAGCCCCTCGTGAAGAGTCTCGACCGCAACAAGGTGGTCAGCAACGCCGTGACGACCGACCAAACAATGATCGACAGTCCAACAATGGTGGCGGGCAACGCCAAGATCGACAGGGACAAGGACAGGGTGGCCAGCAAGGAAATCGTCAGGGCGGTGGCTACGGTCAGTCACAACCTGGCAATGAACTTGGCAGCAAGCGCAATCGTCGCCGACGTGGACGCGATCGTGACGACCAGTCGCGCGGCCAAGAGCGTGAGCTGCAAGGCAATGCCGAGCAGTACCAAGGTGAACTCGTTGAGGTGAAGGGCCTTCTTGATCTTCGTGACGAAGGTTTCGGCTTTATTCGCCAAGTTGGCTACCTCCCCTCGCCAAAGGACATCTACGTCTCGATCAACCTTGCGCGCCGCAATAATCTCCGACGCGGGGACGTCATCGATGGTGCCTACCGCCCAGCTGCAAGCAACGAGAAGTTTTCAGCACTCATGCGCGTCGACAAGGTCTCAGGTCTTGACCCAGAAGTAGCCAAACTCCGACCGAAGTTTGAGGACCTGACACCTTTGTTCCCTGACGCCAAGCTCATTCTTGAGACAGGCGGGGAACGGGACAAGGAGAACCTCACCGCCCGAATCGTTGACTTGCTCGCCCCAATTGGTAAGGGTCAGCGCGGCCTGATTGTCTCGCCCCCGAAGGCGGGCAAGACGACGGTCATGAAGCAAATTGCCCACTCCATTGAGGCCAACAACCCCGATGTTCACCTCATGGTGTTGCTCGTTGATGAACGACCCGAGGAAGTCACGGACATGAAGCGTTCAGTGAGCGGTGAAGTCATCGCCTCGACCTTCGACCGACCTTCCGAAGAGCACACCGCAGTTGCGGAACTCGCTCTTGAGCGAGCGAAGCGACTGGTTGAGATGGGTCAAGACGTCGTCATCATCCTCGATGGCATCACCCGTCTCGCACGTGCGTACAACCTTGCGCACCCAGCAACAGGACGCATCATGTCTGGTGGTGTTGACTCGGGAGCTCTCTACCCGCCAAAGAAGTTCTTCGGTGCTGCTCGAAACATTGAAGAGGGTGGAAGTCTGACCATCTTGGCGACTGCGCTTGTCGAGACGGGTTCAAAGATGGACGAGGTCATCTTCGAGGAGTTCAAGGGAACCGGCAACATGGAACTTCGTCTGGACCGACGTTTGGCTGAGCGACGTCTCTATCCGGCGATTGATGTCAACGCATCGTCGACGCGCCATGAAGAACTCCTGTTCGACCGAGGCCAACTCCAGCAGGTCTGGAAGTTGCGTCGGGTGCTCAATGCTCTTGCGGCCGAAGGAAACTCCGCTCCAGGCCTTGAACTCCTGATGGACAAGATCCGGACGACGACCTCGAATGATGAGTTCTTGGCGGAGATTGCCAAGGGCCCAACGCCCAACAACTAACGCGCTGCTTGGTGCCTCGTGGCACTCGGCTAGCATTGAGGCCTCACCAGAGGCGATGGAGTAGCGATGAAGACTGACATTCACCCAACGTACGAAGAGGCCCAGGTTCGGTGCTCGTGCGGGAACACCTTCACCACCCGCTCGACTAAGGCCGAGATTGTGGTGGAACTCTGCAATGAGTGCCACCCGTTCTTCACTGGGAAGCAGAAGCTGGTTGACTCCGGTGGCCGCGTGGACCGCTTCAACAAGCGCTACGGCGCCCGCAAGACCAAGTAAGGACCCGCTGCGCTCCTCCCGAGCGCGAGCGAACTTCTGATGGCCCGACCAACGCTCGATCAACGTCTCGACGCGCTCGAAGTCGAATTCAAGACGGTTGAGGCAGATCTCAACGAGGCCGCAGCGAACAATGATCCGACGAAACTTCGGGATCTGTCGCGCCGCCACAAAGAACTCGGACCAATGCTCGAGGTGTGGAAGGCCTTCAAGCAGGCTCGTGCCGATCGAGAGACGGCGACCGAGATGTTGGCTGAAGCAACTGGCGATGACCGTGAGCTCCTCCGAGATGAAGTGGCAGAGTGCGAAGCGTCGATGGAGCGACTCGAAGGAGAACTTCAGACACTGCTCCTTCCAAAAGATCCCAATGACGGACGGAACGTCCTCATTGAACTCCGTGGAGCCGAAGGCGGCGAAGAGGCGAATCTCTTCGCCAGAGATCTCCTTGAGATGTACCTCCGCTACGCAGTGCGCAGAGGTTGGAAGACCGAAATCATTGGCCTTGATGAGTCAGATCGTCAGGGAATCAACGAGGCGACGGTCATGGTGAAAGGCCCTGATGCGTGGACCCGCCTTTGCCATGAAGGAGGCGTTCATCGAGTTCAGCGCGTACCTGAGACCGAAGCAAAGGGGCGGATTCACACGTCCTCGGCAACCGTGACGGTGCTGCCCGAAGCAGAAGAAGTCGACGTGCACATTGATCCGAATGACCTGAAGGTCGATGTCTATCGGTCAAGTGGGCCTGGGGGCCAGTCGGTCA
>CAIXCS010000080.1 GCA_903918025.1 uncultured Actinomycetes bacterium
CATCGTTGCGGTCAACAAAATGGATCGGCCCGATGCGAATCCGGACCGGGTGCTTCAGCAACTCGCAGAGCGGGGTCTCATACCTGAAGCTTGGGGTGGCGACACGATCATTTGTCCGGTTTCGGCACTCAAGGGTGACGGCATCGACGAGTTACTCGAGCAGTTGGTACTCGTTGCAGAGATCGAAGAACTGGTCGCCAATCCGAATGGAACCGTTCGTGGAACGGTGCTCGAAGCGAATCTTGAGCCAGGTCGCGGTCCCGTTGCAACGGTGATCGTTGAAAATGGGACGATCAAGGTTGGCGACCCTGTCGTTGCGGGTGCAGCGTGGGGCAAGGTCAAGGCACTCATTGATGATCGAGGCAAGAACATCAAGCAGGCTGGACCATCGGTACCTGTTCAAATTCTCGGCTTCTCCGAGCCCCCTCAGGCAGGCGATGAAGTTCGTGTTGCCAGCGATCTCGCTCGTGCTCGCACCCTTGGTGAGGCACGTGCGCAACGATTCAGGCTCACTGGGCACAACCCTGTTGCCACAGCCGCAACTGGGGCCAAGCTCGAGGACCTCTTCGAACAAATCAAGCGAGGCGAAACGGCTTCACTCAACATTGTCTTGAAGGCGGACGTGCAGGGCTCACTTGAGGCGTGCACCGAATCGCTGAAGCGACTCGAGCGAGATGAAGTCAAGTTGCACTTCATCCATCGCGGGGTTGGCGGCATCACCGAGAACGATGTCCAATTGGCCTCGGCGTCGAATGCAACCATCATTGGATTCAATGTTCGTCCCGACAAGCGGAGTCGTGAGCTCGCTGAAAAGAGTGACGTTGACATTCGTACCTACGAGATCATCTACAAGCTGATCGAGGAAATTGAAGCCGCCATGGTCGGTATGTTGGCGCCTGAGTACGAGGAAGTCATTACCGGCGAAGCAGAAGTCCGTGAGGTCTTCCGTGTGCCGAAGCTTGGCGCCATTGCTGGTTGCTACGTCCGAGATGGTGTCATCACGAGGGGATCGAAGGTTCGATTCCTCCGCGAGGGAACCATCATCTGGAAGGGCTCCATCACGTCATTGCGTCGCTTCAAGGATGATGCTCGTGAAGTTGCCTCTGGGTTTGAGTGTGGAATCGGTCTCTCCGACTACCAAGACTTGAAAGAGGGCGACATCATTGAGACCTTCGAGGAGCGAGAGATTCCTAGGGCGTAATTCATGGCGACACGCGGACACCGGGGGAAACCCGCAGCGGGTTACAGCCGGATGCTTCGGGTCAACCAGGTCCTTCGCCAGGTGTTGGCAGAGGAAATTGAACGGCTCAGAGATGCCGATGAACGCCTCGCACGAGTGACGATCACTGAGGTTGATGTTGCCGGAGACCTTTCGTTGGCGACGATCTACGTCGACTCGCTGAGTCAAGATCAGGCTGACGCACTCGAAGATCGACGTGTGCACCTTCAAAAGACCATTTCGAGGCAGGTGACGCTCAAGCGCACGCCGAAGCTCCGATTTGCTGTTGATCCCTCGATTGTCGCAGGAGCGAGAATTGACGAACTCTTGCGCAAAGCACATGAGGACGACGACCAGTGAAGGCAGTCCCGTCTGGAATTGATGGACTCGTCGTCATTGACAAGGAAGCCGGATGGACAAGCCATGATGTCGTCGCCCGGTGCCGACGCATTTACGGGCAACGACGTATTGGTCATGCCGGAACGCTTGATCCCGATGCAACGGGGATTTTGCTCGTTGGCCTCGGAAGAGCTACTCGGCTGCTTCGCTATTTAACGGAGCGAGAGAAGTGTTACACCTGTGATGTTGTGCTTGGCTCAACCACCTCGACGCTCGATGCCTCTGGTGAGGTAACAGGGACTTTTGAGATGAGTGTTGATCCAGAGCGCCTTGACGAAGCAGTCGCTTCGCTCACCGGTGACATTTTGCAGATACCTCCAATGGTGTCATCAGTCAAAATTGACGGAAAACGTCTCCATGAACTTGCAAGACAGGGTATTGAGGTCGAGCGTCCTCCACGCCCCGTGACGGTCCATGAGTTGCTCGTCACCATGACCGAAGATCCAATGGTGCTGCACATGGATGCCACGGTGTCCTCGGGTACCTACATTCGCGTGCTGGCGGCCGATCTTGGCGTCAAACTCGGAGGAGGAGCACACCTTCGAAACCTTCGTCGTTACCGAAGTGGTTCGTTCTCGGAGAAGTCGGCGAGGACGCTTGATCAACTGACTGCAGATGCAGAGACAGCTCGAGCGCAGGGAGCAATTCCGCATTCGGTGCTTACCCCGGCGCAAGCAATGGCGCATCTTGATCAGATTGTGGTGACGACAGAGATCGCCACCATGGTGAGTCGTGGTCTTGCACTCGACAAAGTTTCGCTCGGAGCGTCAGGTGCCGGTCCCTTTGCAATCGTTGATGGCGGCGGCAATCTTCTTGCCGTCTACGAACCAACAGAGACTGACCGAATCGTCCCCTCGGTCGTACTTGCCGCGAGTTAGTCCGATTGTTGGGCCGGAGATCCGCTCGGTCTAGCCTGTAGCGGTGTTGGTTGTCACTCCGGAGTCAGCGGTTCCTCCCAAGAATGGCTGCATGCTCACCATTGGCGCATTTGATGGCGTCCATCGCGGCCACCAAGAAGTGCTTGCCTCAATGCGACGTAACGGGGAGCCCGGCCTTCCTCTTACCGTCGTCACCTTCGACCGCCATCCACTCTCGGTGGTTCGTCCACAAGATGCACCTCGTCTTCTGACTGATGTCGAGACGAAGCTCGACTTGCTAGCTTCGCTCGGCGTTGACACCACTTGCGTGGTGCCATTTGACGCACAGCGGGCTACTGAAGAGCCCGAAGCGTTCATTGAAGACGTGCTCGTGAATGCCCTTGGTGCCAGGTATGTGGTGGTCGGCGCAGACTTTCGGTTCGGTCGGAATCGGAGGGGAGATGTCTCGCTGCTCGGTGAACTGGGGGAGCGCTTCGGCTTTCAAGTGTTCGGCCTTGATCTGGCTGGATCCGGTGATCAGCCGATTAGCTCGACCCGAATTCGTCAACTGGTGGCGAATGGAGACGTCAAACTCGCCGCAGAACTTCTGGGGAGATCCTTTAGTTTGCGAGGGCTCGTCGAACATGGAGACGGACGCGGTGGCCCTGAACTTGGCTTTCCGACCGCCAACCTAGGAATTGCTGACGGACTTGCTCAGCCTGGAGTGGGGATTTACGCCGGCTACGTGACCTTGAGCTCAGGAGAAGTCGTGCAGTCCGCTATCTCCGTGGGTCGGCGCCCAACGTTCTACGAGCACGCCGATCCACTGATCGAGTGCTATCTCCTTGATTTTGATCGAGATCTTTATGGACAGCACCTTGAGGTGACGTTCGTTGAAAAGTTACGAGATGAGCAGCGATTTGAGTCGGTCGAGAGCCTCATCGAGCAGATGCATCGAGATGTCGCTGCGACCAGGACAATTCTCGCAGCCGCAGAATGAGGTTTTACCCTTCTCGGCCTGCTACGATTCGTACGTCGGAAACCCCGGCTCAGGCAGCAGCCCAATCTGGGCGCTCGCCAAACCGCTCATTTTGAGGTCTGTTCGTTCTATGTCTGCAACGTCCGAAGCAAAACCTGCCATCATCGCCACCCACCAAAAGCACGACACCGACACCGGTTCGCCCGAGGTGCAGATTGCGTTGTTGACGGACCGGATCACGCGGTTGACTGAACACCTCCGTGCCCACAAGCACGATCACCACACTCGCCGTGGACTGATGAAGATCATTGGTAAGCGTCGTCGTCTCCTTGACTATGTCCGGGAAAATGACGTAGAGCGCTACCGCACGATCATCGCAGAACTCGGTATTCGGCGCTAGGCCGAGATCACCCTTCGTTCGCGAGGGGAACCCATAGCGACGCCGACCAGGATCGGCTGCCAGTCGCCGATCACCTCACAGGTTCCAGTCGAGGTGGCCGACTACTGGGAACCGGCAGGCGGCGTCCTCTACAGAAAGAGGAACACCCATGGCCAAGGCCATTGCTGTCTCAGCTCAAATTGCTGAGACTGATCGCACGCTCAGCTTTGAAGCTGGAAAGCTTGCACAACTCGCCGACGGCGCAGTCGTCGGACGTGTTGGAGACACCATCATCCTTGTCACCGCTACCGCTGCACGCAGCGTTCGTGAAGGCACGGATTTCTTCCCCCTCACCGTTGATATTGAGGAGCGGGCCTACGCAGCTGGAAAGATTCCAGGTTCGTTCTTCCGCCGTGAAGGAAAGGCTTCAGACCAGGCCATTTTGACCTGTCGTTTGATTGACCGCCCCCTTCGCCCTTCGTTCCCTGAAGGTTTCCGCAATGAAGTGCACGTTGTTGGCACCGTGTTTGGAGCGGATCAGGAGAACCCACACGACGTTCTCGCCATCAACACCGCATCTGCTGCGCTCATGTTGTCGGGAATTCCTTTCGATGGCCCGATTGGTGCTGTCCGCCTTGCGTACTCGACCGAGGGAACCTGGATTCCTCACCCAACCTTCCAAGAGGGCGACGACTCGACGTTCGAGCTCGTTGTCGCCGGTCGTGCACTGTCCGACGCCGCTGATGCAGAAATCGCCATCATGATGGTTGA
>CAIXCS010000081.1 GCA_903918025.1 uncultured Actinomycetes bacterium
CGAGTGCCTGTGCGACGATACGAGCCCTCGGTCGAAGGCCTTCCGCGTTGGCGCGCTCCTCTGACATCCAGAGAACCGCTGCAGCACCGTCGGAAATCTGCGAAGAGTTTCCGGCATGATGCATGCCATCGGGAAGCACCGTGCGGAGGTTGGCAAGCCCTTCCTTCGTGGTCTCGCGAGGTCCACCATCCTTGGTCACGAGTTGGGTGCCGTGATCGTGCACGCCCATCACGCCTTCTTCCCCGACTATCGGTGCCTCAACCGGAATGATTTCTCGGTCAAATCGTCCTTCAGCAACGGCGATGGCTGCCTTCCGCTGGGACTCAAAGCCAAGCCAATCAACGTCTTCACGGGTGATGCCGTACTTCTGGCTAATCCGCTCGGCAGCATTGAATTGATCTGGCATGTCCCAGGGGAATTCCGGTGGCTTGGAGGATCCTGGCCCGTTCATTGCATTCGCTCCAAGGCCAACGTGGCTCATCGCTTCAACGCCACAAGCCAAGCCAACGTCAATGGCACCGGCAACGATGAGGTTGTTAATCATATGGTTGGCCTGCTGGGCGGATCCACATTGGCAGTCAATCGTCGTCGCCGAGGTTGTGTAGGGAAGCTTCTGTGAGAGCCAGGCCGTCCTCGTCACGTTTGACGCTTGCTCTCCAGCTTGGGTGACGCAACCGCCAATCACCTGCTCAACAATCACTGGGTCGATTCCAGCCCGCTCCATTACCCCTACCTGGGCATGGGCCAGAAGGTGAGCTGCGTGCAGCCCTGAAAGCTGACCGTTTCGTTTCCCAATGGGAGTGCGGCCTGCTTCAACAATGACGGGATTTGCCATGATTCCTCCAGGAGTCCGGATCAAGTTCAAACGAGAACATGTTCTGGTTTTTTAACCTAGCAGGGGTGCCCTCAGGGCAGAGATTGCTCCCCTTCGCTCTCAAGACAACTCACCTTCGAAAAGGCGCGTCACACCCTCTCTGCATAGTGCGTAGAGACGGATCGCCAAGGTGTACGTCAACCGTCATCGAGCGCTCGAGCGACACGCTGAGGCTCTAGAGGTTGACGACACCGTGCGCGGCCGCCGAGTCCTTCGAACCGGTTTCGGCAGTCGAAGTCGGTGTTGAGGACTCGATTCGGAACAACCACGCTCAAGCGAGGCGCCGAAGAACCAAGAAGGAGCAGCAGCATGCCCACTACTTCCACGACCCCAACCAACCTTCACATCCACTTTCTTCTCGATCGATCGGGTTCAATGGCCTCAAGTGCCTCAGATGTCATCGGTGGCTTCAACCAGTTCCTCAAGGGACAGAAGATGAACGGATCCGATGCGGTAATGACTCTGGTCCAGTTCGACAGCCAGGATCCTCAAGAGGTGCTTGTTGATGCCCTCCCGATCAGAAAGGTGAGGCGGCTCAACAGTTCAACATTCGCCCCAAGAGGATCGACGCCATTGTTCGATGCACTTGGCCAAATGCTCGCCAACGCGTCTTCCCGAGTAAAGACCCTTGCCACTGAAGGCCTGCCACCTGAGGAACAGCTCGTCGTGCTCTTCACCGATGGCGAGGAGAACGCGAGTGTGGAGTTCTCTCTCAAGGCGATCGCCAAGTTGATCAAGACCAAAGAAGCCCTTGGTTGGGGATTCCTGTACCTCGGGGCGAATCAGGATGCCTTTCAATCTGGTGGTGATCTGGGAATCTCACGGGGAAATATCTCAAACTTCTCGGCGGATTCCGTGGGAAGCGCCTTGGCATTTCAAGATCTCGATGCGAACATCTCGGCCCATCGTGCTTCCTTGCGGAACGGTCGCGAGAGCAAGATCTCAGCCCTCTTGAACCAGCGACTCGCCGAAGAGGATTTCCAAACGCGCAAGTAGTTGGACGCCACACCGGAACTTCTGCGAAGGTAAAGGCCATTCAGCGATTTCAGGGGGCGCAATGCAGGAGTATCCGGTCAAAGTCGGCAGCATGTTGTTCACGATGGTGGATCCAAACGTCGGCCATGAGGTTGCCTACAACCGCTGGTATGAACGCGACCACTTCTATGGCGGCTGCATGGTTGGACCTTGGATCCTCGCCGGAAGCCGATGGGTGGCACCAAAGGCGTTGAAAGACAAGCGATTTCCTTCAACTTCTCCCTTCGCTGAACCAGTCGAAGCCGGTAGCTACGTGGCCATCTACTTCATTCACGCTGGCCATGTGA
>CAIXCS010000082.1 GCA_903918025.1 uncultured Actinomycetes bacterium
TCGTACTTCGCCACGCGGTTCAGGCAGCGAGGGGAGCAAATCCTTTGGCACCTGCGATCCTCGTCTACAAGAATAATTCCGACGGTAAGGGGAATTCTTACGGCTGTCATGAGAACTACCTCGTCGATCGAAACCTTCCATTTGGCGATGTTGTTTCTGCCTGCGTGCCCCACTTCATCACTCGCTCAATCTTCTGTGGCGCCGGGAAGGTCGGGTTTGAATTTGCTGATCAAGCAGTCGACGGCGTTCCCTTTCAATTGACGCAACGAGCCGAGTTCTTCGAGGAGGTGATCGGTCTCGAGACGACGATCAAACGGCCAATCATCAACACGCGAGATGAACCCCACGCTGATCCACTGCGGTTCCGACGACTCCACGTCATCATTGGAGATGCCAATCTCAGCGAAGTTGCAACGTTTCTCAAACTCTCGACGACTGCCCTCATTTTGGCAATGGCAGAAGATGGAGTCTTCAACTTCGAGGCCTTTCTCCCTGAGGACCCGGTGCAGGCGTTCCGCCAAATTTCGTGTGACGTCTCGTTGAAACGTCCCTTTCGGCTTACTTCGGGCAAGATGATGACGGCACTGGAAATGCAGGTGGTTTTCTACGAAGCTGCTGTTTCCTACGCCGCATCCCATGGACTCGATGTGCTCGGAGCGGACGGAAGTGGCGAACTCTGCCTCAAACGCTGGGGGGAAGTACTCCAACAACTTGAGCGGGACCCAGATGACGCATCATCGACGGTTGATTGGATAGCAAAGCGGCGACTCTTTGAGGCCTACCGAGAGCGTCATACTCTAGAGTGGACCGACATTCGGCTTCGGGCAATGGATCTGCAGTATCACGACCTCCGACCGGAGCGTTCGCTTGCAGCGAAGCTCGGGCTTGAGCGCCTCACCAGCGACGAAGAAGTCGAACAAGCAGAGGTACAGCCTCCAACCACAACAAGGGCCTTCTTTCGAGGAAAGTGTCTCCAACGCTATCGAGCGCAAATTGAAAGCGCGAATTGGGATTCGGTGGTGTTTGACCTCGGCGTGGATCCGTTGCGGCGTGTCCCTATGATGGATCCCACAAGAGGAACTGCTGCCACTACGGGAGCGCTCTTCGAAGAATGCTCAACGGCGAGCGATCTCCTTGAGGCACTTGAGACCTAGGAGTAGGTATGGCAGAGCGTGAGCAAGTACGACGTCCGGAGCGAGAACGCGAGAGTGCCCCGATCGAAGAGGTCGCCGCTGGTTCCGGCGACTCGAGCGACAAGTTGAAGGCAGATCTCGATAGTCTCCTGGACGAAATTGATGAGGTCCTTGAGGACAACGCGGAGGAATTCGTGCGCAACTACGTCCAGAAGGGCGGGCAGTAGTGGCCCTACCGATGTATCCAATCACTGAGGACCCTGGTTCAAACTTCCTGGCGCTGCTGGCGAAGGCAGGGACGCCCGTTGCACTTCCGACAATGGCTGAAGAACTCCACGTTCGACATGCGACGACCGTCGTTGCACTGAAGTCAAGTGATGGCGTGGTCATGGCGGGTGACCGACGAGCGACGATTGGTCACGCCATTGCCAATCGTTCCGTCGAAAAGGTATTCCCCGCTGACCGCTTTTCCGCCATCGCCATTGCTGGCACTGCAGCATTTGCCATGGAGATGGTTCGTCTCTTCCAGGTGCAATTGGAACATTACGAAAAAGTCGAGGGAGTATCGATTTCGCTTGAGGGCAAGGCCAACCAGCTCTCCCAGATGGTTCGAGCGAACCTCCCGCTGACCATGCAAGGCCTTGCGGCAATTCCCTTGTTCTGTGGGTATGACCTCGCACGCTCGACTGGACGAATTTTTGATTACGACGGACTCGGTGGACGGTACGAAGAGACTGACTTCGCGAGCACCGGCTCTGGATCCGTCCATGCCAAGGCAACGCTCAAGGCTGGATTTCGACCCGAACTTTCAACTGAAGCAGCCGTTGATCTGGCGGTTGCTTCTCTCTACGACGCAGCCGATGAGGATTCTGCAACTGGGGGACCGGACCCGCTCCGCGGTATCTATCCAATTGTGGCGGTTGTCGATCGTTTGGGGTATCGGGCAGTTCCCGAAGATGAGGTTGCTGCTCGCTTCGCCGCTGTCGTTGAAGTTCGTCGAGCCCGACGTGAGGTATCGCGATGAGCATGCCGTACTACGTCGGTCCCGAGCAGATGATGAAGGACAAGGCAGAGTTTGCCCAAAAGGGCATCGCACGAGGTCGTTCGCTCGTTGCCACTGTCGCAGCTGACGGCATTATTTTGGTTGCAGAGAACCCTTCTCGATCCCTCCACAAGATCTCCGAGATCTACGACAGGATTGCGTTTGGCGGTGTCGGAAAGTACAACGAGTACGACCAACTTCGAGTGGCA
>CAIXCS010000083.1 GCA_903918025.1 uncultured Actinomycetes bacterium
ACCCCGTTCGACCAGATCGACAAGGCCCCTGAAGAGCGTCAGCGCGGAATTACCATCAACGTGGCACACGTCGAGTACGAGACGCCGAACCGTCACTACGCGCACGTCGACATGCCAGGTCACGCTGACTACATCAAGAACATGATCACCGGTGCGGCTCAGATCGACGGTGCCATCCTCGTGGTGTCAGCGACCGATGGCCCGATGCCCCAGACTCGTGAGCACGTGCTGCTTGCCCGTCAGGTCGGCGTTCCGTACATCGTCGTCGCCCTCAACAAGGCCGACGTCGTTGAAGACGAGGAGCTCTTGGAGCTCGTCGAGATGGAAGTTCGCGAACTCTTGAACGCGTTCGAGTTTCCTGGTGACGACACCCCGATCATTCGCGTCTCTGCACTCAAGGCACTCGAGGGTGACGAGAAGTGGTCCGAGAACATCGTCGAGCTCATGGCAGCGGTTGACTCCTACATTCCTGAGCCAGAGCGTGACACCGCCAAGCCTTTCCTCATGCCAGTTGAAGACGTCATGTCGATCACTGGTCGTGGAACGGTCGTCACCGGCAAGATTGAGCAGGGTGTGGTCAAGGTTGGTGAAGAAGTCGAAATCGTTGGTCTCACGACCACCCAGAAGACGACCGTCACCGGCATTGAGATGTTCCGCAAGCTCCTCGATGAGGGTCAGGCCGGCGACAATGTCGGCGTGCTGCTCCGTGGAACGAAGAAGGAAGAAGTCGAGCGTGGACAGGTGCTTTGCAAGCCTGGCTCGATCACCCCTCACACGAACTTCGAAGCCAACGTCTACATCTTGACGAAGGAAGAAGGCGGCCGTCACAAGCCGTTCTTCTCCAACTACCGTCCTCAGTTCTACTTCCGCACCACGGACGTCACTGGAACCATCGAGCTCCCTGCGGGCACCGAAATGGTTATGCCTGGTGACAACACCGAGATGATCGTCGAACTTGGTAAGCCCATCGCTATGGACGAAGGCCTTCGCTTCGCCATCCGTGAAGGTGGCCGCACTGTTGGTGCCGGTCGCGTCACGAAGATCCTGAAGTAGGGCTGGCGACTATGGCTGACGGACCCCGTCAGAAGATTCGTATCCGTCTGAAGGCCTACGATCACGAGATCTTGGACCAGTCGACGGAGAAGATTGTCCAGACTGTGCTGCGCACCCAGGCGAAAGTCCAGGGGCCAGTACCGTTGCCGACCGAGAAGCACCGGTACACGGTGGTTCGTGGGCCGCACAAGCATAAGGACAGTCGGGAGCACTTCGAGATGCGGGTGCACAAGCGCCTGGTCGACATTGTCGAGCACACCCCAAAGACGGTCGACTCGCTTCAGCGACTTGATCTTCCCGCCGGTGTGGATATCGAGATCAAGCTTCAACAGAATTAGCCAGTTACGCCAATTTGGTGTGACGGGTTGAACCGTGTAGTGTGATCCTTCCGCCCTTCGGGGCGGGAAGATCCACCACCACAAGTGATGTGCCCCTGAGCCCTCGGTAACGAGGGGACCCTGGGCCAACAAAGTCGAGCGCTCCGTTCGGGGAAACCCGGATGGAGCGTCTGCGTGTAAGCGATCCGGCTTCCACGTGCGAGAGGAAAGTTGCGAGTTCATGGCAACGAAAGCGATTGTCGGAGAGAAGATCGGCATGACCCAGGTCTGGGACGACCAGAACCGGGTCGTTGCGGTGACCGTGCTTAAGGTCACGCCGGTTCGAGTCGTCCGGGTGAAGACTGACGAGAGCGATGGTTACGCCGCGCTCCAAGTCACCTGGGGAACGAAGCGTGCGTCAGCACTCAACCGTCCCGAGTCTGGCCACTTCGAAGCAGCAGGGGTTACTCCTGGGGCAAAGCTCTTAGAGCTTCGACTCGAAGATGTCTCGGCCTATGCCGTGGGCCAAGAGCTCACCGCAGAGATGTGGGAGAAGGGCGAGAAGGTTGACGCCATTGCCACCTCCAAGGGCAAGGGCTTCGCCGGTGGCATGAAGCGCCACAACTTCAAAGGTCAAGGGGCTAGCCACGGTAACCACAAGGCGCACCGCGTTCCTGGTTCCATTGGCGCCTGTGCGACCCCTGGTCGTGTGTTCAAGGGAACCCGGATGGCCGGTCGCATGGGTGGCGGTCAAGTGACTGCGCTCAACCTGGAAGTTGTTGCTGCGGACCCTGAGCGCCAGATCATCTTGGTCAAGGGAGCAATTCCTGGTTCCAAGGGTGCGACGGTCGTTCTCCGCAACTCCGTCAAGGTGCCAACGAAGAAGGCAGGTGCGCGATGACGATGCTCCTCCGTGGACCGGTCAAGAAGGAAAAGGCTGCTCCGCAGCTTCGTTCCGTTGACCGCCGTGACAAGACCGGAAAGGTTCTTGGCAAGGTTGACCTCGAGCCGACGATCTTTGGTATCGAACCAAACATTCCTGTGCTCCACCAGGTGACCAAGGCGCAGCTCAATGCTCGTCGATCCGGCACCCAGTCCACCAAGACCCGCGCAGAAGTTCGCGGTGGTGGAAAGAAGCCGTTCAGCCAAAAGGGCACCGGCCGTGCACGTCAGGGTACGCCTCGGGCCAGCCAGTTCACCGGTGGTGGCGTGGCACTCGGACCGAAGCCTCGCAAGTACGCCGAGAAGACTCCAAAGAAGATGATCAAGTTGGCGCTCTTGTCGGCATTGTCCGACCGTGCCGCCATTGAGCGCATTGCGCTGATTGACACCTTCGCCATTGAAGCCGCCAAGACCAAGGATGCCATTTCCATCCTCATGGCCCTTGAGCTTGAGGGCAAGGTTCTCGTCATCGTCGAACCAACTGACTCAGCAACGGCGCTCAGTTTTCGCAATGTGCCAAACGTGACGTTGCAGACTGCTGACCAGCTCAATGCCTATGACGTGCTCTTGCACGACTGGATCCTGTTCACCGATGCCACCTTGCCGGTGGCAGAGAAGGCGGAGGCACTCTGATGCGCGACGCAATGGCAGTCCTCGTACGTCCGGTCGTCTCTGAGAAGACCTACGCCCTCATGGACCAAGGCGTCTACGTCTTCGTGGTGGCCAACGATGCCACCAAGATCGACGTTCGCCATGCGGTTGAGCAGGCCTTCGGTGTTCGAGTGGCCAAGGTCAACACCATGATCCGCAAGGGCAAGTCGACGAAGAACCGTCGCACCAACACATCCGGCAGTCGTCCTGACCTGAAGCGTGCACTTGTCACGCTGGTCGCTGGCGACAAGATCGACCTCTTCGAGAACTGAGGAACTGATGGCACTCCGCGCTAGGAAACCAACAAGCCCAGGTCGTCGTTTCCAGACCGTCTCGGACTTCTCCGAGATCACGAAGACGACGCCTGAAAAGTCGCTGCTCGCTCCAAAGCCAAAGACCGGTGGCCGCAATGCCTACGGTCGCAAGACCTCGCGTCACCGCGGTGGTGGCCACAAGCAGCAGTACCGCATCATTGACTTCAAGCGCACCAAGGACGGGATTCCGGCCAAGGTTGCCGCAATTGAATACGACCCGAACCGCAACTGCCGCATTGCGTTGCTCCACTACTTGGACGGCGAGAAGCGCTACATCCTTGCGCCCGCTGGTCTGTCAGTTGGCGACATGGTGGTTTCAGGTCAGGGTGCAGACATCAAGCCGGGTAATGCCCTGCCAATGCGCTACATCCCAACCGGTTCCGTCATCCACAACGTCGAGCTTCGCCCTGGTGGCGGCGGCAAGATGGCACGTGGGGCTGGCATGTCGATTCAGCTCGTGGCGAAAGACGGCGGGTATGCGACCTTGCGTCTTCCGTCAACGGAAATGCGTCGTGTGCCGATCGACTGCCGAGCAACGCTTGGCACGGTTGGTAATGCAGAATTCGAACTCATCAAGATTGGTAAGGCCGGTCGAAACCGCTGGAAGGGTGTTCGCCCCCAGACTCGTGGTGTCGCTATGAACCCGGTTGACCACCCACTTGGTGGTGGTGAAGGCAAGACCTCTGGTGGCCGTCACCCTGTTTCACCGTGGGGCCAACCTGAAGGCCGCACCCGAGCTCGTCGGAAGGACTCCGACTCAATGATCGTCCGTCGTCGCCGCACCCGCGGCAGTCGACGGTAGTTGGAAGGACTGGCACGAATGCCCCGTAGCTTGAAGAAGGGTCCCTTTGTGGACGCCCACGTGCTCAAGAAGATTGACGCACTCAATGAAGCTGGCGAGAAGAAGGTCATCAAGACCTGGTCTCGTCGGTCAACGATCATTCCTGACTTCGTCGGCCACACCTTTGCGGTCCACGACGGTCGTCGTCACGTGCCGGTGTACGTGACCGAATCAATGGTCGGCCACAAGCTTGGCGAGTTCGCGCCAACCCGCACCTTCCGGTATCACGCCGGCCAGGAGAAGGCAGGTCGGCGATGACTGGACCGAAGACCAACGAGCGCCCAGGGACGAAGGCTGTCCTCAAGAGCTTCCACATGTCTCCAAGCAAGGCACGCGTCGTTCTGGACTTGATCCGGGGCGAAGAGGTTGCCTACGCAGCAGACATCCTTCGCTCAACCGAGCGTGAGGCTGCTGGCGTCATCCTGAAGGTGCTGCAGTCGGCAGTTGCCAACGCAGTGCACAACGATCACCAAGACGCGAACGAGCTCTACGTTGCCGCTGCTTTTGCGGACGAGGGAACCACCATGAAGCGGTGGCGACCACGTGCTCGAGGCCGTGCCACTCGTATTCGCAAGCGCACCTGTCACATCACCG
>CAIXCS010000084.1 GCA_903918025.1 uncultured Actinomycetes bacterium
CAATCTGGGACTGGTTGGTTGCCCACCGTCCAGCGACTGAAGGTCCGCTTGGCTTTTCATGGGGCGATGCTCGAATTGGCAACATCATCTGGTCGGACTTCCGCCCTGCGGCGGTCGTTGACTGGGAGATGGCTGCCTTTGCTCCAGCAGAACTCGATTTCGGTTGGTTCTTGTACTTCAACCGGCAATTCTCTGAGGGACTCGGCGTGCCAGCCCCATCGGGATTTGCCACGCGAGAAGCGAGTATTGACCGCTTTCAAGAGCTTCTCGGTCGACCAGTCCACGACCTCGAGTTCTATGAGGTCTTTGCTGGATTTCGGTTCTCGGTGATCATGCTTCGGCTGACGGATCTGCTCATCCAGAGTGGCGTGCTCCCTGAGGACACCGACATGGGGACCAACAATCTCGCAACGCAGTTCACCTCAATGCTCATTGGGCTACCGACTCCCCTTGAAATGAACGCTGCTGCAGGTATCTAGGCCTTGAGGCCACGCTCAGAAAGTCGGGACTTCAGCCACCCGAGGCTTGCGGGTTCGCCACAGACGTCTTGCCATCCCTCAAGGATGGTGTGAACTTCGTCGAGGGTGCCAACGGTGCCAAGTACTTCGACTTCGAGTTCTGACGATTGCTCAGGAGTTGGAATGATGTCGCCAAATCCGTCCACGACCGGGGTATTTGGCGTGTCGGCCATCAAGTACATCTCGCCGGTCGCTTCAATCCAGCTCAACTGAAAGATATCGCCGTCCTCACCTACCCACTCTGAACCGAACTCGACTTCGTCAGAGGTGCGACGGGCTTCATTGCTTTCGTAGAAGTGCTCAAGATCCATGTGAGCAAGCGTACTTGGGTCCCTTGACCGTTCCCAGCAAACCCTTGGGCAACGTGGTGGGCACTGTCGTGGGCAGGCGCGCACCCATGCTCGCTCAATGGACACCACCACGATCATGACCAACTTGACCATTGACTGGCTCGACACGGAAAAGTCTCGACCTGGACAACTGCTCCTCCTCGCACTCGAGCCAATTGCTCCTTGTATTCGAGAGGTCGGCTTGACGACTGCACTTTCAACCAATGGGCCGCTCCTTACCTCCGAGCGGTTCAAGCTCCTTACCGAGTTGTTGGAACGGAGTGCCGAAGAACCAGTCGCTACACGAGCACTTGTCCAAGCGCTCCTCCCGGGCCTTCTGGGCGTTGGTCGAAGCCTCGGCTGGGGAAAGGGGCTCGGATGGGAAACGCCCGGTGACCTGCTGATCGATGCAATTTCCTCGGCATTCGAAGTGTGCCAAGGATGGGCGGGCCAGCATCGCAAGTACGCGGGACCGGACATACTTTCGGCCGTCCGCCTCCGACTTCGCCGTCAGGGTCTCTCCCATCGAAGGAGCAAGACCTCCGACCTCTCAACCCTTCGTGACCTGGAAGATTTGAGTGGAAAGCTCACCGTTGAAGATATTTTGGCGAAACGACTTTCAATGTTCAGCCACTCGACGGCCACCGTGCTCGCTGGCCGGCTGGTTTCCGACCTCACGTGGGGCGAACTCCGACGGAGGCTCGGACTGCCGGAACGCGAGATTCGCCGCCTTGCTGAGGAAGGGGCGCGGCAACTTCTCTCCAGTTTCGACCTAGCGTCGCCAGAACGGGAACCTTCCCAATCGCGAGTGGAACGGTGAACGGTGCGACGTCGAGGCGATCAACCCGTCACTTGGGCACTTCTGACCGCCGCCTCACTCGGCGTCGCATGCTTAGGGTTTCTCGTTCCTTCTCACCTAGAGCACCAAGCGAGGAGGGGACTCGAGCAACCCGCCGTCAAGAATCCCCCGCGGACCACGTCCCCTTCTTCGCTCGTCCCTGGGAACCCTTCTCGGGGGTCGGTGACCAAGATCCAGATCCTCAAGGCCGCTCGGGTGATCAGCCAACGACGTCAGCCCTCGCAGCCGACGAGTCCCGCCCCGTCCACGACGACGACCTCCACCATGCCAGTGCCGACAATCGAACCCGCCGCATTCGCCGTCCCTCACCCGCACATAAACGGCTACGTCGATGCCCCTATGGCAGCGCTCGCCAGCTATCTCTTCCATGGCGATTTGACGGGCGCAACGGTGTTCATCAAAAACGAATCAAGCGAGGACCTCCTCGTGACGTTCGGAAATGGAACGCCGACCGTTCTCGCCGCAGGCACGTCACTCAAGAACCCACTCCCCCTTGGCGACAGCTTCTTGGTCATCACCGCAACGGCAAATGGCGTCCAGTCCTACAGCCTCACCTATACCGGAGCGTCACTTTGAGCCCAACATCGAAGACCGAAGCGATACGAAGTTTGTTCATTGCACTCCTCCTGATGTTCGGCATCCCTTCAGCACTGGCGGTGTTGGCAACGCATCGACCTTCAGGTCGCCCACCGTGGTTCAACGTTGTTGAACTTGGCCTTTTGTCCATTGTTGGACTTGCCTGGGCAGTTCTCGCCTTTGGGCTGCTCACGTCCACCTGGGCACACCTGCACGCACGTGGTTCAACCGACAGTCGCGTCAATCGGCTTGCAGGGCAAGTTGCCCTCGCTCTCAGCCTGCTCATTGGACTTGCTGGAGGTGCATCTGCCACGTCCGTCCGTCCCTCCGGAAGCGAATTCCACACCGGATCAATCCTTCCGGATACGTCGACCACCCTCAAAACAAATGCCTCCACGACCTCGGCAGCGAGGTTCTATGTCGTGCAGAACGGTGACTGTCTTTGGAGCATTGCCGAGAAGTTCTATGGCGATGGACGGCGGTACCCGGTACTTCTCGATGCCAACTTCCAGAAGGTATTTCAAGGTGGAGAGGTTTTTTCCAATGCGCGCCTCATTCGCACTGGATGGAGATTCTCCATTCCCGCACTTGATCCCCCACGTTCAGTTACACGAGTGGTGCCTCCAGTCATCGACCAAGCAGAAGGCGCTCACCAAGAGGCACCACCCAACCGCACCAGTGCACCAAAGGCTCCGGTCGTGCTCGACACGAATCTGGGGGCTCGACCATCAGATGATGACTTCCTCCCATTCATTGGGGCATTGGGACTTGGTCTTCTCGCTGGGGCCGCCGCTTCGCGACGGAAACGTCGTCAGGTCGATGATGAAGATGAACCATCCGTGCCTCCAGTTGCCGAGGCTGCCCTCTCCTTCGGACACGAAGTGCTCCAAGGCGGTCTCGTCGATGCCGCCATGACAAAACTCGCCGAAGCAGCGCCACGTGGCTCGGCACCTGAACTCGTCGACCTCGGTCGAGTGAATGGTCAGTTCCAAGCGTCAACCGGGACGCTCGATCACCTGATCGCACTCCCTCTTGGTATCCATGGTGGCCAGCCACAGGTCGCGCTCCTTCCCCCTGGTTCAGTGATCTCTCTTGCCGGACCGAAAGGGCCGGATCTCCTGCGACTCGGTGAGCTCCTCGCCTCGGCATGGCCCATTCGACACCGAGCCACCGTGACGAACGACCCGAACGTTGCCGCTGACCATGTCGCATTGGGCGCCGAAGGGCCACTGCTGTTCATCGGTGCGCCTGAGCAACTGAACGAGACGACGAGGAACGCTGCCGTGGTCGTGACCACCATGAGGCAAGGAAGCGACCTCGAAGTTGAGGTTCATGAGCACGTCGAGGTCACGTCGTCATCGGGAACGAAGACCTTTGATCGACTCGGCGTCCCGGCTGAGCTCTTTGCTGCCCTCTCGCCAGATCGTGAAGAAGCAGATGCACCCGAGCATCCGCCACTCGCCGGCAGTAAACCGTTGGTGCGACTACTCACCCAACTGCCTCGAATTGACGGTCTCGCTGAAGCGCTCGAACCCCGACGGGCGCGACGAGCCGTTGAAGTGGCGGCGTATCTTTCGCTCCATGCGGCAGCACCACTGACGGGCGAACAACTTCGGACCAGAGTGCTTGGTTCCGACGGTGCCGATGGAGCCGCCAAAAGCCTGTCGAACACGGTCTCCGCTCTTCGGCGTTCACTCGGTGTCGACCTCGAAGGACAACCCCACTTGCCAACGGCAACTCGATCAGGTTCGTATCGCCTCGGTGTCCACGTGCGATGTGACGTGACGCAACTTGAGGGACTGCTGGCTGAAGCTCGCCACTCCACCAATCCTCTAGAGGTGATCGCACTCGTTCGAGCCGCGTGTGACCTCATTGAAGGTCCACCACTCGAATCGGTGGTCCTCGGCTACGACTGGTTCACGACCGAGGGCCATGCTTCTGCGCTTTCGGTGAGCCTCACGACCGCAGTTGCTCGAGCCGCTGCTCTCGCCCTTGATGAGGGGTTCATTGAACTTGGCAAGTGGATGGTTGGAAGGGCGAGGGTGCTGAATCAGTACTCGGAGTCACTCGCCCGAACGGCAATGACACTCGCCGCTGCATCTGGAGACGCAGATCTATTGCAGCGAGAATGGGCGCAACACCTCCAAAAGCTCGATGCCCTTGAGCCTGGCCTTGCCCCATCTGTCGCGACCGAGGACCGCTACTGGCAGCTCCAAGGCGAACTCTCGGGGAGCAGCTAGGCGAGTTTTGCCGCGATCGAGGCGGCGCCTCGGAGCACGAGACCATCAGCACCTGAGGTTGTGTACTGGTGGGTTGGCCGCTCAATGGCCTCACGAACGAGATCCATGAGAATCTCTCGGAAGGATCGAGCCGGGTCAATGAAGAGATACCGAGCCAGCGAACCTGGGATTGTGTTGACCTCATTGACGAAGCAGCCAGCCTCGCCTTCCATGAAGTCAATCCGCGCAATGCCGCGGATCAAGGCGAGTTCAGCCACCGCGGTTGCCGCCGCTCGAACTTCTGTCGCACGTTGTTCGGTCAAGGTCGCTGGAAGTTCGCGGGGCGCTGAAGCCATTCCCTCTCCCCCGACGTACTTATCGCGGTAGTCAAGGATCTCTGATCCCGTTGACGTCTTGATTGGCCGCTCAATGGCCGACAATTCGAGGGTCGGATACGTCCTCACGGCAATTTGCAGGTCTGAAAGATCTGCTCGAAATGGCTCAATGACTGCGCCCATCTGGAGGTGGACATTCGAGGTCAGCCGCGCCTTCGCCGTTTGTAGGTCGGCAACAACATCAATCCCAATGGACGAGCCGCCAAAGCGGGGCTTCACAATATACGGACCATCGAAGTCGAGTTCCTCCAGCGCTGGGGTCAACGCCCGACGAGGGAGCACCGTAATCCCATGATCCGAAAGGACACTCGAAAAAGCCAATTTGTCCATACCGAGCGCCGCACCGGCAACCGATGGACCCGCGTAGTTGATCCCCGCAAGGTCAAGCGCACCTTGCAGAGAACCGTCTTCCCCTGGACCCCCGTGGGTACAGAGAATGGCTGCGGTGATCTCGAGCTTTTGCTCCTTTGAGCGCCGCTTGCCAACTGCCACGAACCCCACGCCCATGCGGAGCTCAAGCGGACTCGCTCCAGAAGGGGTTCCATTGACGAATGCAGAGGCTTCAAGCGAGGGATCAACCTCGACAAACTCTCCACGCTTCGTCCAATAGATCGCAAGCACGGTCCCCTGCGAGCTCAACTCTCTGACTGCCTGAAGACCAGTGAGGATACTGACATCGTGCTCAGGGGAAGGACCACCGAAGATCACCGCGACGTCGCCCACCGAATCCTCCTAGCTTGCACAACCCCCAGTGGGTGCGCGCCTCAAGGGTAGTGGTCGGGAAGGTCGTTCTCGTAGAGAACTGCATCTCGCGCCCCGGAATTCGCTCGTACCCATGCCACGGCGGCGTCACGCGTGGGCATGGAGAGGACCTCAACACGAGCGCCAGAAAGACCTCGAAGGAGCGCTCGACGATTCGTGCGGCCAACCACCAAGGCAACGTCAACCACCTCGCTAGCTTGCCGAGCGAACGTCTCATTCTCTTGCGCCTGTTTCGGACCGAGTTCGATCATGCCTGGCGTGACGAGAACTCGTCGATCAACGTCGAGCGACGCGAGAAGTCGAAGCGCTGCCTTGGCGCCGGCGGGATTTGCATTGAACGTGTCATCGAGCACGATCGTTCCACTCGCTGACGTCGCCATGACCGATCGATTCTCCGCGGGCGCTAGGTGGTCGATGCGAGCCGCAAGCGTGGCATCGTCGATCCCAAGGCTGACTGCCGCCCCCCATGCACATGCCACATTGCTCGCCTGCACGCCAGCGGGAAGCGAGATCTCGCTCAGATTCGCCTGTCCACGACGAGCAATGGTTGCGAGTCCATCACTGCCAACCACGACGCCGACATCGGCATCGAGCGAGGTCCCCGAGCAACGAAGAACTACTTTGCCCGCCGCTTCGAGTTCGTCCGCCAACTGTGCGAGGCGACCGTCATCGACGTTCAAGATGACGGTCGATGCCGAGGCCGTGATTTCAGCCTTTGCCCGGAGCGTGACGTCAAGGGAGCCAAACCGTTCTAAATGAACAGGACCAATCGCCGTGATCACCGCAATCGTCGGCGGGATCCAAGAGCACAGATCCGCAATCTCGCCTGGGCCGTAAGTGCCCATTTCAGCCACGAAGACTTCGGTTCCCGATGTCAGATGCTCATTGATTGCCCTCGCTAGACCACCTCGGTTGTTGAAACTCGCCGGCGTTGCAACCATCCTTCGGGCGCCACTTGCAAGCTGGGTGAGATGCATCTTCGTCGACGTCTTGCCATAGGACCCAGTGATGGCGACCACAAGTGGGTGAACGTCGTTCAAGGTCGCTCCTGCTTGGTCAACAAAGCGTTGCATTCGCTTGCGCTCAGAGGGGCCGACCAGTCGGAGTGCAAGCTCAACGGCAGGCGCCACAAGAAACGCCGCTGTCAGAGCTCCTGCTGGCAAGGAGCACACGAGTCCAACAACGAGGGCCACGACGCACACAAGCGCCACACTGACCACCATCAGCCTGCGAAGCCGTTCGGTGATCGCAAGCTTCGACGTTCGACCTTTGATCTCGAGGCCAACGGGCACAACAACCAACAACACGCTCGCGAGGAGCGCGAGTACCTCAGTGAGCATCGGGTGTTGCCGCTCAAGAATGAACTCCTCGAGGAGCACCCCAGCAATCAAGCACGTCGTCATGAGGTTCAACGGACTCGACACGGTCCAGCGCAGGACGAAGGGCCACATTGTTCCGGGGAGATAGTGCTCGCGTTGTGCAACACGAAGCCAACGAACCATCTGCGAGGTTGCCCCTGCGAGTGCCGCAAGCACGACAACGATCAACAAGGCCACGTTCATAGAAGCCTCGCAGCTGCTTCAGCCAGCACCTCTGGACAGCCAGAAGGTGTTTGATGACCAATTCCTTCAACGACGGTCAGCCTGGCCGACGACACTCGCTCGGTTACGGCTTCAGCAACAGCGACGGGCACTGCGTCATCTTGACGCCCCCACACGAGCTCAAGAGGGCAAGACAGCGCGTCGAGTTCTTGCTCGTAGGACTCATTCACCACCCGGACGAGGATGTCGCGAAGCTCTCCAGATGCCGCTCGGTAATCCGCCGAGCCGAAGCGATCCTTCGCCTCCTCGAGCCGTTGAGCGGAAATGAGACCGTGTTTCGCACCGAAGCGAATCATGCGGTACTTGAGTGGGGCGGGGTGATTGGTCGTCATTCGGAGCAATGGCGCTCCAGTCGCAACGACTCCTCGAATGAGGTCAGGGCGCTTGGCCGCCAAGCAGACCGCAATTGCGCCGCCTCGAGAGTGGCCAAGAACCACCAGTGGACGCTCGAACGACTCAACAAGGGGAATCAGTGCCTCCGCGTACTCACGAGATCCCCAGACCTGAGGAGGAAGTGGCGTTGCACCGAATCCTGGAAGATCTACGGCAACCGTGGTCACGCCTTCCAAGCATGGCGAAGCAAAGACAGGTGCCGCGTCTCGATGACTTCGAGCCCACCCATGGAGGTAGAGCAGGCCAACCGGGCCTTCACCAAGCTTCTCTCCATAGAGATCACCTGGAAGAAGGCTCAACATCGGCGGAGGTCTGAACAGGCGAGCCATGACACAGGAAGCATCCTAGAGAGCACGGTCGCCGAGAATGGTGAAAGAGCGGCCCACTAGGTTGCTGGCATGTCCTGGATCCCGCCCGAGCAGGCGCTCGCCGTCGCCCTCGAGCGCTGCACGGCCATTCAACTCGAGGCAATCGAGTCGGAGAGCCGTCAACTCTGCATCCAGGCCGGAGCTGGGTCGGGCAAGACGCGCGTGTTGACGCTTCGAATTGCACGAAGAGTCGCCGATGACGAGATTGACCCAATGAGAGGGCTCGTTGCGACGTTCTCTCGAAAAGCCGCCGAGGAACTTCGCCATCGGCTCTTCCTGCTCGGAGTTCGAGATCTTCAAACGGGAACGATTCATTCGATCGCACTTCGACTGCTCAACGAGTTTCGGAACGATCGCCACCAAAAGAGCGTTGTCCTCGTTCCAGATCGAACGCGACTCATCGACACGATTCTCAATTCGTCGATCTCGAGCGGAATGCGCCCTGCGGCGATCGAGGCGGAAATCTCGTGGGCAAAATCACGCGGGCTGACACCGGCGACCTACCTCGATGCCGCTGCTTCGGCTGGGCGAAAGAGTCCCGGCCCCCGACAAGAGATCGCCGATGCCTTCCTCCGCTACGAGCAACTTCGGGTGCAGCAAGGGAAACTCGATCTCGATGATCTCCTTCTCGAGGCAACTCGGACTCTGAGCAATGATCTCTCGTTCAGAGAGGCCATGCAGTGGCGGTACCAACACCTCTCGCTGGACGAGGCACAAGACCTCAACCCTGCTCAGCGTGACCTCCTCTTGGTCCTTGCTGGAGATGACCCAGATTTCACCTTCGTTGGAGACCCCAATCAATCGGTCTACGGCTGGAACGGAGCCGACCCAAACCTGATGGCTGATCTCGTCGACCGCTACCCGCGCACACAAACCGTGATCCTTCTTGCCAACCACCGCTCGACCAAGCGAATTGTCGATGTTGCCAATGCCGCCCTCGGAGCTCCAGGCGCACGGAGCACCGCTCGTGACGGGGGTGCCGCGCCAACGGTTCGGAGTTACCCGACCGATGTCGACGAGGCAAAGGCGATTGCTCAATCGCTTCTCCAGAAGAAGTCCCAGCCAAAGGCGCTGAGTGCAACCGCAATTCTTGCTCGGACCAACGCGCAACTACAGATCATCGCCAACGAGCTCGATGCCCTGAACATTCCCTACCGCTTCGCCGGTGGAGACCTCGCTCCAGGTGTAAATGGAAGAGTGACGGACGCGCGCTCAATGCCAGACCTCGAATCGGAAGCTCCCGGCGGCGTGATCCTCGCGACATTTCACCGATCGAAGGGCCTCGAATGGTCGAGTGTCTTCGTCATTGGCGTTGCCGAGGGCATCGTGCCCTTCTCCGCTGCATCAACCCACGACGAACTGGCAGAAGAGCGTCGGTTGCTCTACGTAGCGCTCACCCGAGCCACCGACACCTTGACCATTACTTGGCCAGAACGGCGAACAATGTCGGGACGAACTGAAGGTCGACGACGGGGGCCATCGCCGTGGTTGGCATCAATTGAACAAGAACTCGCTCGGCAAGCTCGCGCAGAGATGCCGCTCGAAGGAGAGGAACGCCAGCGCCAGCTCAACCGACTGCGACAACTGGCGAGCGAAGCGCTCGACGAGTGAGCAACCTCGCGTTGTTCCAGGTCATTTGCTGCGCCTTTGGCGGGCCTTCAACCCTTCGGGCAGAGGCGTTCGACAATGGAAGGCTTTCCCGAGACCTTGGCCTCGTCGATTCCCAAAGTGGTGGGTGCGTCAGTCGATCACGGTAATCGTCACCGGAGCATGGTCGGAAGGCTTCTCACCTTTGCGGGCTGCTCGGTCAACTGTTGCTTCAGTGACCCGCGCGCTGAGTAGGCGAGAGGTGAGCAGGAGATCGATCCGCATGCCGTGGTTTTGATGGAAGGCTCCACCTCGGTAGTCCCACCAGCTGAATCCCTGTTGCTCCGGATTGAGCGCCCGAAACGAGTCGCTGTAACCAAGCGAAAGAAGTTGCTCAAGCGCCGCACGTTCTCTCTCGCTCACGTGGGTCATTCCCTCAAGCGCTTGGACGTCGTAAACATCGACGTCACTTGGCGCAATGTTGAAGTCACCACAAATGACATGGGGCTGTTCTGGAAGTCCGCATTCCCGAAGCCAGGTCGCAAGTTGTTCGAACCATTGAAGCTTGATCGCATACTGCGGATCATCGAGGCTTCTCCCATTCGGCGCGTAGACACTCGAAACCCGAATCCCCCCACAGTTGGCCGTCAGAATCCGACATCCAGCCTCAAGATCTTTCCGACCGAAGCCCGCAATCGGATCAACAAGCCCGACTGAAGAGACGATGGCAACGCCATTCCATTGACCATCTCCATGGTGCGCTACCTGATACCCCATCGCTTCGAAGGGCGATGGGTCGAACGCGCCGTCTGCCAGTTTGGTCTCTTGCAGACAAACGACCTCGGTTTTTGTGGCTTCGAGCCAAGCAAGCACTCGCGGAAGTCTCGCTCGAAGCGAATTCACATTCCAGGTAGCGATTCGAATCATGCTGACCTGGACTCAGGCGAAGGAGAGTTCTGCGACCCGACGAGCCGGGTCAAGCTTTCGAACTCGAAAAGAGTAGGTCTCGCCATTGACCAACACTTCTTTCGCACTCTTCGGCGGCGGTTCGCTCAAGTGCTTCGTTGGCGCGTAGCAAACCATTGAGGTCCCGTCGGGAAGAACAACGGCGATCATCGCCCCATGCGAGGTGAAGCTCGAAACGGACCCCTCAACAACACTCTCAAGTGGATACGTGCTGATGAACGTGACAAACGCAAGGGGTTCATTCGCTGGAGAAGTGGCCGGACGAGCTGGGAGCTGACTCGCTTGCGGAGGACTCACCACCTTCTTTGCTGAGCGCTTTAACACAGGAGTCTTTGGCGGTTCGGATTCGACCCTGGCGGTCGTAGCCATCTTCCTCGATGCTCGTTTTTTCGGCGCAGCGGCCTCGACCGCTTCGACCGGGCCCGTGACCGCTGGGACGTCTACCGACTTGCTTGCTCGGCGAGCAGGTTTCTTGGGCGTCACCTCCGCCTCAACGTCGGCTTTCGGCGCGACCTTCGTCCTTGCGGCGCGCTTCTTCACCGGGAGTGGCATTCCGGCTTCAGGTTCGACGTCAAGAGGAGCGACAACTTCAAGAGTTTGCGGGGCCTGCTTCTTCGAGACACGACGTGTGGGCTTTATTGGAGGAGTGATGGCATCACCAATGCTGGGTTTGATCCCATCAGGAAGCGTCACCGTCAGCTTCTTCACTGCTCCGAGCCTTGGCTTTGCCTTCGATGCGGATTGTCGAGACTTCAAACCTCGGACGGGTGACCTTGGCGTGAAGATCCAGCCAATGGTCGGGACTGGCTTCCCGCCAATGAGACGACCTTCGTCAAAGAGCCACGGGTAGTCACCATGAAATTCTTGGAACGAGTCATTCGACAAGATGATCGCTCCGACCTTGTCGGCGATCTTGAGGATGAAGCCATCGCCCCGGCCAATGGCACCTGCTGGTGGGGTCAGTAATTCTCCGTGGTCAATGGCTTCGTCGAAGGTGGCCTTCTCGCCTGGATCGATGCGGTGACCAAAGGTTGCATCGACGACAACGACGATCTGCGCGTTCGGATCTTCCAAGCGGTAAGCCTGCACCGCGTCATCAAGCTGAGTGAGGCTCGGAACTGATCGACCCTCGGTCGCCAGATTGGATCCATCGACAATAACGTGGTGCGAGGAGGACATGATTGTCCAGTCAAGCAGGTGAACGTCACGTTCAGGCCGACCGAGGGATGGTGCTCCCCCGGTAGCGTCGGGAACGTGTCTTTTCCCACTCGAACTGAATCCACTTGGCGAACCTCCCTTGACGGAGCGACACCAGAGGGTCTCAAGACCTTCCTCCACTACCCGGAGAGTCCTCCCTCGAAGCCCGTCGTGATCCTCGTGCATGGATCACTCGACCGAGGCGCCTCATTTTCTCGCTCACTGCTTCGGCTGGTTGATACCGCAGTTGTTTCCTATGACCGCAGGGGTTACCAGGGATCTCGAGGCATGGACTTGAGTGGAGGATTCAGTGCCCACCTGAACGACTTCTTCGCTCTTGCCGAGGCGGCAGACGAAGGGAATGGCGTCGTCGCAATCGGGCATAGCTTCGGCGGAGATCTCGTACAGGCCGCTGCACTCGAGCGCCCAGATCTCCTTGCTGCTCTTGGTGCCTACGAGCCTCCAATGCCGTGGATTGGCTTCCATCGGCATGCATCTGGCTCATGGCCACCGCTTGCGACTGATCCAGGCGATGAAGCGGAAC
>CAIXCS010000085.1 GCA_903918025.1 uncultured Actinomycetes bacterium
ATACGACGTAATGGGCGCACCACCAGTAGAAACCGGGGGAACCCAAGAGACCAGTGCTGCTCCAGCTACCGACGCGGCTGAAATCAGCCGAGGAGCGGTCGGAGGTCGCACTGGGGCGGCATCGACCACGCTGAACCACGCGCCGACACCAACGGTCGCCAAAAGGGCGACCGCTACCACCTGCTGGCGCGCCGAGAGCTTTACCACGTTCAACAGTTTGTCAGGCAATGGCCTTCGGAGGCGGCCGCCTCCTGAGCCAAAGCGAAAGAACCCTGAGAATGAACAGCTTCGACCACCATGCGGTGTCTGGTCATCGCTTCCCGGTCGAACGGCCGAGTCGCTCGGTGATCTCACGAGTAGCCGTTGAGAGATTGAGGGTATAGAAGTGCAAACCAGGAACTCCCCTGGCCAGAAGTACTTCACAGAGCTCCGTCGCGAGATCAATACCAGTTGCTCGAACTCCCTCGTCCCCACCAATCTCGTGGGCATGATGGAGCTTCTCAACCATCCATGAAGGCACGGCGGAGCCCATTGCCTCCATTCGCGGAATCGAGGAGAGTGACGTAACCGGCATGATGCCAGGAAGCACGGGCTTGGTTGTGCCAAGTTCCTCCAACTCGTCAACGAGGGAACTCCAGGCATCGGCTTCGAACAGCAGTTGCGTCACGGCAAAATCAGCCAGCTCAAGCTTGTGGGCCAAGCGAGCACGGTCGTTCGCCATTGAAGTTGAACGCGGATGTCCACCTGGATGCGCTGCCACACCAATAGAGAAGTCCCCGACTGATCGAGCAAGTTCGACCAACTCATCGGCATAGGTGAGTTCGCCAGTTCCTGCTCCCGCATGCGTCGGTGGATCACCACCAAGTGCCATGAGGTTGACGACTCCTGCAGTTTGGTAGGACTCGAGAATCTCCACCAACTCTGCTTTGGAATGGGCAACGCAAATGAGGTGAGCCATTGGGGTGAAGATGCCCTTGGCTGCCATTGCGGTGACGAGGTCATAGGTGCGCTGCCTTGACTCTCGTCCTCCTCGATAGGTCACGGACACGAAGGAAGGCTTGAGAGGCTCAAGCAGCGCAATGGTCCTCTCGAGCGTTGTGCGTTCGGCTTCGCTCTTCGGCGGGAAGAACTCAAACGATGTCGTTTGCCCACTCGCCAGAAGCTGATCAATTCGCTCCGGCACTAGCTGCGCCCGAAGTCGTCCTCGAGCCGGACGATGTCGTCCTCACCGAAGTACGTCCCATACTGCACCTCAATGAAGACCACTGGCTGATCGCCAATGTTCTCGATCCGGTGTGCGGTCTCGAGTGGAATATCAATCGACTCGCCATGACGCAGCACATGGTCAACCCCATCGAGAACAACGAGGGCTTCCCCCGATACAACAAACCAATGCTCAGACCGCTTTGCGTGTCGCTGATAACTCAGGCGCTTCCCCGGCTCAACGACAATTCGCTTCACTTTGTGGTTCTCTGCATGATCGTCCAAGACCAAATACGTTCCCCAAGGCCTCGTATCAGACTCTCGCCCGTAAGGATCGCTGGTACTCACGACGCGCGTTCTCCTGCGAGCACCGCATTCTTCAACAACATTGCCCTCGTCATCGGTCCAACGCCCCCAATTCTCGGAGTAATCCACCCCGCAACTTCCTTAACATTCTCCTCAACATCTGAGAGGAGTTTTGTCCCATTCCAACTCGTACCTGCACCCACAACAGCGGCACCAGAAGCCACCATGTTAGGGGTAATGAGGCCAGCAACCCCTGCAGCAGCAATGATGACATCGGCCGTCCTGGTGTAGCTCCCAATATCCGAGACTCCAGTATGCACTTGCGTAACTGCGGCATTGCAGCCTGCCCGCTTCGACGTGAGGAGCAGACCAAGAGGCCGCCCAATGGTGGTTCCCCTCCCAACAATCACCACATGGCGACCTTCGACCGGGACCTCATAGGCAGCAAGTAGCTCGACGATGCCAGCTGGGGTGCAGGGAAGAGGCCCCGGAGCGCCGAGCACCAGTTTTCCGAGGTTGACTGGATGAAGTCCATCCACGTCTTTGGAAGGATCAATTCGCAGCAGTACTTGCTCCTCATTCATACCCTTCGGCAGTGGAAGTTGCACCAGAATTCCGTGGACTGCTGGGTCCGCGTTGAGATCATCAATGAGCGCTTCAACGTCCGATTGCGTTGCCGTTGCTGGCAATTTGTGGTCGTACGAGGTGACCCCAATAGCCGCACAATCTGCATGCTTCATTGACACATACTTTGCTGAAGGCCCGTCATCACCCACCAGCACTGTCGCGAGCCCCACACTTCGACCAATCGCTGCTAACCGGGCTACGCGATCGGCCAATTCCATCTTCATCCGTGCAGCGAGACGCTCTCCATCAAGCAGGGTGGCCATCGTTTTCTCCTCAGACATCTACTAGTGGCGGAAGTGGCGTTCGCCTGTTAGCACCATGGCAATACCAGCTGCATCAGCTGCCGCGATGACTTCAGCATCTCGGATAGACCCACCTGGTTGGACAACTGCACTGACACCTGCGGCGGTGAGGGCTTGGAGACCATCAGGGAACGGGAAGAACGCGTCGGAAGCCCCTGCCGCACCCACAGCTGCCGGTCCAGCCTTCGTCACGGCAATACCGGCTGAAATGACCCTGGACTGCTGGCCTGCCCCAATTCCCGCGGCAACGCCGTCCTTGGCGATGACGATGGCATTCGACGTTGTTCGCCCACACACTCGCCAAGCCAGTTGCAAGTCACTCCACTCTTGTGGCGTTGGTTGCCGCTTGGTGACAACTTCCCAACTCGAAGGAACGGCGAGAAAGTCATCTGCACCCTGAACGAGGCTCGAGTCCCCGAAGGAACGAATCTGGAGACGGATGGCTTCCGGCGCTGGCGCCTCAAGGAGGCGAGTCGCCTTCCGTCGGGCGTGGAGCATCTCAATCGTCCCAGGTTCATAGGCCGGAGCAATGATCACGTCAGCCTGTGGACCTTCGCAGATCGCCGCAGCTACGTCGACGCTCACCGGTTCCGACAACGCAACAATCCCACCGAATGCCGAAAGTGGGTCACACGCGAGCGCAGCGGAGAATGCGTCGGAAAGGTCATCCGAAATTGCGGCACCACAAGGATTGGCATGCTTGATAATGGCCACCGACGGCTTCGAGGAATCAGCGGCTAGTTCGTGGACCAGTCGCCATGCGGCATCAGCATCGAAGAGGTTGAGGTAGCTGAGCGCAGTACCACCGTGCTGGAGAACTGCATCCCAAAATGGCGTCGTGCCTGCCACTCGATACCGAGCGCCCCGCTGATGCGGATTTTCACCATAGCGAGCAACTTGTGCGCGTTCGAGACTCAGATGAATCGTTGGTGGAAGTTCTCGATCTTCTTCGGGTCCTTCACGATCGAACCACGCAACAATTGCTGCGTCATACGACGCCGTATGGGCAAAGGCTGCTCGAGCCAATCGTCGGCGAGTCTCGTCAGACAGGCGCTTCGACCCACGGAGTTCGTCGAGAACGACGGTGTAGTCCGAAGGGTCAACAACGATACCGACATGGGCGAAGTTCTTTGCCGCCGCCCGGACCATGGTTGGACCGCCAATGTCAATGAGCTCAACAGAAGGATCCGAGGAGAACGGATAGAGGTTGCACACGACGAGGTCAATGGCGGTAATGCCGTTCGCTTCAAGGTCAGCGAGGTGCTCTGGCTTTGATCGATCAGCAAGGATCCCACCGTGGATCTTTGGATGCAGGGTCTTCACGCGACCGCCAAGCATCTCGGGCGAACCCGTGACCGTCGCGACGTCGAGGTGAGCAATCCCTGCCTCGGTCAGTGCCCTTGACGTATTGCCGCTCGCAATCAGCTCGATCCCGAGCTCGGCGAGCCCCTCAGCAAAAGGTAGGAGATCCGTCTTGTCATAGACACTCAGTAATGCGCGCATGGCCGGCTCATCCTCCAATTGAACCCACGAGGGGCTGGTTGTGCTCGAGTCGGTCGAGTGCCGTGAGAATGGTTTGTGGGTAGAGCTTTCGTTCAACTTCTTTAATGCGTTCCTGCAGTCCCTCAGGTGTGTCACCTTCGTGAATTGGCACCACCGCTTGAGCGAGAATCGGTCCTTCGTCGAGTTCCAAAGTAGCAACGTGAACCGTGCAGCCGGTCACCGTTGCCTTCGCTTCCAACGCATCGGCAACCGCATGCCAGCCCTTGAACGCCGGAAGAAGCGACGGATGAGTATTCAGGATTCGTCGTTCATAGGCCTCGTGGAAGCTCGCATTCACAATCGTCCCGAATCCAGCCATGGCCACAAGATCAACGGAAAAGGGTAGTAACGCAACGGTCAGTGCATCGCAGTAGGCATCTCGATCGAATGCTTTGGTGAAGCCACCGAAGTCTCGGCGGTCGCAGAGCACTGCAGGCACACCGGCAGCGAGTGCCACCTCGAGACCTCGGCAAGGTCGGTCAGCAGCCACCACGGCCACCGGAACCCCGGCAGCCAACATGGCTTCCATGATGGTTCCGGCACCAGAGACCAAGACGGCGACGTTCACTCCCTCAATGCTCCCTTGTTGGCAGTCGAAGTGAGCTAACGCGTTCGATCACTTGAGGTTTTTTACGACCTCGATCATGGCGTTACCCGCCTCGGTTGGGTTGAGCGCAATGGTGACTCCCGCTTCACGCAATGCATCCATCTTCGCCTGTGCGGTGCCTTGTGACCCCGAAATGATTGCGCCGGCGTGGCCCATCTTGCGTCCGGGAGGTGCGGTCACCCCGGCAACATAGGAAACAACAGGCTTAGTCACAAATTCAGCGATATACGCCGCAGCACGCTCTTCTTCAGAGCCGCCAATCTCACCAATCATCATGATGGCTTTGGTGTCAGGATCGGCTTGGAACGCTTCAAGGCAATCAATGAAGTTCGTCCCGGGAACTGGGTCTCCGCCAATGCCCACGCAGGTTGTCTGTCCAACGCCTTGGCTCGAAAGCTCATAGAGCGCCTG
This sequence comes from uncultured Actinomycetes bacterium, assembly GCA_903918025.1. Lineage (GTDB taxonomy): Bacteria > Actinomycetota > Acidimicrobiia > Acidimicrobiales > RAAP-2 > CAIQEU01. The sequence goes on from CAIXCS010000085.1 coordinate 4,999, forward strand.
GTAGGTCAGTGTTCCAGAACGGCTGACGATGCCCACCGGCCCACCCGGCAACGCAATGTCGCCCGAAGTGATCCCGATGTTGCACTTTCCGGGACTGATGATCCCTGGGCAGTTCGGGCCGAGCAGTCGAGTCCCTGGAAAGTCTTGGACCAGACGCGCATACGTTCGGGCTTCATCTTGAGCTGGGATGCCCTCGGTGATGCAGACAATGAACGAAATGCCCGCTTCAGCTGCTTCCAAAATTGCTGCACAGGCTCCGGCTG
>CAIXCS010000086.1 GCA_903918025.1 uncultured Actinomycetes bacterium
GCCGCCACCGCATGCGTGAGCAGGACTCCAGGCTGGATTCACTCCCCCTAGGTGGGTTGATCTGATGAAGGCGCTCCAATCACAAGGCTCTCCATTCGACCTGTCGAAGGCGCTGCCGCCTTCTGAGTGCCACTCAGAAGGGTTGGTAGCCGCCTTCGCTGGGCATGTAGGGCCCTCAGGAAACCCGGCGTGCTTCACAACTAGCCATTGGGATTCACTTGGTTGAGGCAGACCTGCTGAGGTTGAGTCTGCGTGCAGGCCACCCACCACTGGTCTGTCCGCTGAAGCGAATCGTTCGTGCTTTGGATGCTCGAGATAGAGCGATTCACTTCGTCAAGGCCCATAAGGATTTCGTTCATATCGTTCTGGGATTGGTCGGCGCAGAAGGATGGATCATTGCTGCTGGTACAAGCCAGATACTTCTGGTAGTCCATCGTGAGGTTCGATACTCCTGCGGGAAGCAGTTCTCCTCCAATGGTGACTGCTCCGTAGAGCACGTTCCCCTGATCAACCAAGGATGACCGATAGTTCGGATCGCTCACTTCAGTGTTGATCGAATTCTGAAGGGTCTGGACGGCGTCGACAAGGGAACTCAACGCAGCCGGAAGAAGCGCGAAATTCGTTAAGTTCGTCGATCTCGCAGTGGTGGAAAACGACTGCACTGCTTGTTGGATCGATTGGAAATCTTGAGCCGTGAGGAAGGTGTTTGGTGTCGCCGGCGAAATCTGCTGTCCCGAATTAGATGGCGCCCCACTTCCCGTGGGATTTTGAGCCGAGGCTTGTCCGGGCGGAATGGTCGAAGGTTTAGTCAAATGAGGACTCGTTGACCGATGCGTGGCTTCCGAATGATTGGCGGCTACGTGCTCAGCAGACTTTTTGACCGCACCCTCAGTCGAACTACAACTGGCGCTCACCAGCACCACACAACCGAGAACTAGAAACAGTTCCTGCCTTAAACCGTGTTTCCTTCCCGCACACCTCATGGCGAACACGAGGCATCCAGATAGGCGCCGGTCTCGGTACCGTCCTTCCAGAAGCCGCCGTATTCAGCGCCATCTGTATAAGTGAGGGTCAATGGGGTGGGAAGTGTCAGACCGGTTCCCGTTTCATGGATCTGAGCATTCGATGTAACCGTCACCTTCCCGGGAGGGATTTCGACTGGCCAGTCAATCGCAACACCGTTCGACCACTCAACGGTGTAGACCCCTTGAGAGCAACTCGCCCAGTAGTCGGCCGTGATCGTCGACAGCGCATACGTCGTTGGTGGTGGCAGTTGAAGATCTGGTCTCGCCAGCGACGTTGGCGAGACGGGGGGAGACGTAACTATCGCCTGGGAAGTTTGAGGCGTTGTGGTCACCATGGTGGTGGGGGGCAACTTCAATGCCGGCTGTGAGCTTTGGCGAAATGGGTGTTTCCTAACCACCTTGTCCTTATGGGCACCTTGCGTCGAGGCTCCACCGCCACAAGCATTGACAACTAGAGGCGAAAGGACGAGGAGAAAGGCGAGTGATGCATTTTTTCGCATCCAATCAATCTATGCCAAGAGTGTGTCGGGATGATCGTTGAAATGGAATAAGTCACCTGAAGTTGGGATAGACCCCAGGCTCAGCTGGACGTAATCAGGTCACTTGGCAATTAGTTGCTTGAAGCCCTGATGCAAGGTTAAGAATGTGTTCGTGGCATCAGAGTCGAGTCGGTCGAACATTGAGCAGTGGATCGACAGGGTGCTCACCACGCGTCGAGCGGTGGTGCGCGGTTCCGTTTCGCCGTTGCAGCCATCAACCATCCTGTGGCTTGCTGCGCGTGCGCTCGAAGGACGGGACAGGATGGTCTCTTGGGCTGACGCCCGACAACCTCTCGGTGATGTGCTGGTTGCGGTGGGGGCCTCTCGCAATCCTCAGTATCCGCTGATTGCATTCTCTCGTTCTGGCGTCCTTGAGCACGATGGGCTCCCACTGCCCCTCCCAGCCGCCCATGGAAACGTGGGACGAGACCTCAATGATCTAGACCCCTTCTTCGGGCTGCCGGAGGAGATCGAGGAGGCGCTCCGAGATGAGCCTGGAGCGTTCACGCAGCTGCTCAATGCCCTCGAGCGGTCCTTCGCATCGCCCGACGAATTTCGCCTCGCCTCTGCGGCGTGCGGCTTGCAGGTGACGAGGGAGCAACTTCCAGACGGTGGTGTTGTCGGTTACACCCCTGAGCGGGTTCAAAGGACTACATATCAATTCTCCCGTCGAGTCAGCGTCGCCGACGCAGTGAAGGCCTTCTACGACTTCTCCTGCCAACGGTGCGGCACCCTCCTCATGACGCCTGGTGGCCCAGTGGCGGAGGCAGCGCATGTTCAGGCACTTGGCCACCAGGGTCCTGACGAGATGTGCAACCTTCTGTGTCTCTGCCCGAACGATCA
>CAIXCS010000087.1 GCA_903918025.1 uncultured Actinomycetes bacterium
TTCGAGATCGATTCGGGTTTGTTGGTCGTCTTGATCTCTACGAAGACCAGGAGCTTGCCGCTGTCGTGAGCCGTTCCGCATTGATTCTTGGTGTCAATGTTGAGCCCGGTGGGGCTCTTGAAATTGCTCGACGCTCTCGTGGGACGCCGAGGATTGCGAACCGGCTCTTGAGGAGAGTTCGCGACTTTGTTGAAGTTCGGGGGCTCGGATCCGTGAGTACAGCAACTGCGAGCGAGGGACTCACCTTGTTTGGAGTTGATGACCTAGGTCTCGACAAGGTTGACCGGTCGATCCTCCATGTGCTTTGCGTGAGGTTCAATGGGTCACCAGTAGGGCTGACCACTCTCGCTCAAGTTGTCGGTGAGGAAACCGACACGATTGAAGAGGCCTATGAACCCTTCCTCCTGCAACGAGGGCTTATCCAGCGGACACCGCGCGGACGCGTTGCATCGAGGGCGGCTTACCGTCATCTCGGACTCACTCCACCGATAGATGCACTGTTCTGAGGATCAATTCAGCCATCTTTGCTAGGGAGGCTCGGCTAGGGTGAACACGCACGAGAGGCCTAATGGCCCCGTCGAGAGGCGTAAATGACCCACTTTGTTCAACATGTCGCGATCATGACCGCGCAAACCGCCACCAAGGCGAAGGCCAGCTATCTGCCCACCTTGATCATGCTCGCCCTGTTTGGAGGTGTGTGGTACTTCTTCCTGCGGCCTCGCCGCCAAGCGATGAAGAAGCAAATGTCAGAGCAAAAATCCTATGAAGTGGGCGATGAAGTCGTCACCATTGGGGGACTCATCGGCGTGGTCGTTGATCTTGATGCCGATCGCGTCACGATTCGAACCGGCGCTGGATCGACCTCAACTGAACTTGTCTTCTTGAAGCAAGCGATCAAGAGCAAGGCACCACAGCCTGTCGTGGCTGAACCTCAAACGGAGTCGCCGGAAGGTGATGGGCAGGGCGATGGAGCAGAAGGTCAGTGAAGAAAGAACGGCGGGCTGATGCAAGGGTGACACGGGGACTCTGGCTGAGTCTCTTCACGGTCACGATCATTTCCATTGGGAGTTTCGGCGCCGCCTATGTGGCGAATTGGTCGCCAAAGCTTGGCCTTGACCTTGCAGGTGGCCTCTCGGTGATATATCAACCGGCCCGCCCGATCTCTGGAAATGAAATGGCTCAGGAGATTGCGATTCTCACCAATCGCGTGAATGCGTCTGGCGTCTCTGGGGCAAGCGTGCAGCAGCAGGGGACCAATATTGCGGTCACGGTGCCTGGGGCGAAGAATGCTCAGGAGATATTGGCGTCTCTTGGCTCAACTGCACAGCTCTACATTCGACCCGTCCAGTGCTATGCGAATCTCGTGACGTCAACGACTCAGGTGTATCCGGACTCGGTTCCCGTTCCTTCGTGTCGGCCGAGCTACCAAATTTCAACAACGAATTACTCGCCAAATGCGGCGACCATTGATCCCCAGTATGACCATTTCGCCTCCACGAAAGCAGCAAGAGACGCCCGGCTTTCGACCGTGATTTTCCCCGGTGCATCCGTCGGGACTCGGTACGTGCTTGGGCCGGCGCTGTTGACGGGGCGAGTGGTCAAGAGTGCCGTGGCCGAGCTGGACCAAACCGGTCAATGGGTCGTGAGTTGCAACTTAACGCCCCTGGGTGACAAGGCGTGGACGGCTGTCGCCGGAAAGTACTACCACCTTCCCGTCGCCATTGAACTCGATGGCGTTGTTGAGTCCGCACCCGTCATCAACAGCACCTTCCCTACTGGGGGTCCCGTGCAGATTTCGGGATCATTCACGGCCACCTCAGCAAAGGCGCTCGCGACGGTCCTTACCTATGGTTCGCTACCCGTCTCACTGATTGAGTTGCAAGCCCAAACCGTTTCACCGACCCTTGGTCACTCGTCGCTTGTCGCCGGCCTCGGTGCTGGACTTGCCGGCCTCTTGGTCGTGCTGCTCTTCGTCGTGTTCTACTACCGAGCTCTTGGGCTCGTGATCGTCTCTGGCTTGGTCCTTACGGCACTCTTGCTCTGGGCAATCATCTCTGCGCTTGGCCATACGTCCCTTGCGCCGAGTTTCACGCTCGCTGGCGTGACGGGACTGATTGTTTCCATTGGTATCACCGTTGACTCGTACATTGTCTACTTCGAACGTTTGAAAGATGAAACACGAAGTGGTCGTACCGTTCGGACCTCTGTTGATCGAGGGTTTAAGAGCGCATGGAGGACCGTGCTGGCAGCTGACCTTGTCTCGTTGCTCGCCGCAGTGATCCTCTACGAACTTGCTCTCGGAGACGTCCGTGGTTTTGCGTTCTTCCTCGGTCTCTCGACGATCCTCGACATTGTGGTGACGTACTACTTCACCCGTCCTGTGGTCTTCTTGCTTGGTCGAAATGAACGGGCAACGAATAGTGCACGATTCGGCGTAGCCAAGGGGCTCGCAGTCGAGGCGGGGGTAGAGCAATGACGGCCACGCCTTCAGTAAAGAAACATGGAGTCTTTACTCGTCTCTATCGCGGAGAGACCAACTTCGGATTTGTAGAGCGACGGCGAACTTGGTTTGCCCTGTCACTTGCGATTATCGCAATTGGGCTCATTTCGCTTGGCGTCCGTGGGTTCAACTTTGGCATCGAGTTCAAGGGCGGGACCTCTTGGTCGGTGCTTGCCAATGGCGCGACTGTCGACGAGATGAACAAGGCAGTGACGGCAACCGGGCTGCACGACATCTCGGTTGTCGAACTCGGCTCCGGCAAGAGACGAACCCTTGAGGTTCAAGCGAGCATCAACTCGCTTGCGACTCCCTCAGACAAGGCACTCAACACCAGTGTCATCACGGCAATCGCAGCGACAGCGCATACGGATTTCAACCAAGTGTCGGTCTCCCAAGTTGGTCCGACATGGGGCGGTGATGTCACGAAGCGCGCGCTCTGGGCATTGCTCGTCTTCTTCATCGCTGTTGGCATCTATATCTCGTTTCGCTTCGAACCAAAGATGGCCCTGGCAGCGTTCTTGGCGATGCTCCATGACTTGCTCATCACCGTTGGTGTCTATTCGATCTTCAATTTCCAGATCACTCCCGACACCGTGGTTGCCGTCTTGACGATTCTTGGGTATTCCCTCTACGACACGGTCGTGGTGTTTGACCGTGTGACCGACAATGTTCGTCAAATGGGTTCGACCAGCAATCTCACCTATTCCGAGATCGTCGATCTCTCGATGAATCAGACTCTTGCGCGTTCAATCAATACGTCTCTGGTGGCAATTTTGCCCGTGCTGTCGGTGCTGTTCGTCGGTGCACTGCTCCTCGGGGCGACCACGCTGCTCAACTACGGCGTGGCGCTGTTCGTCGGGCTCGTCGCCGGTACGTATTCATCCATCTTCATTGCCTCCCCGGTTCTCGCAATCTTGAAGGAACGCGAGCCGAAGTATCGAGCGCTTCGAGAGCGCCTTGAGACTCGTCGTGACCGAACGGGCACCCTCAGCCCCCTCGAGACCGCTCGGCAACGTTCGACAAGTGCTGTCACGGATCCTCGTGAGATGGTCGAAGGAACAATTCGTCCAACTGGGCCAGCCTTCGAACCAGGAACTGGGACCGCAGCTCCACGAGGCCGGACACAACGAGGCAAGAAACGTCGTTGAGTCTCTTGGCAAGCGCTGAACGGCGGACGGTCGGCGGTAGCCTGAGGTGATGGGAACCAGTCACGAAGGACCCCCTTCGCAAGAGCCAACGATCGAGGATCTCCTCGCTCCTGTGCTCGCAGAGTTCTCTGCCCGTCGTCCAGGTGAAGATCCTTCGATGATTGCCTTGGCAGGCAAGGTGGCAGCAGAAAGCCACGAAGGGCAACTTCGCCGTTCTGGAGAGCCCTACATCACACATCCGATTGCCGTGTCGGAGATTGCGGCATCGCTCGGCCTCGACGCGACCACGCTTGCCGCTGCGCTTCTTCATGATGCGGTCGAGGACACACGATTGACCCTCGAGGACATCACGGCGCAATTTGGCGCTGAAGTTGCCAATGTGGTCGATGGGGTCACGAAACTCGATCGCCTCCACTTTGACTCGAAGGAAGCGCAACAAGCGGCGACCATTCGCAAAATGTTGATTGCAATGGCGTCCGACTGGAGAGTGCTCCTGATTAAATTGGCCGATCGCCTTCACAACATGAGGACGCTCGGAAGCCTCGAGGAGTGGAAACAACGCCGGACGGCACAAGAGACGATGGACATTTATGCGCCATTGGCCCACCGACTCGGAATTCAACAGATCAAGTGGGAACTCGAGGATCTCTCGTTTCGGACATTGCATCCAAAGCGTTATGCCGAGATTGCTCAGATGGTTCGATCTCGGGCGCCACTGCGTGATCATCAGATCACGACCGTGCTGGCAACGCTTCGTGAACAGTTCTCTGCGGTTGGCATTGACGCAGAAGTCACAGGGCGCCCAAAGCACCTTTGGAGCATTTACGAGAAGATGGTCGTTCGAGGACATGAATTCGACTCGATTTACGACCTCGTCGGCATTCGGGTGATCGTTGACACCGAGAAGGACTGCTGGGCGACGCTCGGCATGATCCACGCACTCTGGCCACCCGTGCAAGGTCGATTCAAGGATTACATCAACTCACCGAAATTCAACCTCTACCAGTCGCTGCATACAACCGTCATTGGTCCTGAGGGCAAGCCAATTGAAGTCCAGGTCCGGACAACGGAGATGCACCGGCGTGCCGAGTATGGCATCGCCGCCCACTGGCGGTATAAAGAGGGTTCATCGGCTCAAGAACTTGCCTGGATGCAGCGAATTGCTGATGTCGACCAAGAAGATGACGATCCGGTTGCCTTCCTTGCTGCACTCAAGTTGGACCTTGAACAAGACGAGGTGTACGTCTTTACCCCCAAGGGACGCGTCATCGCGCTCCCGGCAAATTCGACACCGATTGACTTTGCCTACACAATCCATACCGACGTTGGCCATCACTGCATTGGAGCCAAAGTCAATGGCCGACTTGTTCCCCTCACGACAGTTCTGAGCTCGGCCGACACGGTCGAGGTCTTGACCTCCAAGGACCCGAATGCGGGTCCAAGTCGCGACTGGCTGCAAGTGGTTACGTCGTCGAGAGCGCGTAACAAGATCCGACAGTGGTTCTCGAAAGAACGTCGGGAAGACGCCATCGAGACCGGTCGAGAAGATTTGACCAAGGCTCTCCGCAGAGAAGGTATGCCACTTCAGCGAATTCTCGGTTCTGCAGCCCTCCTTGAGGTTGCCAAGTCCATGAATCTCTCGGACCTCGACTCCCTCTTTGCTGCAATTGGAGAACACCAAGCGTCGATTCAAACCATCGTGCAGAAGCTCCAGCGTGAACTCAACGGTGGGGAGCTGGAGCAACTCCCAACGACGGTCAATCGAGGACCCAGGACTACCTCAACTCCTCGAAGGGGAACTGGCGTCTACGTCGAGGGGCTCGATGACGTGATGGTCCAACTCGCTCGGTGCTGTACTCCGGTTCCTGGAGATCAAATTATGGGTTTCGTCACCCAAGGTCGAGGGGTTTCGGTGCACCGGACCGACTGTGCGAATGCAACGGCGCTCTCCGCTGGATCAAGAGAGCGGCTCATTGAAGTTGAGTGGGATGGAGGATCACAAGGCATCTTCCTTGCCACGATTGAAGTGCGGGCATTCGATCGGAACCGACTTCTTGCTGACGTCTCGCGGGTGGTGGCCGAGCATCACTTGAATATCATTTCCGCTCGAACCCACACTTCGTCTGATCGCACCTGTCGGATGGCGTTTGATATTGAGCTGGTTGATCCGAATCATCTCGTGTCGGTGATGGGCACCATACGGGCGCTCGATGGAGTGTTTGACGCTTTCCGGCTCCTTCCCGGAAAGGTGCAGGCATGAGCGACGAGGCGGTATCGCTTGAACTGCTTCGTGCTCCCGTCGGAACGCACGACCTCATGCCAGGTGAGTCGGATCGATGGATAGCGCTACTCGCGATGTTCGCCCGCCATGCTCAGTTGTACGGGTATGGACTCATCCAGACGCCCCTGTTTGAAGACGTTCGACTGTTTAAACGCGGTGTTGGCACTGAGACCGAGGTCGTCGGCAAGGAGATGTACGAGTTTGAAGATCGTGGTGGAAGGGCAATGGCCCTCCGTCCCGAAGGGACTGCCTCCGTCGTTCGCGCCTTTCTCCAAGCACGCCCAACGCCGCCATTTCGCGCGTGGTACGCCGCACCGATCTTTCGCTACGAACGACCGCAGGCCGGTCGGTATCGACAGCACCATCAAGTTGGCGTTGAGGTGCTCGGGATTTCTGATCCCGATGTTGACGTTGAAGTCCTCGGGCTTGCCATTGACTACCTCACCGGACTTGGCCTTCAGGGTTTTACCCTTCGGCTGAATTCCTTGGGAGATGGAGCATGTCGTCCTCAGTATTTGGAAGCCCTCAAGGCCTACCTCCACGACCATGAGCGAGAACTCTGTGATGTACACGCGGAGAAGATTGACCGAAACCCTCTTCGGATTCTTGACTGCAAGACGGAATCCTGTCGCTCGGTGAGCGTGAGTGCTCCTTCAATGGCTGATGCGCTCTGTGATGATTGTGCAACCCATTTCGAACGAGTCACTGAGGGGCTCGAAGCAGGGGGGATTTCCTTCTTGCTCGATAAGCGTCTCGTTCGAGGCCTCGACTACTACACCCGAACTTGCTTTGAAGTGACCTTTGATTTGGGCGATGGCGAACTCACACTGCTGGCTGGTGGACGCTATGACGGATTAGTAGAAGTTCTTGGTGGTCCGCCGACCCCTGGCATTGGCTTTGGCAGTGGCATTGAACGAGTCCTGTTGGCATGTGATCAACAAGGCGTGTTTGACATTCCCTCCAAATCTCCAGTTGTCTACGTCGTTGATACGACCGATGGCCGAGCAGCGAGAGACCTCGTTGCCGAGTTTCGGGCAGGTGGAATCGAAGCCGAGCGCGGCTATGGCAATCGTTCAATGAAGTCGCAGTTCAAGACTGCTGACCGTTCTGGTGCTCGCTTTGCCGTCGTCATTGGAGAGCGAGAACTTGAAGCGGGAACGGTTACGATTCGAGACTTGCGCGGAGACGACGAGCAAATCGTCATCGTTCGCTCTGAAGCACTGAAGTATTTGTCCGACCGCTCAATCACCGCACCTGAAGGATCCTCGTGAGTTCCGAAGTCAATCAAGATTCACCCTCCATGCGTTCACTGCGGTGCGGCGAAGTTCGACCTCTCCATGTAGGGCAGCGCATCACCGTTTGCGGATGGGTTGGCAAGCGTCGTGAGCACGGCGAACATCTCGCGTTTGTTGACCTTCGTGACTACACCGGCATTGTCCAGTGTGTGGTTGAAGGCTCAGTCGATGTTCGCAGTGAGTATGTCTTGCAGATCGAAGGAACGGTTTCTGCAAGGCCGTCAGGGACATTGAATGAACAACTCGCAACGGGCGAGGTGGAGCTCCACGATTGCGTGGTCACGGTTCTCAATGCTGCCGAACCTCCGCCATTTGCAGTTGATGACCGAGTTGACGTTGATGAACCAGTTCGACTCAAGCATCGTTACCTTGATCTCCGCCGGCCAAAAATGCAGAAGAACCTTCGGCTCCGAGCCCAGGTGAATCGAGCAATTCGTGGAGCAATGGATGCTCAAGACTTCTGTGAGATAGAAACGCCCCTCCTCTGGGCGCCAACACCGGAGGGAAGTCGTGAGTTCGCGGTCCCGTCCCGCTTGCATCAAGGCAAGTTCTACTCATTGCCCCAGAGCCCTCAGCTAGCGAAGCAGCTCCTCATGGTCGGGGGGTTTGACCGCTACTACCAGATCGCCCGTTGTCTCAGAGACGAAGACCTTCGAGCTGATCGGCAGTTTGAGTTCTCTCAGCTCGATCTCGAGTGCTCCTTTGTGACCGAACAAGAGATCCGAGCATTCGTTACCGAAGCAGTGCTCGATGCCGCTGAGGTCGCCACGGGAGTTCGTCCAGGACCAGTTGAGACCATCACGTGGGCTGAGGCAATTGATCAATACGGAACCGACAAGCCTGACTTGCGATTCGAGATGCGCCTTGTCGACCTCTCTGTTGAGTTTGCGGAAACCGAGGTGAAGGCCTTTGCCGCACCCACCGTCAAGGCACTGAGGGTCCCTGGAGGCGCTGAGTTTTCGAGATCTCGGCTTGATCAGTTGGTCGACCGGGCGAAGTCACTTGGTGCCAAGGGGCTCGCGTGGTTCAAAGTCACGCAGCAAGAAGGCGTACTTGGCCTTGAGTCGCCCCTCGATCGCTTCTTGACCGATACCGAACGGTCGGCGCTGCTTCAACAGACCGCTGCAACTGAGGGTGACCTCATTGTTGTTGTGGCGGACGAGTACCGCTTGACGTGTTCAGTTCTTGGAACACTCCGCGTTGACCTCGGTGGATCGCCGGTGTCAGAAGGTCCGTACCGCTATGTCTGGGTTGTTGACTTCCCGCTCTTTGATGGCGTTGACGCCGAGGGCCGTCCAGAAGCGGCACACCATGCCTTCACGATGCCTCATCCAGAGGACTTGGCGCGACTTGAGTCCGATCCCTTGTCGGTTCGTGCGCAGTCCTATGACCTCGTGCTCAATGGCTGGGAACTTGGTTCAGGATCGATCAGGATCCACCGCTTTGACATTCAGCAACGCGTGTTCGCTGCGATGGGTATTACTGCCGAAGAGGCGGAACTCCGGTTTGGTTTCTTGCTCGGTGCGTTCAAGTTCGGAGCTCCACCACATGGAGGATTTGCCTTCGGTATTGATCGCCTTGTTGCGATTTTTGCTGGGGAGAACAACATTCGTGAGGTCATCGCCTTTCCAAAGACGCAGTCGGGTGCAGATCTCTTGACTGGCGCTCCAAGCCACCTTCCTGCTTCACAGATGGCGGAACTAGGAATCCGGCCCGTTCCGAAAGCCACGTGACGGGAGACCTCTTCGCCGCAAATGCGGAGCGAGCACGAGCAGCGCGTGGTCCCTTGGCCTCGAGATTGCGTCCCACCTCGTTTGATGAGGTTGTCGGGCAAGATCACCTGATTGGTCCTGGGGCACCGCTACGAGTCTTGGTTGAGTCTCAACGAGTGTCATCTGGCATCCTGTGGGGCCCGCCAGGAACCGGGAAGACCACCCTTGCTCGCCTCGTGGCGAAGGGCTCTGGAATGGCCTTCATCCCACTCTCCGCGGTGACTGCGGGGGTGAAGGAGGTTCGAGCTGCCATCGAAGCCGCCGAGCACCGTCTTGGTCACTACGCAGAGGGAACGATCCTGTTCATTGATGAGGTGCATCGGTTCTCAAAGTCCCAGCAAGACGCGTTGCTTCCGGCGGTCGAAGACGGAACCGTTGTCCTCCTAGGAGCGACAACGGAGAATCCATTCTTTGAGATCAATGCTCCTCTGCTTTCAAGAGCGACCCTGTGGCGTGTTGCACCATTGACGGGCGATGCACTCGGACTCTTGGCTGACCGAGGAGCGGAAGCCGAAGAGGTCCAGCTTGGTACGAGTGTTCGAGCAGCCCTCGTTCAACTCGTTGATGGCGATGCACGGGCGCTCCTTACGACCCTTGAGGTTGCTGCTGCGTTGGCCCGAGCTCGTGCGTCGACAAGCAGTGCGGTCGTTGAAATGGAGGACCTCTCTGCCGCCCGATCAGGGATCCTCGTCCATCGATCAGCCGATACCCACTACGACCAGATCTCGGCGTTCATCAAGTCGATTCGTGGTTCGGATCCAGACGCTGGTCTCTATTGGATGGCTCGGCTCTTGCAAGCCGGGGAAGACCCAAAGTTCCTCGCCAGGAGACTCGTGATCTTGGCGTCAGAGGACATTGGTATGGCGGACCCAATGAGTCTCGTCATTGCGAATGCCGCCACGCAAGCGGTCAACTTCGTCGGACTTCCAGAGGCAAA
>CAIXCS010000088.1 GCA_903918025.1 uncultured Actinomycetes bacterium
ATGGCACTTCCACGATTTGCCAATTCTCGAAGTGTTTCGAAAACCTGTGATTTGGCACCAACGTCAATCCCTCGTGTGGGTTCATCAAGCAAGAGGCCGTCCACGCCTCGTGCCAGCAAACGGCTGAGGATTACTTTCTGCTGGTTACCACCTGAGAGAGTGCCGACTTGCCTCCCCAACCTTTCAATTCGTAATCCCAGCCGCGAGGTGAAACTGGTAGCCCAGGAAATGAAGCGCTTCGAGGACACGAAATAGCCGCCGCCACCTCTCTTGAACTGTCCCAGCGCGACATTCCATGCAGCAGACTGGTTCAACACCAAACCTTGCAATTTTCGATCTTCCGGAGCCAACGCAATTCCGTACTTCACCGCTTGGCGCGCCGTTCGAGGCCACTTCACCCGTTGACCGCGAACCAACAGAGTTCCGGTCGATGCCATGTTCAGACCGGCAATTGTGCGCAGCAATCTTGTTCGCCCCGACCCAACCAGTCCCGCGAGTCCGACAATTTCCCCGGGCCAAAGTAGGAGACTCGGCACATCTACCCCGGGTGCTCGGAGCCCCTCAATCGCGAACAACGGCTCACCGATATCAGTTGAACCTTGCCTCGGTGTGGTTGCAGCGAGTGAGTGACTACCCAGCATCGCGTGAATCAGATCACTCCGGCTCCACTCTTTGGCCGGACGAGTCTCGACAATTCGTCCTTCGCGCATCACCGTGACCACATCACAAATCTCCAGAACTGCCCCAAGATCATGGGAGATGTACATGAAGGTGCTGCCTCGGCTTCGCAAATTGTCGATGACGGAATGGAGCCGACGAACATCTTCCGGTCCCAGAGATGCAGTGGGTTCGTCAAGAATTATCAATTTGCGTTGACTCGACAGCGCGCGCATGATTTCAAGAAGTTGTTGCTCCGCGGTCGAAAGGTCGCCCGCACGGCAGTCCGGATCAATGGAAAACCCTAGGGACTTTGCAGCGTTGTCGAAGTCGGCGTGAGCCTTCTGGCGCCAGACAACGCCCGCTCGCGACGGAAGGCGTCCCAGCAGCACATTCCCCAATGCCGACATTTCCGGAACCACCGTCAGTTCCTGGTACACCATTGCCACGCCTGCGTCGGCCGCTCTATGTGGTTCTCCTCCCGGCAAGGGCGTGCCGAAAACTTCGAGACTCCCCGAGTCATAACGAATGGCTCCCGACACCATCTTCATCAGCGTGGACTTACCCGCGCCGTTCTCGCCCACAACTCCGTGAACCTGGGACGCCATGACGTCCAAGGTCACACCGTCAAGTGCGCGAACGCCGGGATAGGTCTTCGACATGCTTCTAATGCGAAGTGCGAATTCCGGCGTTCGCGCACTGACGGTCATGAATTAGTACTCAGGCTTGAACTTGGCTGCGTTCGAAGCAGTGATGATAATTGATCCCGGACCCTTGGTCACTGCAGGGGCTTTGGCGAGGTAGGTAAAGCCAGGCGTACTCTTGTGCGCAGCAATCGCTCGCACCAACTGAACGACGCCGTACGCAGATTCCTCAACTGGGAGCAGAACGCTGGTCTCACTCCAAGCACCGCTCTTAACTTGCTGAATTCCGTAGATAGTGCCACCGACGCTGTAGATTCTGACGTCCGTGCCAGGTCGTTTGCCCGCTGCAGTAACAGCTTGTGCAACTCCCCTTGTCATGTCATCCCATGACGACACCACGATGCTGACGTTCGGGTGACTACTGAGGGCATCCTGCACGACAGTCAAAGCATCACTCGCGGTGAAGTTGCCCGGCTGATCCGAAACGACTGTGACGTTCGGGTACTTGGCTTCGGCAGTCTTGATTGCGCTTTCCCAGCGGGTGAACAAGTCA
>CAIXCS010000089.1 GCA_903918025.1 uncultured Actinomycetes bacterium
AACTTCATCATGCCGATCATGATCGGTGCGAAAGACATGGCATTCCCTCGACTCAATGCGATGAGCTTCTGGGTCGTGGTGTCAGCCGTTCCTCCGCTACTTGCCACCTTCTTCGTTGGGGGTGTCAATGCAGGTTGGACGACCTATGCACCGCTCTCGGTGCAAGACGGCCCCGCAATGATTTGCTTCGCAATCACCATCATTACGTTCGTCGTATCCGTCACCGTGGCGGGCATCAATACGCTCGTGACGGTCTTGACGATGAGGGCTGAGGGAATGACCTTTGCCAGGATGCCGATCTTTGTCTGGGCAAGTGTGATTGGCGGTGGACTCGGCCTTTATGCAATGCCGGCCTTCCTCCTTGCCATGACCATGATGGTGGCCGACAAGGCAACCGGGACAAGCTTCTTTGTGGCCGACCAGGGTGGATCAGGTTGGCTCTGGGAGAACGTGTTCTGGATCATGGGGCACCCAGAGGTCTACGTCATCCTGATACCGCCAGTTGGTGCGCTGCTCGAAGTGATGAGCACCTTCTCTCGCAAGCCGGTGTTCGCGTACAAGTTGGCTATCGGAGCAATGACTGGTGTCGCAGGGTTGTCAATCATGGTTTGGGCGCACCATATGTTCACGACTGGATGGGCACCCGATCTTGCCGGTCCGTTCATGCTCACGACCGAGTTGATTTCAATCCCAACCGGCATCATCTTCCTCTGCGCGATCGGCACCCTCTGGCGAGGAAGTAATTGGGTTCGACTGCCGATGTACTTCGGGTTCCTGTTCATTTGGAACTTCATTATCGGAGGCGTCACCGGCATTTACCTTTCCGATGTTCCCGCAGATAATTACTTCCACGGGAATATGTTCGTCACGGCTCACTTCCACTACACCTTGCTTGGTGGCGCCATGATTGCGGGAACCGCCGGACTCTGTTACTGGTTCCCGAAGGTGACAGGTCGAATGCTCGATGAGCGAATTGGCCGGTGGGCGTTTTGGATGATTGCCATTGGATTCCAAGTCACCTACCTCGCGCAGTTCTACGAGGGATTTAAGGGAATGCCTCGACGCGTTGCGAACTACGACCCGATCTTTGCCCATGAAAATTTCGTGTCCTCCATGGGTGCCTATTTGCTGATGGCCGGATGGGTTGTTCTGCTCTACGCCCTCATCGCGTCATGGCGCAATGGAGAGATCGCTCCATCGAATCCATGGTCAGCCAAGTCGCTTGAGTGGCACACCGAGACCCCAGTTCCCCTTGAGAACTTCCTTCAAGACCCCAAGGTCATCAACGACCCGTATGGCTATGGCGGAACGGGCGAAGAGCAGGTGCATGCGGTCTTTGGCCACCACAGTCATCACCCAATTGAGGAAGGAGTCAGTCAATGACGACGACCCACGACGTTGCTACGCATGAAGGGGGACACCACGACACCCCTGAACAGCGAGACAAGAAGGAACTCTCAGCGCTGATTCTTCTCATCGCCGGTGATGGTCTCTTCCTTGTTTTGGAAATTCTGGCGTGGTTTTATCTTCGAGCTCTCAACCCGAACCATGGTTGGCGCTTCTCTACCGCATCTCCAACAAATCCAGCGACGTCAGGGAGTAATAATCCCCATGACATCACCGCCGAAGTAGCGAAGGCACCAATGAGTTGGACCTTGCTCGTCATTCTGGCGACTTTGGTAGTTGGCGGCCTCGTTTGGTTTGCGGAGATGCGATCGAGAAGGGGTGAGTCCCCAACCCCAGTTCTTGGTCTGGCGATGCTCACCGGACTCGTTGCCGTTGGACTTCAGGTGTACCAATTCCAAACCCTGCCCTTCCAGACCACCGATGGAACCTACGCATCGTGTTTTGAGTTCTTCATGGCATCGAACTTGGCTCATCAGGTGCTTGCACTCATCGTGGTGGTAGGGGTGTGGAACCGTAGTCGCAAGAATCTTTACGCCCGCAATTGGTACCAGCTTCGGTTGGCGCGGATCTGGACGATGTGGGTTGGAATCTCGGCGCTCTTGTTGGGTGGAGTGTCGATTCTGTTCGTGTAGTTGACGACGGCTCTCAAGTTCACGTGACGGCGTAGGCGGTAGGCTCTGGGGTAATGGAGCCCTTCGCTGACCGCCTACGGACCGCGACCTCGAAGTTTGGTCCTCTTTGTGCAGGCATTGATCCTTCACCGAAGACCCTCGCTTCTTGGGGTCTCCCTGATGATCCCTCAGGGCTTGCGGCCTTCATAGAAATCAGCCTCGAGGGGGCGCTAGGCAGTGTTGGCGTCATCAAGCCCCAAGTCGCATTCTTCGAGCGATTCGGCATACCTGGGCTCGTCGTCTTGCAAGACCTCTTGACGACAGCACGCGCTCAGGGCCTACTCGTCATCGCCGATGCAAAACGGAGCGATATCTCGTCGACCGCGGAAGCCTATGGATCGGCTTGGCTCGGTTCTACTGCACCGTTCGGAGCAGATGCTCTCACGGTGACCCCCTACTTGGGCCTTGGCGCACTGGAGCCAATCTTCTCTGCTGCAGCGCAGGCTGGAAGTGGGATCTTCGTCGTCGTCTCGAGCTCCAATGAAGAAGGACGAGGACTTCAGACCGCCGCATGGGGCGCTGGGTCGGTTGAAGAGCATCTCCTCAACGACATTGGGATCTACAACCGTTCTCATCGTGCCGAGACCGTTGGGGCGGTGATCGGTGTAACGAGAGAACCCACCGCAGAGGCGGTTGGAGCGATGGCCGGACCTCTTCTCCTGCCAGGCTTTGGTGAGCAGGGAGGAAGTGCCGAGCAACTTCGGACGCGTTTCGCTGGTCTGCCAAACGCTTTAGTGGTTTCGGTTTCTCGTGCGTGGTCAAGCGCGGGCCCTGACGCTCGAGCGCTCGCCTCGCGAGCCAATGAGTTTCAAGATCAACTTCGTGAGGCACTTGCGTGACCACTCCTCGAGTCGTCACCGCCGGGTCAATCGCTCAAGAGGGAAGGGCTGGAGTGCTTCCGCCGGCAATGAGCCCAGAGCAACGAAAGGCAGCACTGGAAAAGGCAGCATTGGTCAGGACGGTACGGGCTGCGGTCAAAGAAGAGCTTCGGTCTGGAACCTTGAGTTTTGGCGCCCTCTTGGAACGAGCCGACAAGGATGAGATTGTGTCGAGAATCAAGGTGCTCTCCGCGCTTGAGAGCCTTCCAAGAATTGGGAAGGTGCGCGCCCGTCGCCTCCTCGTCACTCATCGCGTGGCTGAATCACGAAGACTGAGTGGGCTCGGCCCAAATCAGCGTGCAGCGCTGGAGCAGGCAATTGGTGACTGAACCAAAGATTTTTGTGTTGGTCGGTCCAGGTGGAGTTGGCAAAGGCACCATTGCAGCCCTGTTGATTGAGCGAGACCCGAAGTTGTGGCTGTCACGTTCATGGACGACGAGGCCCCAACGACCGGGGGAGTCCGACGATGCCTACGTCTTCGTCGATCGAGAGCAATTTCTCAACCATGTTGCCAATGAGGGCTTCTTTGAGTGGGCTGAATTTCTTGGAAATCTCTATGGGACACCGCTTCCCGAGCCCCCAAGTGGCCATGACGTCCTCCTTGAAATTGAGGTTGATGGGGCGCGTCAAGTGGTTGAACGCCAGCCCGATGCCTGCGTGATTTTGCTCGTTCCGCCCTCACTTGAGGTCCAACGTGAACGACTTCGAGGACGTGGCGACCATGAGAGTCATGTAGAAGCACGAATTGCACAAGGCCAACTCGAAGTAGAGCAGGCACGGTCCTTCGCTACCGTAGAAGTGGTCAACAATGACCTCGAAACCGCTGTTGACGATGTGGCTGGTATCGTTGCAGGGCATCGTCGCTCCTAAAAGGGAGCCGTCCACCTCTACGACAAGGAACACACCATGGCGCTCAGCCGGCACACCCTCATTGAGCCTCCAATCGAGACGTTGCTTGACAAGGTCGACTCGAAGTTCACCTTGGTGACGCTTGCCGCCCGACGTGGGCGTCAGATCAACGCGTACTACAACAGCCTCGGTGAAGGATTTGGTCGGGTTGCACCTCCACAGGTGACGTCCACCTCAGAAAAGGCACTGTCGATTGCCTTTGAAGAAATTTCAGCTGGCAAGGTTGACTACATCCGAGTCGACCCAGAGGTTGAAGCTGCAGAACTCGCCGCAGAGGCAGCAGCCGAGGCGGCAGCAATGGGCGACGCCGAGTCAATCTTCGGTTCGTCGGTCTTTGACAAGCCTGCACCGACGACCGACCTGTAGATCGACTGATGGCGGAGCAGTCCCGAGAGGGTGCGCCCGTCGTCGTCCTTGGAGTGTGTGGAGGAGTTGCTGCCTATAAGGCGGTTGAACTCTGTCGACTCTTGAGCGATGCAGGTTGTTACGTCGCTCCGGTACTTACCGAAGCCGCCACTCGCTTCATTGCCCCCTTGACCTTCTCGGCGCTCGCCTCAGAGCGTGCACAACTCTCGCTCTACGGTGAGCAGCATCCAAGCCCACACACGAGGCTTGGCCAGATGGCCGATCTGGTTGTCATTGCTCCAGCCACCCAGAACTTCCTGTCACGACTGGCGAGTGGGCAGTGTGACGACCTCTTGACCGCGACCGTGGCGGCGACCAGGGCTCCAATTGTTGTCGCTCCGGCGATGCATACCGAGATGTGGGAGCAGCCTTCGACACAGGCGGCAATTGCGGTACTCAAGAGTCGTGGCGTCTTGGTGATTGATCCTGAGTCTGGCCGGTTGGCTGGAGGCGACCAAGGTCTGGGACGTCTGGCTGATCCAGCGGTCATTGCAACTGCGGTGCTCAGTCAACTGAATCAAGGACCCGGCCGCATTCGAGACCTTGAAGGTTATTCAGTCCTCATCACGGCTGGTGGAACTCGAGAAGCCATTGACCCGGTTCGGTATCTCTCAAATCGATCCTCTGGAAAGCAGGGCTATGCCCTTGCTGATGCGGCCGCAGCTCGAGGGGCCAGGGTCACGCTCATTTCTGCAGCTCGTCTTCCACTTGGTCCTCTGACCAAGGCGGTCACTACGTTGGTTGAAGTCGACAGTGCGGCGGAGATGGCTGAAGCGGTATTCGCCGCAGCACCAGCGGCGGATGTCGTGGTGATGGCCGCAGCGATCGCGGATTTTCGACCCGTTCAGATTGCCGGGAAGAAACTGACGAAGGATCTTGGAGTTCCCTCGATTCTCCTTGAGGAGACTGAGGATATTTTGGCCGCAGTTGTTGCAAAA
>CAIXCS010000090.1 GCA_903918025.1 uncultured Actinomycetes bacterium
CAACAAGATCACTGTTGGTGATTTGACCAGTTGGCGATGGAGTTCCAATGCAGTTCGGTCCATTATTGGAATTTGGATTCGAATTCCCAATGCTCAAGATGAAATATGCCCATCCATCATGAGCTCCGGTAGCCCGATCAAGTGTTGGTGCGCAGCCCGCAGGATGGCCATTGATCTTGAAACAAACTTGCGAACTGAGGTCGAAACCACCAACCCATCCATAGGTGCTTCCACCTACTGGAATATTTCCAAGAGACGGGCCGTTTGGTAATCCTGGACCGGCAATTGGTCCTGGGTAGCCGAGCGCACCATTTGCCGCAGAGAACGAAAGGAGAACTGAGAGGAGTGCACTTGCGAGCGCGATCACCCAAAGCGTCGGAGACGCTACGCGGTAGACCGTGGTTTTCGACATGCGCTCCCTCCTCGCCCCTGAACGTACCATGACAGGATAGGAATCTTCCCACAGGAACCGCTCAAACTTCGCAGGTTTCTGGTTCTCTTGTCGTTACGAAAGGCAGGCATTTCTGATGCTCAGTGACCTCGAAATTGCGCAGCGTGCTACCTATGCGCCTCTCGAAGAGGTTGCGAGCTCGATGGGCCTCGACCCGAGCTTCATTGAACCCTATGGACCGAATGTTGCGAAGATTGCTCTCGAGGCAATGGACTCCCCCATGGAGAAACGGGCCGCGTACGTTCTCGTCTCGGCGATCACGCCCACGCCGCTCGGAGAGGGGAAGACCACCACAACCGTTGGTCTTGGCCAAGCAATGCATCACCTTGGAATTCGCGCAGCGGTGGTCGTTCGGCAGCCATCACTGGGCCCAACGTTTGGCATCAAAGGCGGTGCGGCTGGCGGAGGTTACGCACAAATCATCCCTATGGAGCGCTTGAACTTGCATTTGACCGGCGACTTTCACGCCGTCACCGCAGCACACAACATGCTCGCTGCCCTTCTCGATGCGCACCTCTTCCATGGGAATGAACTTCGAATTGACCTCGACAGCATTAGTTGGCGACGCGTTCTTGATGTCAATGACCGGTCGCTTCGATCCATCACGATCGGCCAGGGTGAAGCGCAAGACGGCGTTGAACGACAAAGTGGCTTTGATATCACGGCGGCTTCGGAAGTCATGGCCATCCTCGCCCTCTCGACGAGTGTGAGCGACCTCCGTGAACGGCTTGGACGAATCATCGTGGCCTTCGACGAAGACGGCATGGCGGTGACGGCGGAGATGTTGCAGGGTGCTGGAGCTATGGCGGTGCTCCTCCTCGATGCCTTGAAGCCAAACCTGCTGCAGACCCTCGAGGGTACGCCCGCCTTGGTTCACGCAGGACCATTTGGCAACATCGCGACCGGCAATTCATCGGTGATCGCTGATCTGATTGCAACGCGGACCGCGGACGTCGTCATTACCGAAGCTGGCTTTGGTGCCGACATGGGCGCCGAACGCTTCTTCAACATCAAGTGCCGAGCATCGGGCCTCTCGCCAGATGCGGCGGTTGTCGTCGCAACGGTTCGTGCCCTCAAGGCACATTCCGGCAAGTTCCACGTCGTTGCTGGCAAGGAACTCCCTCCCGCAATGCTTGAGGAGTCACCGGAGGATGTCCGTAAAGGAGGTGCGAACCTGATCGCTCACCTCGAGATCCTTGAACGCCATGGCGTTCGACCAATCGTGGCGATCAACGCCTTTCCCGGCGACCACGAGAGTGAACATGCAGCAATACGGCAGATCGCCGAGTCTCATGGCGCGGAGGCGATCGTCGCGACGCACTTCGCCGATGGAGGTGCCGGTGCCACGCTGCTCGCCGAAGCCGTCATGAGGGCTATTGAGCGAGGGGGGTCCTTCAAGATGCTCTACGACGACAGTCTCCCAATTCGATCAAAACTGGAAAAGATCGCGACGGAGATCTACGGAGCAGACGGCATCGACCTGTCACCCGCGGCAGAAGAGCAACTTGAGCGATTGATCAAGAACAACCTCGATCACCTGTCGGTCTGCGTCGCAAAGACCCACCTGTCGTTGTCATCTAATCCAAAGCTCCTTGGCGCGCCTCGTGGCTGGCGTCTACCTGTTCGAGAAATCAGAGCGTCTGCAGGAGCCGGCTTTGCCTATGCGATTTGTGGTTCGATGCGAACGATGCCCGGTCTCGGCGCCAACCCTGCCGCATTTCACATCGATCTCACCAGTGGTGGCCAAATCGTCGGGCTGTCTTAGGTGGAGGGCAGTGGCTTTCTCGCTGTTCCGACGATGACCTCACTCACCATTGGACCGCAGCCTTTGAGTTGCTCTC
>CAIXCS010000091.1 GCA_903918025.1 uncultured Actinomycetes bacterium
AACGACAACGACGACGACAAGCGGAATCGACGATCCCTCGACAATCCCGAACTCACGCTTGAAATCCCTTAAGAGTCCCTTCCAGGAAAGGGCTTCACGCTCTTGTACTCGTCGAGACAACCCACGTGAATAGGCATGGGCGAGCCAGTAGAGCAACACCACGAGTTCAACGGCCAAGCAGGAGAGCCAGAGATTCTCCGCGCTCGCGGACTCTGCTGCAAGAACAGCCCCGGCGGTGAAGGTCCCGTAGATCGCAGGTCCTGGGTCGCCATCGACCGTCAGGATCTTGAGGATTGCGAGAAAATACCGGTTCGGCTTCGCCGGCTCCTCAGACGTCACGAATCGAGGGGTGCGTGCGCCCAAACCTCGACTTCAACGAGACCGCCGAGTGGCAAGGCGGCAACGCCGATCGTCGATCGAGTTGGGCGGTGCTCGCCAAAGTGTTGGGCCCAGACTGGATTGACGAGTGGAAAGTCATCCATGTCGGCCAAGAACATCGTGGCCTTGACCACCTGATCGAGGCGAGCACCCTTCGTGGCGAGAACGTCAGCCACGTTGTTGAGCACTTGATCCAATTGCTCAGCGGTTCCGCCCTCGACGAGTGCGCTTGAACCGTCAGCTTGGACCTTCAAGCCCAATTGCCCGGAAATCACGACCATGTCGCCGAAGCGAAGGGCGGGAACGTAGGGACCGATGGGCGTGCTCATGTGATTGAGATTTGGACGTTGCTCAGCTGAACGATGAACCGCAGCCGCACGTCTTTGACGCATTCGGATTCGAGATGTGGAATCCAGCATCGTTGAGACCATCGCTGTAGTCGAGACTTGAACCAATGAGCATTTCTGCACTCTGTGGGTCAACGACAACCTTGACGTCACCGAAGGCACGAACGACATCGTCAGCGGCGACTTCAGAGTCGAAGAACATCTCGTAACTGAACCCAGAGCATCCGCCAGGCTTGACGGCTACACGCAAGGCCAGTTCTTCGCCATTTTCTTGAGCAAGAAGCTCTTTCACCTTTGCAGCGGCCTTGTCCGTGAGGACGACAGGCTCCTGCTTCTTCCCGATCGAGACGGTGCTGGACATCGACATGGTGCCTCCTCTGAGGAACTCGGGCGTTCGTCCGGAACGCAGTGCAACCATCGTATCGGTTCGGCTCCGGCGTCAGGTCGCGACCGCGCCGGTACGCTGCGGCCATGGCAGCTCCCACCACAGAAGAGGTTCTTGAGGTGCTTCGTGGGGTGATCGACCCGGAGCTCGGCGACAACATTGTCGACCTCGGCATGGTGGATGACATCACGATCAGTGACGGAGTCGTCACGATTGGTGTGGCATTGACGATCGCTGGCTGCCCTCTTCGAGCGCAGATTGAACGAGACGTCACCTCCAGAGTCCACATGCTCGAGGAGATCAACGCTGTTGAGGTCGTGATCTCCATGATGGATGCGGAGCAGAAGGCGTTGGTCATGCAGCGAGCCCGATCCGTTGCTCGAGATCGAGCCACTGACACGATTTCTCCAACGACTCGAATTCTTGCGATCGCGTCGGGGAAAGGTGGGGTTGGTAAGTCCTCGATTACCACGAACTTGGCTGTTGCTCTCG
>CAIXCS010000092.1 GCA_903918025.1 uncultured Actinomycetes bacterium
CCTACGGTTGTAGGTCAGGAGTTCACGCAGCGGACCCCGGTGGGAGACCACCGGGGTCCGCTCTCGTGAATCACCATTCGAACCTCGTCAAGCGGAGAACCAAGGACTCGTGGCCAATTTCCTCGTCTACCTGATTGCCGGCACCACCTCGGGTGTGCTCTATGCACTCGTGGCCTCAGGTCTTGTTCTCACCTATACGACTTCGGGGATCTTCAACTTTGCCCACGGTGGCGTAGCGATGTTGAGCGCGTTTGTCTTCTACCAGATGACCCAAGTCTGGATGTGGCCGAACTGGATTTCGTTTATTCTGGTTGCGTTCGTCCTCGCCCCGCTGTTTCAAATCGGCGTGTACCGAATCATCATGCGGCGTCTTACCGGGACGTCGGATATCACGAAAATTGTGGTCACGATCGCCCTGATGTTGGGAATCTTCGGCTTGGCTGCATGGGGATGGCCTCCCGACACCTCCTACCCGCTTTCGCAGTTTTGGGGAGTGACCTCCGAGTGGACCTTCCATGTGGGTTCGCATGATGTGTACCTTCAGTACTTCCAAGTCTTTGCCATCGGCGTCGCAGCGGTCATGGGGATCGGCCTCAGCATCTTGTTCAAGAGAACGAGAATTGGCATTGCAATGCGTGCCGTCGTTGATAGTCCCGACCTCTTGAAGCTCAATGGTGGCGTCCCTGAGCGTGTTGCCGCACTCAGTTGGGCGGTTGGTGGATCAATGGCAGCGGTTGCTGGAATTCTCATCGCCCAAGTTCAAGGAACCGTCGACGCCACCTCGCTCACGATTCTGCTCATCACCTGCGGAGTGACTGCTGCGATGATCGGGCGTCTGCGATCGATTCCCGTCACGGTCTTCGGCGGCATTCTCATTGGGCTTGAGATCGCGTTCTTCACGGGCTATGCGTCACAGCACCAAGAGTGGACGAGTTGGTCACCTCAATTCAGCGTGGCGATCCCAGTGATGAGTCTGTTTGTCGTGCTCCTCGTCCTTCCTCAAGACCGCCTTCGCGGTGCGACCTTGTCAAGGCTTCGAGAGCGGTACACCGTTCCAACGATGAAGACCGCGTGGGTGAGTGGGCTCGCGCTCATGATTTTTGTCATTGGCCTCAGTCAAATCATGGGATCAAGCGATACGACCATGCTCGCCGCCGGAATGGCACTGTCAATCTTGGCGCTTTCACTTACCTTGCTCACTGGTTACGCAGGAGAGATCAACCTTGCTCCGATCTCTTTCGGAGCTATTGGTGCAATCGTCGCGTATCACCATGGCCTCATTGGTCCGGGTTTTCCTGACCAGCGAACCAGCCTCTGGGGTATT
The DNA here is from genome assembly GCA_903918025.1 of uncultured Actinomycetes bacterium. Taxonomy (GTDB): domain Bacteria; phylum Actinomycetota; class Acidimicrobiia; order Acidimicrobiales; family RAAP-2; genus CAIQEU01. The sequence goes on from CAIXCS010000092.1 coordinate 1,325, forward strand.
GGCATTGGAATTGTCGTTACCATGGTGCTTGGAGGCCTCGTGGCGCTGCCCGCGCTTCGTCTACGAGGTCTTCACCTGGCGCTTGGAACCATGGCATTCGGGATCTTCCTTTCCTCCTTCATCCTCTCCTTCACGGGAGTGGTCACGATCCCCTTGATCCACCTTCACCTGGCCTTCATTGGTGGGGCAATGACCTTGCCACCAGTCAAACTTCTCGTTTGGTCGTTGGCGACGCCGAAGGCGCAGTTGCTCTCATCAACCGTGTTGTTCATCTTGCTTGGGGTTGGATTGATTGCGCTTCGTCGGAGTCCGTATGGACGTCGACTGGTTGCGATGAAAGACAGCCCGGCAGCATCGGCGACGCTCGGCCAGAGCATCCTTTGGCTCAAGGTTTCGGCCTTCATGCTCTCGTCTGGTCTTGCGGCCATTGGTGGGATTCTCTACTGCATTGCGCTTGGCTCGGTGCAGACAACGACCTTTGACATCATGTTGTCGTTTGGCCTTGTGATGGCAACCGTTGTTGGTGGAATGGGCAATGTGTCTGGTGCGCTCTTCGGGGGTGTCTTCTTCGGAGTCGGCCTCACTGCGGTGCAGCACACGCTGTTCAACCTTGCAAACGCCCACAACTCTTGGGGACAGCTCTTCAGTTGGGCGACCGCTTATCACCTGGCCGCGCTCCTACCTGCCACCATTGGTATCACCCTTGGGTCCAATCCCAGCGGCTCGGTCTCCAACATTGTCGAGGGCTACCGCCCTGTTGTTGAAGATCGCCTCGTGCTCATCGGAACGCTCCTTGCGCTTGGTGTGACCTATGCCATGACCGCAGCCCATGTATGGGGGAACTGGTGGTTCGTCTTCTGCTTCGGCATCATTGGCGTCTTGGCGCCGCTCGCAGCAGAACGTCGCATGAAGGCCTCGAATGAGCACGATGTTGTTGAACCAGAGCACTTCCAGACTGAAATGGCCCTTCACTCATGAACAATTTGCTCGAGGTCGCAGACGTTTCAGTTTCCTTTCGAGGCACCAGAGCCCTCGTTGATGTGTCCTTTGGCTGTGCTGCTGGGGAGATCACCGGCCTCATTGGTCCGAATGGTGCCGGCAAGACCACCATGTTCAATGTCATCTCTGGACTACTCAAGCCAACCTCAGGTTCGGTAGTGCTCAATGGTGTCGACTTGTCGAGAGCCAAGCCAGCTCGCCGGGCGCGTCATGGAATTTCTCGAACCTTTCAACGGCTCGAACTCTTCACGTCGCTCACTGTTCGAGAGAATCTGGTCGTTGCTGGTGAAATTCGCAACTCCATTGGTCGCAAGGATCGCTTCAACGTGAAGGCGGAAGTGAACGAAGTCTTGGGTCTTCTTGATCTCGCCGACGTTGCGGAGATTGACGTGGCATCGCTTCCAACAGGCAGGGCGCGAGTTGTTGAAGTGGCGAGAGCACTCATGACCCGACCGAAGTTGGTGCTGCTGGATGAGCCAGCCTCAGGCCAATCAGAAGAAGAGACACAGCATTTCGGCGTGCTCCTTCGGCGTCTGGTAGATGAACGCGGACTCTCGGTGTGCTTGGTTGAGCATGATGTGCCACTCGTGATGAATCTCTGTGACCGAATTCATGTGCTCAATTTCGGTTCCATGCTCGCTTCAGGCACGCCAATGGAAATTCGCCAGAATGCCGCAGTTGCTGACGCCTACCTCGGCTCACCTGAGGAGACAATCTGATGGCCTTGCTGGAACTTTCAGGTGTATCCGCTGCCTATGGCGCGATTGAAGTTGTCCACGACGTTTCACTCAGTGTTGAACCAGGCGAAGTGGTCGCCCTGCTCGGAAGTAATGGTGGCGGCAAGTCAACCCTCATGAACGTCATCTCAGGTCTGCATCCTCCGACCGAGGGCACGATTCACTTCGACGGAAACGATGTCACCAAGACGGATGCCCCGGAACGAGTCGCTTCGGGAATCTGTGCCATTCCCGAAGGCCGAGGTATTTTCCCGAACCTGACGGTCAGAGAGAATCTTCGACTCGCGACCTATGCCGGTGTCAAGACAGCGGACGTTGAAGCAATTGCCTTCGACCGATTCCCACGGCTTGCTGAACGGAAGAGCCAATTGGCCGGCACCTTGTCGGGTGGAGAACAGCAGATGCTCGCCTTGGCCCGAGCCTTTGTCGTGAGCCCGAAGCTCTTGATCCTCGATGAGTTGTCGATGGGGCTTGCCCCACTCATTGTTGAGGACCTCTACGGTCGAGTCGCAGCCCTTGCCTCAGAGGGTATGGCCCTTCTGGTCGTGGAGCAGTTTGCTCGGACCATTCTTCCGCTCGCAAATCGAGCCGCGATCATGGCGCACGGCGTGATCACCCATGTCGGAGATCCAGCCACAATTGAAGCGGAACTCTCGTCGTCTTACTTGGGTGGCTGAGGCTCCTCCGGAGCAAGTTCGACCACCACGGTGAGTTCGGGCGCCGCCGAGGTGACGAATGCCTCGATGCCACCAGCTTCTTCAAGATCACCAGCCACTTCGGCGATCGCTGCGAGCAAGTGGTCCGGCCCGGCAATGGTCAACTGGGTGACCTTGGCCCGCATCGAACGCTTTTCGGTCGTCTTCGCCCGGCGAACGTCGAGCAGAATTCTGGTGGCCATCTCCAAAACATCTGGGTTTCCTTTGGAGGTTGGAAGTTCACCCTGCGTTGGCCACGCTGCCCGATGGATGGATCCTTCCTTGGTCCATCGCCAGACTTCTTCAGTTGCGAAGGGGAGAAACGGAGCAAAGAGTCGGAGGAGCACCGACAACGTCAGCGCCAACGTCGCTCTCGCCGAGTCAGAGCCGGCCGAAGGTTCTGCATAGGCGCGTCCTTTCACCAGTTCCAAGTAGTCATCACAGAATGACCAGAAGAACGCCTCGGTGCGCTCGAGTGCTCGCGCGTAGTCGTATTGAATAAAGGCAACGGTCGTTTCGTCAACCACTCGAGCGAGAGCGTCCATGAGGGCCAGATCAACCGGTTGTGTAATCGCCTCGATACCTCTGATCTCCTGCTCTTCTAATCGACCAAGAACAAAACGGGAGGCATTGAGCAACTTGATGGCGAGTCTGCGACCAACCTTCATTTGCGACTCATCAACGGCGAGGTCAGTCCCTGGTCGAGCCGATGCTGCCCAGTAGCGGACGGCATCGGCTCCGTGGGCTTCTAAGAGCGGCAGCGGCGTGATGACATTGCCCTTGGACTTGCTCATTTTCTTGCGGTTGGGATCGAGAACCCAGCCAGAGATGAGGGCGTCGGTAAAGGGGAGATTCCCGTGTTCGAGATGAGCTCGGACGACGGTAGAGAACAGCCACGTTCGAATGATCTCGTGCGCCTGGGGCCGAAGGTCCATTGGATACGTGCGAGAGAACAGGTCGTCATCTTCGCCATACCCGGTCGCGATTTGCGGGGTCAGCGACGAGGTGGCCCAGGTGTCCATGACATCAGGATCGCCAGTAAACCCACCCGGCTGATCTCGTAGGGCTTCGCTGAAACCGACGGGAATGTCCGACGAAGGGTCGACGGGCAATTGCTGCTCG
>CAIXCS010000093.1 GCA_903918025.1 uncultured Actinomycetes bacterium
CTCGGGTTCTGGAGCGGTCACCTACACACTCTGGTCGGGTGGCGAATCGACCTGTTCGATCACGGGCAACGCTGGCAGTGGCTACGGAGTCGTTGACTCAGTCCCTGGGCACTGCTGGGTCACTGCTCACAAGGCTGGTGATGGGTCCTATGTCGACGCATCATCTGCGCCGAGCATCTTCGTCTTCTCGCAGGGTGTTCAGGCCCAGCTCTCCATCAGTTCCTCAACATCGAGCAAGCCTGGTTCGGCCGTCACCCTCTCGACAACCGGTGGCTCGGGTTCTGGAGCGGTCACCTACACGCTGTGGATCGGTGATGAAGCAACCTGTTCACTCACCGGAAATGGAGGAAGTGGCTACAAGGTGAATGACTCGGTGCAAGGCCACTGCTGGGTATCTGCCCACAAAGCTGGTGACAGCACGTATGACCCCACCGAATCAATAGCAGTCTCCGTGCTGTTTGCTCTCGCCAATCAAGACACCCTCTCCATCAGTTCCTCAACATCTGGAACTCACGGGACGCCAGTACTCCTTTCGACGTCTGGTGGCTCAGGTTTGGGGGCGGTCACCTACACGCTGTGGTCTGGTGATGCACCGAGCTGTGCAATCATCCCGGTCGGTGGCAGCGGCTACGAGTTGTCTGACTCGGCGCCCGGCTACTGCTGGCTCACGGCCCATAAGGCCAGCGATGTTGACTACGATGCCACGATCTCAGCGCCTGTGAAGGTGTACTTCAGCTAGTCGCTCATGGTCCTGACTGGCCGAGAGTTCTTCGGCCAGTCAGGATCGCGGCGAAAGTTGTTGATGGTTGCGGGATGAAGTTCTCAGTTGCCTGGCGGCGAAATGAGCCATGAACAACCGAAGCCAGCCTTGAGGATCGCCCGGCCGTCGCTCAATCTGGACGCGACGGCGCTCTTCTATTCGACGCTGCTAGGACTTGAGCGACTTGGTGGATTTGAGCGGCACAATGGCTACGACGGGTGCTTCCTCGGGGTTCTCGGTGAGACGTGGCACATGGAACTGACCTTCCATCACGACCATCAACCGACCCCTTCGGTTGAAGACCTTCTGGTCTTCTACATGGACCAACTTCAGATTGACGAGGTGATCTCTAGCGCGGCGAGTTTGGGTCTTGCGCCGGTCAGCCACCCGAATCCTTACTGGGAAGCAACGGGAGCCATTGGATTTCTTGATCCTGACGGTTACTTCTTGATCGTGTGTCCGGAGGACTGACGTCGTCCTCCGGACACCTGCGCTCCTAGAAGAGGGTGATCATGTCCAAGCGCTCACACACTTCCTTCGTGAGCAGCGGCACCGCGTCCATTGCTGACATGTTCTCGACGACCTGCTCGGGTGTTGATGCGCCTGTGATCACCGTTGAGACGTGAGGGTTCTTGAGACACCACGCAAGCGAGAGCTGCGAGAGCGTGATCTCGAGTTCGTCGGCAATCGCCTTCATCTCCGCAACCTTTGCGTTCTTCGACTCATCGGTGAGCATGTGCTCCAGCCACTCGTAGCCAGGCAAGGTCGCTCGGCTGCCCTCAGGGACACCACCCAAGTACTTGCCGGTCAGAAGACCTGACGCCAGCGGTGACCAGGTGGTCAAGCCCAAACCAATTTCTTCATAGAGACGGGCATATTCCTTCTCAACCCGGTCTCGCCAGAACAAGTTGTACTGCGGCTGGTCCATGAGTGGCTTGTGGAGGTGATGGCGGTCAGCAATGGCATGAGCCGCCATGATCTCTGCGGCTGACCATTCGGAGGTTCCCCAGTAGAGGGCCTTGCCTTGGGAGACCATGTCCGACATTGCCCACACCGTCTCTTCAATTGGCGTGTGTGGGTCAGGACGGTGGCAGAACACGAGGTCAACGAAGTCGAGACCAAATCGCTCGAGTGAACCGTCAATTGCCTGGGAGAGGTACTTGCGGTTGAGGGTGTTCTTCATGTTCACTTCGTCGTGAAGTCCCCAGTAGAGCTTTGTGGAGACGACGTAGCTGTGGCGGGCCCAACCGAGCTCAGAAATTGCTTCGCCCATGATGCGCTCGGACTGACCGGCCGCGTAGCCTTCGGCGTTATCGAAGAAGTTGACGCCTGCATCGCGTGCAGCTGAGAGACACTCCTTCGCGAGTCCGGTGTCGAGTTGGGTGTTAAACGTCACCCAAGAGCCAAAGCTCAGGGCACTGACCTTGAGGCCGGAACGGCCAAGACGGCGATACTCCATTGATACGCACTCCTCGCTAGGCAACGGCATCGGTCTAGCAGAGAAGGAACCACTTCGGTGCGGTTCGCCGACACACAAGTAGCGTTCTTGGTATGCAACGTCAGATGGAATCGAGAGGCACGCACCGTTGAGCGTTCTCCAAGCACTTGGCCTCGACGAGATTCGGCGTCAAGAAGCGACATCAGCAATGACGAATGGAGCGGTGCTTGGTCGGGTCATTCGGGTTGACCGAGGAATGGCCACCCTTGAGACCGAAGATGGCCCGATTCGAGTGGACAATGTCGCTGAACCATTCTTGACCGTTGGCGACTGGGCGCTCATTGGTGAGGCCACAATCCGCTTGGAGCGGCGAACAGAACTCGTTCGGCGATCCGGCTACCGACGCGATGCTCGCCAGATCATGGCCGCCAACGTTGACGCGATCCTTGTCGTTCGGGCTCTGGATACGGAGGTGCGGGTCAATCGCTTGAGCACACTCGTGGTGATCGCCCATGAATCGGGTGCGGTTCCTCTGGTGGTGTTGACCAAGGCTGATGAATCTCCAAACGTCGAAGCTGCGTGTGCGATGGTTCATGAGGGCCTCCCTGGCGTTGAGGTGATGGCAGTCTCGGTGACTTCCGGCTTTGGGCTTCCCGAACTTCGTGAATGGGTTCGAGACAAGACGGTCGTGCTCCTTGGAGAATCAGGAGCGGGGAAGTCAACGCTCACGAATTGGCTACTCGGAGAAGAACACCTGCTCACGACCGCCGTTCGACGTGATGGCCAAGGTCGCCACACGACGACCCACCGTGAGCTGGTCGTCATTCCTGGAGGTGGGGTTGTCATTGATACCCCCGGAATTCGAGAGGCAGCAGCATTTGGTGAGGGCGAAGGAGTGGAACTCGCCTTCGCTGACCTGGCAGAACTTGCCGCAATTTGTCGATTTAGTGATTGCAGTCACCAGAACACTCCAGGTTGTGCAATTGACGAGGCGGTCAAAAGCGGCACGGTCGATGAGACGAGAGTTGCGCAGTTCTTAGAAGAACTTGAAGGCAGAGCCTGGATTGCCGAACGCCTGGAACTGCGGGCACGAGCAGCCAAGCGCGGGCGCCGTCGCTAGTTCTGTTGCCGGGCGAACGAGAGTCGCTCAAGGAGTGGCCGATAGAACTCGAGCGGCTCGACCGAGAGATCGACGACCTTTCCGGTGTCATCCCAGCGACGAAGGGCCAGTGCCTCGGTGAAGCCAGGATGCGCTTCAAAACGAGCACAAGCCGCCGCATCGAGGAGGCCACCTTGGGCCTTCAAGGTCGCGGTCGACGTTGGACTCAGGCTGGTCAAGTAGTCAGGTTCAACGGTGCAGCGCCACCGCTTTGCGGTCACATGGAGTGCGACGGCTCGCGCCACCTCAGGGCCAAAGAGAGGCGACAGGACCCGAGCGCCAACGGCTTCATGGTCATCATCATCAACCTCGAGGTCAAAGCGTGCGTCGCCTTGGACATCGGCGACGAGGTGGCCAACGTCATGCAGCAGCGCAGCCGCGATCATTGGCTCCGGTGCCCCTTCATCTGCGGCAAGAGCAGCACATTGCAAACCATGTTGGAGTTGGGTGATGTCCTCGCCGTAGTGCTCGCTTCCCTTCACGGCATA
>CAIXCS010000094.1 GCA_903918025.1 uncultured Actinomycetes bacterium
ATCACCCACCTCCCGACAGGGATTGTCGTGGCGATGCAAGACGAGAAGAGCCAGATTCAAAACCGAGCGCGAGCAATGGTGGTGCTTCGGGCGCGACTCTTGAAGGCAGAGCAAGATGCCCAGGAAGCTGAGCTCAGCACCAAGCGTCGGAGCCAGGTAGGTAGTGGAGGACGGGCGGACAAAATTCGCACCTACAACTTCAAAGAGAAGCGGGTTACCGATCATCGTGTTGATGGCCTCACGCGCTACAACCTTGAACAGGTTCTCCAAGGTGATCTCGATGAATTTGTCGACGCGATCATGGCCGAGTCTCGGGCTCGGCAGCTCGCTGGAGATGACGAGGTCTGAGGGTGACCTTCGCTGAGCTCTTGGCTGAGGTTTCGAGGTCGGTTGGAGGACAACCCCAAGCGCGTTGGGTGTTGGATGAGGTGACCAACAGCGCGTGGTCACCATCGGGGGACGCAAGTGCCGTCGCCTCGGCAGCTCGCATGATGGCGAGTCAAGTGAGTAGCGGACGGCCACTGCAGTATGCGCTTGGCCACTGGGCTTTTCGACACCTTGATCTCTTGGTTGATGAGCGCGTCCTCATCCCGCGTCCAGAGACCGAGTACGTGGTTGAACGTGCCTTTCAGGCCTTGCGCAAAGGTTCAAGGAGCTCGACAACTTGCGTTGATCTCGGCACAGGATCTGGAGCCATTGCCTGTGCGATGGCGACAGAGCTTCGTGGTGCCATTGCGGAGGTCACCGTTCTTGGCATTGATGTATCGCAAGATGCCTTAGACGTTGCGGCCCTCAACATTGCTCGCACGGGAGCCCGGGTCGAGCTCCACCGGGGAAGTTGGTGGGAAGGCGTGCCAGTCGAGCTCGAAGGTTCGGTTGATCTGGTGATTGCGAACCCTCCCTACGTGACAGAGGAGGAGTACGAAGTATTGGACGCCACCGTCCGTCGCGAACCGAAGGTTGCGCTCGTTGGTGCTATCTCAAGTGAGGGGATCGCCGGATTTTCTCCCTATGAGGTCATCGTCGGCGATGCTCCACGCTTCCTGGCACCAGGAGCTGTTTTGGCATTTGAGTGTGCTCCGTCGCAAGTGGGACCATTGCGTGCGCTCTGCGAAGGCCTGGGCGAGGTTACGACGATTGTCGATCTCGCTGGTCGAGATCGAGGCGTGGTGGTTGAGTGCCCATGGTGACCATCACCAACGATCTCAACCTTGTCGCTGCAGCGATTGACGCCGGCCAACTGGTGGCGGTACCGACCGACACGGTCTACGGCATCTGCGCGTCAATTGATCGGCCTCAGGCAATTGAGAAGATCTATGAGGTCAAAGCTCGCCCCGCTGGCCTTGCGCTTCCGGTGCTCGTTGCCAGTCGTACGGCAGCAGAGGAACTCGTGGGTTCACTGCCACAAGCTGCACTCGACCTCGTCAACCGAGGTTGGCCGGGAGCACTCACCGTTGTTGTCCCATGCAGCCGAGCGATTGCAGCAGCGGTTGGCGGGATCGGGACCCTTGGGGTCAGAGTTCCAGACTCCGCCCTGTTGCGAGAACTCCTTCAACGCACTGGACCACTTGCGACGACCTCCTGCAATCGCCATGGAGAAGAACCGGCGGTAACTGCCGAAGAAGCTGCAGCCGTGCTTGGACATGATGGCCTGGTACTGCGAGGCCCCAGCGGACAAGGTCTTGCCTCGACCGTGATTGAGGTTCGCGGTGAAGAACTCCTCGTGCTCCGACAAGGCGGCTTCGACCTTGGCTGAACTTACTCAGAGAGGGTGAAGGTGCCTTCGGCATTGAGTGAGCCCTTTGCACCATTGAGATCAATCTCAACCATGGCACTGAGTTGGTCGCTATCGGTGACTTGGCCCCAGACTCTTGCTTGGTCTTCCGTTCGGGCAACGATGATGCCTGACGTTGGTTCACCAGCTCGGTCATAGGCGACGGTGTA
>CAIXCS010000095.1 GCA_903918025.1 uncultured Actinomycetes bacterium
CAAGGCGCATTGTTCCGCCCTTGTTCACCACGCCAACTTGGTCATCCATGAGGTCAATGACGAGATGCTGCGCCGTCGAGTTGAATTCACGTGAATTCGCACCCTCGAGATCGGCGACGTGACGAGCATATTCAATGCTCATCACTTGAAGACCTAGGCAAATCCCAAGGGTTGGTATGGCGAGCCTCCGAGACATCTCGGCGGCAGCAATCATCCCTTCAATGCCTCGCTCGCCGAATCCTCCAGGAATGATCATGCCGTCGAGCTGACTGAGGTCATCTTCACCGACTTCATTCGGCACCATCTCGGCATCGATCCAAACGAATTCGATCTTGGCTCCATGAAAAAAGCCCGCGTGTCTCGCTGCCTCTACCACGGAGAGATAGGCGTCAGACATGTCAACGTACTTTCCGACAATGCCAATCTTGACCGGTCTCGTGGCATTTTCGACCGATTCAATTACCGACAACCACTGCGAGAGATCAACAGGGTGCTCTTCAAGATTGATCTTCAGGATCTCACAAACGTAGGTATCGAGACCTTCTTCGAGCAGCACACGTGGAATCTCATAAATTGACGCCGCATCAACCGCCGAGACGACGCCTTCGATCGGCACGTCGCAAAGAAGCGAAATCTTCCGCTTCATCTCGTCTTCAATGAACCGGTCACTCCGACAAACAATGACGTCAGGTTGGATTCCGCGGCTTCGCAGCTCGGTAACAGAGTGTTGCGTTGGTTTCGTCTTCTGCTCCCCAGAAGGGGCAAGGTAGGGGACGAGGGTCAGGTGGACGTAGCAAACATTGTCTCGACCGACATCACGCCGAAACTGGCGAATCGCTTCGACGAACGGGACAATCTCAATGTCGCCGACCGTACCGCCGATTTCAACAATGACGACGTCGATGTCGTCAGATGCCAAGCGTCGAATTCGACCTTTGATCTCATCAGTGACGTGTGGGATCACCTGAACGGTGCGTCCGAGATAATCCCCCCGACGCTCTTTCTCAATCACCGAGGAGTAAATCGAACCAGTGGTGGTGTTTGAGTTGCGATTTAAGTTTTCATCAATGAACCGCTCGTAGTGACCGAGATCGAGGTCAGTCTCGCCGCCATCTTCCGTAACGAAGACCTCGCCGTGCTCACCTGGATTCATCGTGCCGGGATCGACATTGATGTAGGGGTCGAGCTTGCACATCGTGATTCGAAGGCCTCGAGCCTTCAAGATCCTCCCGAGAGAGGAGGCGGTGAGGCCCTTGCCGAGCGAACTCGACACGCCACCTGTTACGAACACGAACTTGCTCAAATCAGTCTTCCTGCCCCTCGCTCAACGCGTCATACGCTAGACGCGACCGGCCGGCTTCGCGGTGAGGGTCATTCAGGCCTTCACTGCTTTGCAAGAAGTTCTCGAGCATGGGCCAGGGCGGTGGGTGAATCAGGAGAACCTGACAGCATTCTCGCAATTTCAATCTCCCTCCCAATCGTGTCAAGTGGTCGAACTTCTGTCCGAACCAAAACCGAGTCATCGAATTTGCGAACTTGATAGTGGCGGTCGCCCATTGCAGCTACCTGAGCAAGGTGGGTAACAACGACCACTTGACGTGACTCGCTGAGGTTTGCCAGCAATCGACCAAGGGCCGAAGCGGCTACACCACCTACGCCTGCGTCAATCTCATCGAACACGAGCGAGTCCGGTCCATTTGGCACCGCGAGGTGAAGGGCCAGCATCACCCTCGAGAGTTCTCCGCCTGAAGCGACTTTTGAGAGTTCCTGAGGGCGCATACCGGCATTCGCAGAAAAGACAAAGAGCACCTCATCTCCACCCGCATCTTCACCAACGAGGACTTCAAAGACGACCGAGCCCATGCCAAGTTGACGAAGGGACGCAATCACGGCATCCGCCAACAAGGGAGCAGCGCCACATCGGGCTGACCAGAGCTCAGCGTCATCTCGAGCCAGCGATTCAAGTGCAACCACAAGTTGCGCTGCAATTTCCTCACGATTCGTCCCGAGAGCCTCTTGCTCTTCGATCTCACGTGCGAGCCGGTTCTGAGCCTCCAGGACGTCTCCAAGTTCAGCGCCATACCGACGAACCAGCCCCTTGAGCAAACTCGAACGTTCAAGGAGGGCTTCTATTCGATGAGGATCCGCATCAAGGTCGTCTGCGGCTGATCGAAGCGCCTCAACGAACTCTGCCGCGCTCTCCGCGAGGGCCGACGCCGCACGTTCGTGCACCTCGAAAGCCGCACGTCCCTGGAGTTCGCGACCTGCCTGCTTGAAGGCATCTCGCGCTCCCAACTCTTCATCACCACCCGCTACGAGAAGCAACGCCTGTTCGAGAGCGGCTCTCGCCCCCTCTCGGTCGGCCAAGATGTCGAGTTCTCTGCCCAAATCCTCGAGTTCGAAGGGCGAGGTGATCTGCGCCGATCGGAGTTGCTCGAGTTCGTGGCGCTTGAGGTCGAGCGCTCGCTCTGCAACCTCACTCTCCCCACCTAGCCGAAGAAGACCTTGTTTGAGCATCCGAACCGTCGCTCGGGAGCGGTCAGATGCTTCTGTCGAAATTTTGCCGAACTGATCGAGTGCTCGTCGGGCAGCTTCAGGAGCAAAGAGGGTCTGTGCTTCATGTTGACCGTGAAGTTCCAACCAGGACGCAGCGGCTGATCGAAGTTCTGCGACAGTGACAATCTCTCCGTCAAGCAACGCTCTGCTGCGACCGTCGCGTGGAATGAACCGGTCGATATGGTGTTCTTCGCCATCAATGTCGAACACCGCATGCACCTGCGCCTCGTCAGATCCGGGTCGGATGAGTCCAAGGTCTGCTCTCCCGCCAAGTACGAGTTGCAGCGCATCGACCAGCAAGGTCTTGCCCGCACCAGTTTCTCCAGTGAGGACCGTCATTCCTGACTCACACACCAGACTTGCCTCAGCGAAAACACCAAGGTCACGGACCTGTATGGACCGAAGCACAGGAACTAGGAAGACAACTCGGTCGGCGAGAGGATCGACCGAAGTCGACCAAAGACAGGCGATGACGGTCCAACCACGAGGCGAAGCGGTTGCGGATCTGCAGTCGCCGAGATAATCGAGCCGGCAAGAAGTGGACCAACAGATCGCCCATCAACGACCAACACAGCCCCTCGGACGTCATCGACGGTCACCTCGACCACCCGTTCCGGCGGAAGGACGACACTTCGATCGACCGCCAAATGGGGCGCAACGGGTGTCACAGTGATCGCTCGCATCGAGGGATCCAGCACCGGGCCACCGGCAGACAGGTTGTACGCGGTGGAACCCGTTGCAGTCGAAATCAAAATGCCATCTGCCGCATACGAGACGAAGGTCTCGCCATCAATCGCCGTCGAGAATCGAAGCATGTGTCCAGGCTCTCGCTTCTCAACCGCCACTTCGTTCACCGCCACGATTGATGGTCCATCGTCAATCTGAACCGTCAGCACGCATCGATCTTCAATTCGAAACCCATGGTCAAGACCCTCGAGCAGAACCGTATCGAGTTCGTGGGGTTCGAGAGGAAGTAAGTAGCCCAGCCGGCCAAAGTTCACGCCAAGGATAGGAATCCCTCGAGCATGTGCGACAGCGGCGAGACGGAGGAATGTCCCGTCCCCTCCCATTGACACCACCAACGTGGCGCTGGTGAACACGCCATCGTGAACCGAAGCATCCAGTGCATCGACGCCAATCGTCGTTGCCTCGATGCCATGGGAAGCCAATCGTTCCTCAGTGGCAGCCGCAACGGCCCGAGCTCGATCATGTCCATCAGGCGCAACGAGGACGACCGTCACGAACTCTGCTCCACTCCCGAAGTGTCCTTACCTTGCGCCATTCTGAGAGTCTCGCACTCTGGTTGCCGGAGAGCGTGCACGATCACTTCTCCGCGAGGTTGTCTCATGACCTTGCCAACTCCTCACCAGCAGCGACTGCCTCATCAATGAGTTGGTCAACGTCAGCCAACGGCGCTCCGTCATCAGTCTCTTGGCGCACACCCCCCAAAAGGAATTCCGTATTGCCTTTCGGTCCATGAATCGGCGACACCGTTGCATTGGTCGTTGCAAGACCGACTCGGGCGAAAGAAGTGGCAACCTGACGCAATGCCCGTCTCCAGTCTTCGGGATCTCGAAGTACGCCCTTTCCAGCTGACACGGTTGCTCGATCTGCCTCAAATTGCGGTTTCACGAGGACGGCATAACGCCCTCCGTGCTTGAGGAGTCCAGCGAGCGCTGGAGCCGGGAGCGTGAGGGAAATAAAGGAAAGATCCGCAACCAGAAGATCAGCGCCTTGAAACTCGCACTGTGGTTCATGCAGGTCATCCGGCGATACCGAGCGAATATTGGTGCGCTCTCGGACAATCACCCGTTGATCGACCCGAAGTCGATGGTCAAGCTGGCCATAGCCAACATCGAGGACATGCTGCTGCGCATCCGGACCCACCC
>CAIXCS010000096.1 GCA_903918025.1 uncultured Actinomycetes bacterium
GTCAGTTTATCTCGGACAACAACACCAATCCGTATGCCAGTGGTACGGAATCTTACGCCGCCACGCTGACGGGCGCCTACACGGCGTACGTCGGACCCGCGGATCTGTCCGGTCACTGCCCTCGATGAGTGGCTGGTTGCGTCAGAGCCCTACCGCAACGGCGTCACGCGTCTCTTTCCAGGCTTGTCTCTCGATGAGAACCGCCAGTTGGTACTTGTCGACCTCATTGAGAAGGGCTATGAGCGGTCCAAGGCTCGCGGACGGGACGACTTTGGTGCTCGCTTCGAGACCGTTGCCGAGTTTGAGGCCTTCAATCGCAATGCCGGCGTACAGACAGCCATTACTGAGCTCCGCTACCGCATGAAGCTGTGGATGGCCCACGCTGGCCTGGAGCCTGAGCGAGCGGACCGAGTTCTGAGTGGACACTCCACCCGACGGGGCCTGGTAACTGAGCTCAACAAGGCAGGTGTGAGTTTCACGGCGATTGCCGATCATGTCGGCTTCCACGGCCTCGACCTGATCGCTCGGTACAGCGATCACACCCCGGACGAGCACCCACTCACGGCGCTCAGACTGTAGGCCCTGGGGGGCTTCCCGAAGCCGGTCCTGAGCGACAATCCGAAGAGACCCTCGTGCGGTGCCCGGTTCACCCTTGTTGGCTGAGCCCCATGCTCGGCTATGAGGGTGTCGGAAGTTGCGGGCGGGCAATGTTCCAATTGGGACTGTCAGGAGTACCCCGCTGACGCACTCTAGAGGATTCTCAGTTTGCAGGACTGAGCGGGGGCCTTCACCTAGTGAATGGTCCCTTGTCGCCGGCAATGTGAATGCCATAATGCGCCATGGCGTATCCCAAGAATCGAGGGATCTTCTGCATCGAAGGTCCATGGTCTCCGAAACTGACCGATCGTGCAACCATGAAGCCCCTACTTGAGGTGGTCGATGGCGTATACCGATCGGGATTGATCTTCAGGGACAGTGCAACCGTCGATGAGGTGAATCAGTACCTCAAGCAGTGGCGAGAAAGGCAATACGACTCGCATCCATTTGGCATCCTCTCTTTCCACGGCGCACCAGGCCGGATCCTTCTCATGGGCAAGAAGACCATGACGCTGGACGAGATCGGAACGATCCTCGAGGGGAAGTGCAAGGGGCGGGTTCTTCACTTCGATTCGTGTGCGGTGATGGACGTTCCTGCGAGCGAGATGCGCGACTTTCGGTTCAAGACGAAGGCCGCCGCGGTGTCTGGATTCACGGAGGACGTTGATTGGCTGGATTCAGCGGCGTTCACGCTCACTCTGCTCAACGCCTTGCTTCATGCGAACAGGCCTTCTGAGGCATTGCGTGACATGTACGCGCAGCACAAGGGTGCGGCCCTCAACCTTGGCTTCAGGGCCGTCTGGGCTCGCGGGCAGGTTGGCATCCCTGGACGAAGGAAGTAGCCAGGATTTCTCCATTCACGGAACTACGCCGACTTGCCTGAAGATCTGGCATTTGAGCGCCGTGGACATCACATGCCCGAACCGGCTTCGGCCGACCACCCACGGTTCAGCTTTCAATGTGGGGACCTGAAGAATCACGTCGAGTGCAGGATCGCGTAGCCA
>CAIXCS010000097.1 GCA_903918025.1 uncultured Actinomycetes bacterium
GCAGCCGTGACTGCAGCAGCAACCGCCGTGACTGCAGCAGCCCCACCGCCGAGGACCACCTTGCGACGGTCTTCTCCATTGAGGGCTCTGCGGGCAAGCACCGACGGATGCTCTTGCTCTAAGAATGGGCATCCCGCAGGTGCACATGCTGCATTCGTGGCGGCGCACATTCCGGGTTGCCCGGCCTTGCCACAAACCGAACGGATGGTGCCGAAACTGATCGGCACGAGCGTTGGATCTCCGCCACCTTCGGCTGCTGCTGCTCGTCGAGAAATCAGTGCATCAAGTGACAGCACGGGAGTCCCAGCAATGACAAAGGGCATGAACGCAAAGGCGAAGGCAATGTCAGAGCCCAAGTAGTAGGGGTTGGTGTGGAAGCTGACGGCCAAGAAGAGTGACAGCGCAATTGACATGCCGCCGATCGCAGCAATGCGACCCCAAAGACCAAGCAGGAAGCCAATCCCAACCGCCAACTCCCCGAGGGCCATCCCCCAACCAACAATGGTGGACTTATCAATCAGGTGGCTGAGAAGGAATGCGATTGGCGAGTGTCGATCTGCTTGCAGCATTTGCACGTAGATCCCACCATTGCTGGACTTACTGAAGAATCCGGGATTCGCAATTTTCTGCAGCGCTGCGAAACTCAAGGTCACGCCCAAGAAGAACCTGAGCGGCAGGAGTGCCCAACCTGCCATGGCCCAACCCTTGGGCAAGAGTTGGAGCGTTGCCTTCTTCGTTGGAGAGGTAACGGGCTTCACCGGACGAGTTCGCTGTGCCATGGTTCCATCATTCCAGATGCGCACAGGGAGCGGTGCGCCTCTGCAAGGCTGGAGCAATGCTCAATTGGCTGCTCAACCAGCTCACGCACGTTCCCTCGATCCTCGTCTACGTCGTTGTTGGTGGGCTCGTTTTCGCCGAGGCCGCACTCCTTATTGGATTCGTCCTCCCTGCTGAATTGGCGGTCATTGCCGGAGGAGTCTTGGCTCACGGAACAACGACCCACCAAAGTTCGGTCGACCTCTTCGTCCTGATGGCCGTTGTCGTCACCATGGCAATTGCTGGTGACTCAACCGGCTATGCCATTGGCCACCACTTCGGCGACCGAATTCTCAACCTTCCCCTCTTGAGAACGCGCCGAGGTCTCCTTGACTGGGTTCTCACGTTTCTCCGGACTAAAGGTGCCTGGGCAGTCTTCCTCGGAAGATTTACTGCGTTTTTGCGTGCGATGGTTCCAGGGCTTTCGGGAATTTCTCGAATGCATTACCGAACGTTCCTTCTGGCCAATGCGGCAGGAGGAATTGTTTGGGGTGCTGGCTTTACCTACCTCGGCCATCTCGCGGGGAACGCCTATCAGCGAGTCGAGAAGTACTCGAGCATTGTTGGCTACGTCATCCTTGGATGCGTGTTGGTGGGTGGCGTCACGGTGCACACGATCACCAAGAAGAAGGAGGCTGCCATCGAGGCGGCCTTTGAAGAACGCGAGGCTCTTGCAGCCGCTCACGAGGCGGCCGAAGAATTTGGTGCGGCTACCGACGACTAGGAGCCAGCACGCACGAGTGCAGCGAACTCGCGAAATGCTCCTGCCGCGTCTTCCCCACCAGCGTTTGTTGTCATCCAAGTCACCCCACGACGGCCCCTCGATCGATCGAGTCCGAAGAGACCGGTGCGCAATGCGTGTGTACCCATGCGGTAGCCATCGACGAGACCGTCATAGGTGTAGCGGAGTGGACCGTCAACCTCTTGAAGCGCTCTCCCTCGTTGCTCGAAGAACTGATGAATTCCCCCGTCGTCGCCCTTCGATTCGATGACGCCATGGTCTTCTGCTCGACAGAAACCATCAATGAATGAATGACCAGCACCGGCAATGCCTTGAAGCGGAGGAAGGTCCTGAAGGTTGGTAGGTCGAAGCTGAGCCGCCGAGAGCAAGCGACCAGACCTCGTGCGACCGATGGTGGGCCGCAGTGGCCAAACAACGGTCGAAAACTCGGTGCTCCCGGCGCTCCTGCCGAGTTCCACTGCGGTGTTGAGAAAGCGACCGGGCACCGGTCGTTTGAGGAAACGGTCAAGGTCACCTCGCGACCAAGCTGGGCCCGACTCAAGTCCAAGAGGGTGGAACGCTCCGACAACGTCATCCACGATGGACGTTGACGATGTCGTTCTGCCACTTGCTACCGCTTGAGCTATCTCGTCGAGTGAACCACCTTCACGAGCACGAGCAATCACCGCAACGATGGCGCCAGACAGGTCGTAGCTTCCCTGGCTGAGCTCAAGTCCAAGCGGAAGTCCTCCTCGTTCGTTGAGCCATGCCGCGAGCTGCAAGTGGGCGGTGAGGAGATTGTCGAGCACACACAATGCGTCATCGAGCGCTCCTCGGCGAAACGGCGGAGCCTCACCAGTCAGCCAACCCGCAACGGCAATTCGAACAGGGTCGACAATCGAGACGAATCGAGCCGCGGTAGGCCCGATTGCCTCAATCACTGCGAAGGCGTAGGTACAGAACGTCTCGGGTGAGCCCGGCATCAGCCAAAACTCCTCTCCAGCCCAAGCTGGAGAGGCATCACTCACGAGTCGCACGACCGGTTCAATCCCAGCGGTTTGGAGTTGGTGAAGAAAGATTGTCGTCCGCTCGATCTCGCGCTCGTCAACGACGTGACGCGAGGGGTTGAGACGTGCCCACTCAAGCCCGGTCACCACATGGTCAACGCCAAGTGCGATCGCTGCGTCCACACCTCGTTCGGGAAACTCCAGCAGATCAGCAGCAAGGCCACTCACTTCAACGAGCCCCATCTGTTCAGCGCCCGCCCAGTTGTTCATTGGCTCATGTGGACCATTCATCTGTCCGTCATGCCCAAAACCTCCCAGCACCACGCCGATCGATCGACGGGGAAGAGGGGTAAGTGGCGCCTGCACGCCCAAGAGCATTACACGGTCTTCAATTGCGCCGCCCTGCGATAGCGTCGTGCACGCAACGGCGCAGGTGCAGAACCTGACCGAACCACTGAGGAGATCCCATGGCAGATGAAGTCCTTCGCGAGCGACGCGGTCACATTGACGTCCTCACCATCAACCGTCCAGAAGCGCGCAACGCAATGAACCGTGCTGCGGCGATCGCACTCTCCGGATTTCTCGACGAAGCGGAAGCCGATGACAATGTTTGGGTCGTGGTACTCACTGGTGCCGAGGACAAGGCATTTTCAGCCGGAATGGACTTGAAGGCCTTTGCGACCGGCGAGTTCCCAATTACCGACAAGGGCTTTGGTGGGCTGACCCAGCGGACCTTCTCGAAGCCTCTCATTGCTGCGGTCAATGGCTCAGCCTTGGCAGGTGGATTTGAAATGATGCTCTCGTGCGACATGGTGATTGCCGCCGATCACGCGAAGTTCGGTATTCCAGAAGCCAAGCGTGGACTCATCGCCGGTGCCGGTGGTCTCATTCGGCTGCCAAAGCGCGTGCCGATCGCGATTGCTCTCGAGATGGCATTGACCGGTGACCCCATTGATGCAACCAGGGCGGCTCAGCTCGGCCTCGTGAACAAGGTGGTTCCCGGCAGTGAGGTCCTTGCCGCCGCAATCGCTCTCGCAGAGACCATTGCCGCCAATGCTCCGCTCGCTGTCCGCCGCTCGAAGGAGATCATGGTGAAGGCCGCGGACCAATCAGAGGCCGAGTCCTGGGCGATCAACAACGCTGCGTTCACCGAGATTGGCTCGTCGGCAGATGCGATGGAAGGCGCCATGGCCTTTGCCGAGAAGCGCACACCGAATTGGCAGGGTAAGTAAGCATGCTGAGCGCTGCTCCTCAACTCACGTCGGCGCTCGATGGGTTTCGCCTGACACTTCATGTACTCGCAGCCACCGTCTGGGTTGGAGGACAGGTCACCATGCTCGGCCTTGTTGGACCGTCACGAGCACTGGGTGAAGCCGCACCGAGGACACTCGCCCGAGCGTTTAACCGACTTGCCTGGCCTGCATATGGGTTGTTGTTTCTGACTGGAATCTGGAACATCCAGGCGGTCGGCAAGGGCGGAACGACGTGGAGCATGGTGCTCGGCATCAAGTTGGCGTTCTTCCTTCTTGCCGGTCTCGGTGCGTATCTCCACACCAAGGCAACCTCCAAGGCGCAACTTGCCATCTGGGGGTCTGTTGGTGGTGTGGCATCAGTCATTGCGCTTGCCCTCGGCGTATTCCTGAACGGCTGAGTAGTCCGCCCACGCGAGGCTGAAACTTGGAAGTACGCTGCAAGTACGAGCCTCACGGCTTAACTACCGAAGGAGCCACCATGGTCGCAACAATCTTCTCTCCTGAAATCCTCGGCATTCTCATCGTTGTCTTCGCCCTCCTCGTCGGAGCGAAGCGAATTCCTCAGATGGCGCGCTCGCTTGGATCGGCAAAGAGTGAGTTCGAGAAGGGCATCAAAGAAGGCGAAGCTGGAACAACCGGGGAGACAAAAGAGACCCCGACCGAGACGCCGAAGGACTAGCAAATCGCTGCGATCGACCCGGTCGCAGGCGTGCGCAACCCTCGTTTCATCTCGTTCTGCTCAACTACCGCCGGGTCCGTGGCGGGGACTATGATTCCTTCCGTGAACGACCCAGCGAACTCCTCGGATTCTGGGATCGTGCGCAGCCGCACAAGCAACTCGTCCCGCAAGGGCCTGAAGTGGCTTGCCTTGGTTGTTGCACCGATCCTCTTGTCAGGCTGCCAACTTCCAGGCTTCGGCATTACCCCTGGGGTGACCACGTCATCGCACAAGGTGTACAAGCTGTGGCAGGGCTTCATGGTGACAGGACTCATCGTCGGAGGCTTCACCTTCGTCTTGATTATCTTCGCTGCCGTTCGTTACCGGAAGCGCAATGATGAGATTCCGCGCCAGACGCAGTACAACACGCT
This sequence comes from uncultured Actinomycetes bacterium, assembly GCA_903918025.1. GTDB lineage: Bacteria > Actinomycetota > Acidimicrobiia > Acidimicrobiales > RAAP-2 > CAIQEU01. Next base: position 4,887 of record CAIXCS010000097.1, read on the forward strand.
CGTCGAGGTGCTGTACACGGTGATCCCGACGTTGATCGTCGCTGCACTCTTCTACTTCACGATTGTGGTTGAAAATCCTGAGGTGGCCCTCGCCTCGAACCCACAAGCGACGGTGAAGGTCGTTGCCTTCCAGTGGGGTTGGCGATTCTCGTACCCAGGCAACCCGAGTGTGAACGTCGTTGGCCAAACCACGCAAAATCCCGAGCTTGTCCTGCCCGTCAATGAAACAACGAGGGTGATTCTGACGTCGCTTGATGTCGTGCACGGCTTCTACATCAAAGACTTCAACTTCTCCCAGTACGCCCTGCCTGGCGTCACCAACCGCTTCGACTTCCACGTCACCAAGGCGGGTGAATTCCAGACCCAGTGCACACAGATCTGTGGTTTGTACCACTCGCTCATGTACTTCAAGGTGAAGACCATTCCAGCTGCGCAGTACCACCAGTGCTTGACGTCTGCAACGAGTGGCGACTCGTTCGTTGCCTGTGCCAATGGAACCTCCTCGCTGAAAGCAACAGTCCGTCCATCCGCCACACAAGGAGTCCCGGTTCACCATGGTTGATACCCTCGAGCGTACGACGGCCCACGAAGACGACCACGGGCATGGCCATGAAGAGCACCACGGCCCAGGCGGCCTCCTCAATTGGCTAACGACGACTGACCACAAGGTCATCGGCATGAACTACACCGTCACCTCCGTCGTCATGCTCTTGATCGGTGGCGCCTTTGCCATGTTGATCCGAGCGCAGCTCACGGTGCCGGACGGCGCAGTGGTGTCACTCTCGAAGTACAACGAGCTCTTCACCATGCACGGCTCGGTCATGATTTACCTCTTTGCCGGGCCTTTTGCCTTCGGTGGACTGGCGAACTACATGGTGCCCATTCAAATTGGTGCACCTGACATGGCATTCCCACGACTCAATGCCTTCAGTTACTGGCTGTACCTCACCGGATCCATCACGATGCTCCTCGGGTTTCTCACGGCGAGTGGCGCAGCAAACTTCGGATGGGTTGGTTACGCACCATTGTCCAATGCGGTCAACTCCCCCGGAGCTGGAGCAGACCTCTGGATCGGCGCACTCATCCTTACCGGTTTCTCTGCCATCTTCACTGGCGTCAACCTGGTAGCCACGATCTTCTACCTGCGGGCGCCAGGTATGACCATGTTCCGGATGCCAATCTTCACCTGGAACATGCTCGTCACCGGCATTCTGATTCTGCTTGCGTTCCCAGTACTCACCGCTGGTCTCGTCATGCTCTACGCCGACCGACACTTCGGCACCCACATCTACGATGCCAACGGCGGAGGCTCGCCCGTGCTCTGGCAGCACATCTTCTGGTTCTGGGGTCACCCTGAGGTGTACATCCTCGCCCTGCCATTCTTCGGAATGGTGACGGAAATCATTCCCGTCTTCTCAAGGAAGCCACTCTTTGGCTACAAGGGAATGGTGTTCGCCACGATCTCCATTGCCGCCCTGTCAACGGGCGTGTGGGCTCACCACATGTTCACGACGGGAGTGGTGCTGCTTCCCTTCTTCTCCTTCATGACCTACCTGATCTCCATCCCAACGGGAATGAAGTTCTTCAACTGGATTGGATCAATGTGGGGAGGCCAGGTTCGTTACACGGCCGCGATGCTCTTTGCCATTGGCTTCCTGCTGACCTTCCTCATTGGAGGCATCACCGGCATTCTTCTTGCTTCCCCACCACTCGACTTCTTCACCCATGACACCTACTTCGTCGTGGCGCACTTCCACTCCGTCGTCATGGCCTTGGTGCTTGGCGCCATGGCGGGTATCTACTACTGGTATCCAAAGATGACTGGTCGATTCCTCAACGAACGCCTCGGAAAGCTCCAGTTCTGGATGCTGTTCATAGGTTCCATGGTGTTCATCATGCCTGGCTACGTTCTTGGGCTGCAGGGCATGCCTCGTCGAATGGCGGTCTACATCATTGACCCGACCTGGCAGAACCTCAACATTGTGAGTTCCATTGGTGGCTTCATGATTGGCCTCTCAACCTTGATGTTCGCCGTGAATGTGATTTCCACGATCAAGGCGCCAAAGACGGCAGGCCCGAACCCATGGGATGCGCACACGCTCGAGTGGTTCACCACCTCGCCGCCGCCACACCACAACTTCTACTCACTTCCCAATATCAAGTCTGAGCGTCCGACGTGGGATTACTTCCACCCAGACGCTCCTGCCCTGATTCACGACGACCATGACCCGAGCCACGTGCCCGGCGGAGCGAAGGCGGATGCGAAGTGAAGGCCGAAGCTCGACTCTTAATCTTCCTTGGTGTCTTCATTGGCATCATGGGGATCGTCTACGGCATCTGGTCAAAGGAGTGGGGCGGGACCGCCATGCTCATCGGCACCGGCATTCTGGGTGTGTTTCCAGGCCTCTACTACCGCTGGTGGTCGAAGCGGATTGGCTACCGTCCTGAAGACCGCGACGCAACCATGGAAGAGGGCGCCGGGCGTATCGACACCTTTCCAGGCTCGTCGATTTGGCCATTCACCCTTGGCATGGGTTGCTGGTTCCTCGTGCTTTCCCTCGTGTTTGGCACTTGGTTCGCCGTCGTTGGTATTCCCGTGGTGATGTTCGCCCTTGCTGGTGGCACTGCCGAGAGTCGTCGAGGCGGCGACCCAGCCGGGCACTAACCACCCTCCATCGCTTCGAAGCGATGGATGCCACGTCGTTCGGGAGTGAGGGTTGCTCCTTGCGATGCTCATCGCCAGCAGTATGCAGGGATTCGAATCTCAACCAGCTAGGCATCATCCTCTTGCAGTGGTGACCTCGACTGGATGGCTCGTAGAACAGGTGCTTACTTGGCTGTTTGGCCAGTCGCTCCGGCCTCCAAGGAGTGGGCAACTACCAGCCAGAAGCGGGGCCGATCATGGTCTGAAGTGCCGTTAGAGCGAATGGAAACGTAGATCGCATGTGCTCGACGAGTTCCGGCGTGCTCTGGGGCGGTCGAATACGCCTAGTGGCAATCGCAATCAGTGCTTCACGGACAGCCAAGGGGCTCAGTGAGACCAAGTGCTGGACAAACTCGTCAGCACTCTGGGCTTCAACACCGTAGGGTTCACAGTCCGTGGGCAAGAAGTGCTTCAGGTTATTGGTGACGATGGTGGGAGCACCAATGAAGACAGCAGCAGCCAGCACGTGATGATCGCCGGGGTGATTGGGCATGGAGTCTTCTAGGCCTGGTGGTACCTCAATCAAGGCATCGGGAATTGCTTCGTTCATGGCGTCAAACCGCAGTCGAAGTTGATCTGGATCGATGTTGGGGCGGGCATCCAGGATGTTGCGTTCGGCCCCGCTCAGGATCTCCTTCGTCCAATGGGGGCGGTACAAGCCGGCGTGACCGAGTGACATCAATAGGTCCATCGAGTTGACGCCGAACAACACGTCGGAGTCCAAGATGACGGGAAAAACAGCCACTGGGGTCAGTTAATCCGGAAGGTCTAACTGCTCGTGAATGCCGTGAAGCTTGGCCATGGCATTGTTGAACTGCACGTTACGGGCCTCACGAAACGTCAAGATGTCTTCTAAGAACACGCGTCGGTGTGTCCCTGCCTTATGAAAGGGAATCTCACCGGCTTCGAGCATCTTTATGACGTGAGGTCTCGAGACGTTGAGGAGTTCGGCGGTCTCGGCGGTGGTGAGCTCGGCGCCAAGGGGCACCACGGTAACCCCACTGCCACTTTCGAGAATGCTGACGACCGTCACGAGCAGGTCGTAGAGGGCGGTAGGGAGCTCTTTGGTGGACCCATCAGCACCCACCAGAGACGCCGTTTGATTGCGTCGAGATCGAACTGAGTGCGACCGCAGCAAGATGAGAAACTCTTGAGCTTCGGTATGGGACACCGCGCTTGGCAAAATCTCCTTCACCGGACTCATCAGACTCTCCTTTCCTCGTTTGGCACCTTACCGGCTAAACGAAATAAACGCAACAGACAGAATCATACGGACTGGGCGTCACCTTGCAGCCGGATATTGAGGCCAGGCAAGGGCTGATCTAGGTAGCGATAGCCCGGTGAACGCTCTCGAAGGATTCTTCTTCACTGCAAGACGCCCCCAAAGGACTATCGCCTCGGCTGAGCACCACAACAAGACACGGCTGGATACGTGGTGCGAAGCTTCGGAACATGTTTTCCATTTGTCTGTTCGCGAAATTCGCGCCGAATGATGGCTTAGCCAAAGAAACCAGTTTGAGGCTCTTCTCCGAAGATCCCCACGAGCGGGAGCAGCCTTACGCAGCCACCTCGACGCTAAACATCAGAGGGTGCAGCGTTGGCGGAGAATGTTCACCTGGCTCCCTGAACCGAATGTTGGCAAGCAAACCACCTGATGGCGTGCGACCACCGCAAAGAAGTCTCGAGTCCACCCGTTCAGGAACACTGTTGGTGCGTGCCATTGGCCGGGGACCCGTTCAACAAGGGTTGCACCGGGATGGCCGGCGGTGTCAAGCATCACCCAGTAGGGATTGATGTCCGTTTCCATTGCCGTGACGGCTCCGGCGGAAACCATCGCTCGTGCCAGCGTTGCAGCCGTCGCGTGCATGGAGTCGACCACAAGGACATTCCCGGAACCATCGACACCAAGCGCTGACCTCGCCACTACTGGGGAGCTCCCAAGCGTGGTTCCCCAACTCGCGGAATTTGCCGAAACAGGGTTCACTTGGCCGTGCTCAACCAAGAGAAGTGGGAGGTTCTGTCGGACGGAGACCACTTGCTTTTGCGCGTTGGGCACTGAGCTCCCCCACCGGCCAACTTCCGTGCTGCCATCCGAATACAGGACGACAGAAGCTGCACCAGCAACCAGTGGATGGATCGAGACACCTCGAACGAGAAAGCCGCCGAGATCAGCGGGATGCTTGAAGCCACCATTGAAGACGCCAACAAGTAACGGTCGCTCGATTGCGTTGACGGAGTTTCCGGAGCCAGCTGGGACTTGACCAGGGCGAGTCACGGGGTCTTCCGAACCAACGTGGAGATTGAGCCCCGTCATGCCGCTCCGAAACCGGCTGACCGAGAACTGAAGACCACCAACAGCAATCGTCTTGTGATCGGCCAGAACCCCAACGCTCCCGGCTGAGGCCACATCCCAACCGGCCTCGGGCATCGCAGGTTCGATGGTCGGCACCTTCGGAGCGGTCAATGAACCTGCGGGTGAAAACGGTGGTGAAGATCCAAGAAGCGAACACCCACCGAAGAGCAGGGCTGCGGCGGCGACTCCGGTGATCCTGCCTAGGGACCGAAGCGGAAGTGTCCTAGCGACTGGTCGTCCTAACACCTTCGTCAGTTTCTGCGTCCTCGATCTCGGCAGCACCGTTCTCGACGACGTCACTCTCAGTGATGAAGGTTGGAACAGGCGTTGCATCGAGCTCAACATGGGCGTCGCCTGGGCGAGGCGCTGAAGGAGTGGCAATGTACTCGCCCTCCGCAGTTCGAACCACGACGTTCGCGATCTTGCGCTTACCCATGATTGATCCGCCAGCTTGAAGCTCGACACAGATGAAGTAGGCCACGGGATAGGCAATGAGCGGCACGGCGACCGTAACCACACGCATGATGAGCAAGACCGTGTTGAGGCTGACGTGGAAGAAGTTGGCCAAGACGTCAGTTGAAGACGCAATGAACAGGATCGCGAGGAGCGCGAAGAACGCCACGCCGAATGCGGTGCGGTGCGGCACATCCCTCGGTCGATCGAGAAGGTGGTGAATTTCCTTGTCCTTCGTAAACTTCTGCTCAATCCATGGCCACGCCATCGCAATATTGAAAACAATGCCCGGGAAGATGACCGCGGGGATCGTGACTTCGAGCGGGATGGTATGGCCCCACGCGTTCCACTCCCAAGCGGGGAAAATTCTGAGCAGACCATCGAGGAAGCCCATGTACCAGTCAGGCTGGACTGCATAGGAGATCTGCGCTGCGTAGTACTGCCCAAACTGCCAAACCGGGTTGATTTGCGCCAGTGCACCGAGCAGCGCCGTCACGCCCAAAGTCATGAACAAGAACCCTTGTGTCTTGAAGATGAAGACCGGGAACATTGGCGAGCCAACAACGTTTCCTTCAGTACGGCCCTTGCCAGGGAATTGCGTGTGCTTCTGGCGAACGAGAAGGCCGAGGTGCGCACCGACAAGCGCCAAGATGATTCCAGGCACGAGCAGCACGTGGATGATGAAGAAGCGAGCAATCACGATGTTGCCCGGGAACGTGCCAC
>CAIXCS010000098.1 GCA_903918025.1 uncultured Actinomycetes bacterium
CGCCAGCATCAAATTTCCCACAGGGTGGCCATCGAGGGTCCCGGCCGTAAATCGATGTTCGAACAGGGCTTCAAGTGGCCCCTCATGTGCCGAGAGCGCGAGCAAACAGCGTCGAAGGTCCCCAACAGCCACGACATCGAGTGCCGTCCTCAGACGGCCACTCGATCCCCCATCGTCGGCGACCGTTACCACTCCGGTAATCGATCCGGCATAGACCCTGACGGCTCGCAGCGCTGCAGCCGCGCCATGTCCACCGCCAAACACGACAACGTTTGGGCCGGTCATCGGTCGATATCGCGATGAAAGACGTTGACCTCTGCACAAAGACCAGCGTTTCTCACCCTGCGAGCTACTTCTTCTGCAATGGCAACAGAACGATGGCGTCCACCCGTGCAGCCAATCGCAACGGTGAAGTAGGACTTCCCTTCTCTCGTATACGCAGGAATCAGGAGCGCCAGCATCTCATCCAAACGATCGAGGAACGCGCCGGTCTCTTCCCCCGCGAAGACAAAGTCTTTGACTGCTGGATTGAGGCCACTTTCTGCACGAAGTTCCGGTTCCCAATGGGGATTCGGGAGGAATCTGACATCGAAGACAAGATCAACATCGAGCGGAATCCCATGTTTAAAGCCAAATGACGTCACTGACGTGCGCATCGACGTCGGAGCAGACGCTTCTTCGAAGAGGTCCCGAATTCGCAAGCGCAATTGGTTCGTGTTGAGTTCGGATGTGTCGAGAAGGACGGTAGCAACCTCTTTCACCGGCTCGAGGGCAGCTCGCTCTTCCGCGATTGCTTCAACAACACCAACGAGTGATCGAGGGTGGCGTCGTCGAGTTCCCTCATAACGACGCACGAGCACGTCTTCATCGGCATCGAGGTAGAGGAGGTCAACGAGGTAGTCGTGACCGAGACGAAGAAGCACTTGCTCCAGTTCGGGAGCATGAATGTGACCACTTCGTCCAAGAACAAACGCTACGCGTTCTGTCTTTTTGGCTGGATGACAAACGAGGCGAGCCGCCTCAACAATGAGGGGAGTTGGGAGATTGTCGATCACATACCAACCAAGGTCTTCCAGCGCGGCTGAAGCCGTTGACCTGCCAGCTCCTGACATCCCCGTCACGATGAGCAATCGGTGCATGTGCCTAGTCTTACTCATCGGCTCGAGAAGCGGGCATTGACTCCTGCTCGACGCCGTGGTCGCCCTCATGGAGGTGAGCAAACACCTGCACCGCAATGCGCTCAGGCAACCACGGCAGAGAAATCAACTCTTCTACCTTGGCTGCTCGCAGTCGCTTGACCGTGCCATAGGTGTCGAGAAGTCGCTTCGACCGGACCGGTCCAAGACCAGCAATTCCGTCGAGGACCGAGTCGGTCATTCGGGCGCCTCGCCGTTGGCGATGAAAGGTAATGGCGAATCGGTGCGCTTCGTCTCGAATTCTCTGAAGAAGGAAGAGACCCTCAGAGCCTCGTGGTACTGAACACGGCCTCGAGCTGCCTGGTCGGTAGACCTCTTCAAATTGCTTGGCCAGTGAGGCAACCTCGATCTCTTCGCGAAGCCCGAGCTCGTCTAACACCGCGAGCACCGACGACAGTTGTCCCTTGCCGCCGTCGATCAGCAACAGCTGAGGTCGGTAGGCAAACCTTCGACGAGCAGACCCTGGGTCCTCAACCTCGTTGAGGCGCCGCAACCTCCGGCGGAGGACCTCAGCCATTGCCGCAAAGTCATCGTTCCCCTCGACGGTCTTGACGGTGAAGTGTCGGTAATCACTCCTCTTGGCAAGTCCATCTTCAAAGACCACCATGGAACCGACGTAGTCAGTCCCTTGAAGGTGGCTCATGTCGTAACACTCGATCCGGAGTGGCGCTTCTTGAAGACTCAGTGCTGTCTGCAACTCGGTGAGGGCTCGAGAACGGGCATTGTGGTCGCTCGCGCGCCGCAGTTGGTGCCGAGCGAAATCCTCACCAGCATTTCTCTTGGCCATTTCGAGAACCTGACGACGACGCCCTCGATGGGCACTCGTGATCGATACCGGTCCACCTCGAACGCCACTCAACCAAGACGTCAATACTTGAGATCGAGGTGAATCGAGCTCAACGCTCACCAGAATCTGTCGTGGGACCTCGACAGCGCGCTCTTCGTAGAATCGTTCGAGCAGGGTCGCCATGAGGTCATCGGTCTCTTGAGCATCAACTCGGTCAGCAATGAAACCATTGCGCCCAACCACACGACCATGACGAATGTGGAGGATCGACACCGACGCCTCCAACTCATTGGCGAACAAACCAAACGCATCAAAGCTTCCGGATGTATCCACCACCACTTCTTGGCTCTCTGACGCCTCGGCTATCGCGGTGAGCGCATCACGCGCACGAGCCGCACGCTCGTACTCGTGAATTGCAGCCGCATCCTCCATTTCTTGTCGCAAATTCGCCAGCATCTCCTCGGTGTCGCCGGCGAAGAAGTGTTGGAGTCCTGCGACGTATCGGGCGTAGGTAGCTTCCTCAACTGCACCGATGCATGGACCGCTGCAGCGCTCAAGGTCAAAGAGGAGGCAGGCGCGTCCAAGTTTCTCGTGACGACCGAACTTCGAATCGGAACAAGTCCGGACGGGAAACGTCTTGACGACAAGGTCAAGGGTTTGCCTTAGCGAACGGACGTGTGGATAGGGGCCGAAGTACTGAACTCCTTTTCGCCGCTTTCCTCGATACACCACTGGTCTTGCCCATTGCTCATTCACTGAAAGGGCGAGCCAGGGATACGTCTTGTCGTCCTTCAGTCGAACGTTGAAGCGGGGCTGATGCGCTTGGATCAATGCATGCTCGAGGAGCAGTGCATCGACTTCGGTTGCGACTACCGTCCATTCGACCCGTTCCGCAGCAGCGACCATCTGTGCCGTTCGAACAGGGAGACTCCCGGGCGGTTGGAAGTAGTTGCTCAGTCGGTGACGCAGTGACGACGCTTTACCAACATAAATACATCGACCCTCTTTGTCGTAGAACTGATACGAACCTGGAGCGTCGGGAATCGACCCGCTAGGTGGACGGCGCATAGTCAGAGTGAACCATGCCACAAGTGGGAGTGAAAACTGCGTCCACAAGTAGGCTGGGACCGTCTTGAAGGTCGAGGCGACCCGATCGTGATGGGGTGGACATGCTCAGAATCCAGCGGACCCTTGGCGAGCGCTACACGACTGCCCGCCGAGAAGACCTTCTGGACATGATCCGGACAGCCAAAGCGAGTCTCGGCGAGTCCTGCATGATTCTTGGGCACCACTACCAGCACGACGACGTCATGGCATTTGCCGATGCAAGCGGCGACTCATTCGGACTCAGCCGGATTGCCGCCGACAACACCGCTGCAGAGTCAATCGTCTTTTGTGGCGTCCACTTCATGGCTGAGTCGGCGGATATCTTGACTGGTCCACACCAGCAGGTATTTCTTCCTGACCTCAATGCAGGTTGCTCAATGGCCGATATGGCCGATATCGACGCCGTCCAGGACGCATGGACCGCTCTTGGCACCGTCATCGACCTCGAACGAGTTGTCCCGATCACGTATATGAACTCCTCGGCTGCGCTCAAAGCCTTCGTTGGTCGCAATGGCGGTGCCGTCTGCACCTCTTCGAATGCGAAGGCCGTCCTCACATGGGCACTCCTAGAGAAGGTGGAGGGAAGGACCCGAGGCGATCGGGTGCTCTTTTTCCCTGACCAGCACCTTGGGCGAAATACCGGTTATCAGCTCGGATTCGATCCTGAGTCCATGCTGCTCTACAACCCTCGCTTCGAACTAGGCGGTCTCGACGCCGAGCGCGTCCAAGCATCGACGTTGTTGCTCTGGAAGGGCCACTGCTCTGTCCACCAGCGATTCCGTCCAGAACACATTGCGGACTTTCGCAGTCGCTACCCCGAGGGAATGGTCGTCGTTCATCCCGAGTGTGCTCATGAAACCGTGGAGTTGGCTGATGTCGTTGGATCAACCGATGCCATTATCCGCGCGGTCCAAGGCGCACCAAGCGGAACGGCCATCGGCATCGCAACTGAGGTGCATTTGGTGAATCGGTTAGCCAAGGACCACCCTCATCTTCACATTGAGTGCCTTGATCCTCTGGTCTGTCCATGCGCCACCATGGCGAGGATTGACCTCCCGCATCTTGCGTGGCTCCTTGAATCGCTCGTGAATGGGGATCGTCCCAATCAAATCACCGTGGAACCAGAAACCGCTGAGTGGGCCAAAGTTGCGCTCGAGCGAATGTTGGCCATTCACTAGCCCGCACGTCGACGAAACACCACTCGTTCACCTGAAGGACACTCAAGGTTCCAGACCGCCTTGAGCGACGTGTCGGCGTCAACCAAAGGTGAAGTCGTACGCACTCAATCCCTTCGTTAGAGCGAGACGGAGTACCCCTTCTGTTTGGCTCGGGAGCGCAAGAAGTTGGTACAGATTCGGAACCCCCTGAACCGCCACCTTGCCAAGACGTCGCCCATTGAGCCATTCGGTCACCGTTCCGTGTCCGGAGAGCACGAGAAAGACCTTTTGGGCGGTGAAATTCAACGCGATCTGCGCGTCTGCTCCAGCGGTAATGGACTCACCGGAGGCTCTCCACGTCCCTCCAAGGTCGTAATACCCGTTCTGGGTGCTTGAAGGTAGGTCGAAGTGCGACGTCGTCCCACTCGTCACGCTTCCATTGTCAAGAAAGACAGACCGATCTGCTCCGAGATACGTCTCAGGACTGAGGGACCCAGTTGGGGTGGTGTCAGCCACGTTGAGCGGTGAAGGTAATGCCTGGCCGGGATGAGCTTGCCGGAGCAACTTGCGGATGAGTGACTCCGTATGGGGGTAATTGCCTTCGCCATAGTCCACGTGCCGGATAACTCCAGTGGCGTCAATCAAATACTCACCAGGCCAGTACTGATTTCCATACGCCTGCCAGGTAGCGAGATTTGCATCAACGGCGACGGGATAACGAACACCGAGACGAGAGGCGGCCGCTTTGACATTGGAGACCACATGTTCGAAAGCAAATTCGGGAGCCTCGACACCAATGACCTGGAAACCATCACTCCGGTACCTGTCGGACCACTGTTCAACGTGGGGTAGCGACCGTTGACAGTTGATACAGGAATAGGTCCAAAAATCAATGAGCACCACATGACCCCACTGACCCACCATGGTGAGGGGGCGGCTGCCCTTGGTATTGAACCATCCAGTAATTCCCGTGAATTCCGGCGCAGCCCCGCACGAACGCAAACCACTGGACGTGCCATTTGCGGCCGCAATCTCACACTGGGCAAGCGCAGTGGAATTGTTGTCACCAGCCAATGCACGCAAGGCCTTGGTCGTGTGCTGTCCCCCTTCGACCCAAGTCTGCAAGCTGTTCGTGTAGGACGGCAGCGCGCGTTGGAGCGGAGCGGTGAGGTCCAGCATGACCGCAACGCTCATCGCGATCAGCACGATTCCCGCTATGGGTCGAAGGTGACGAGCTTTCGCAGCCAGCCACCGGTTCCTCTCGATGAGCCGATCTCCAGCAAGCGCCACCAGGAGAAGTGGCAAGGCGACACCGACGCCGAAGCACACACTCAGCGCCAAGCTTTCGAGACTCGCTCGGTGATGAGCCCCTAGGACGGAGATAGTGGCCAACACCGGACCTGCACAGGGAACGAAGACGAACCCGAGGCCGAGGCCGCAGAGGAAACTTGATTTCGTCCCCCGAGTGCCGGGTCGAGCGAAGCGGGCAAAGGGTCGCTCGAGCAGGCGTTCAAGCCTCGGAACGAGGAGGCTGATTCCAAACAAGAGGAGCAGCGCAATACCGAGGTCGTGAAGGAATGCGTCGGGCAAGTGCATCGCGCTGAGCACTTCTGCACCCACTGCGGTCAAGATACTGAAACTGATGACGAGGCCAACCACAAGTGCGATGCCCTGCCGCCGCCGCTGGCGCGAGGCTTCGCCTGGTTCAGCGTCATCGGCGCTCCACCCCACGAGCACAATTGGCAAAATAGGAAGAATGCAGGGTGAGACACCAGCGATCAATCCTGCGATGAAGGCAACCGCAAGAAGACTAGGCATGAACAACCTTTCGCTAATGGTTTCCCCACGATAGAGCGAGCGGCCCGAAGTTGACGTCTCAAGATGCCGCTGCTGCAACGAGACTGCACCGCGACGCTGTCGGCGATCAGTACCGAGGAGCTTCGCGGAGAACCAACGTCGAGAGCTTTCGGATGGTTGCTCTCACCTCTTCAAGCAGAGCGGGTATGTGCGATGTCAGAAAAGAAGTTTCTTCAGCCACTGGCCGGTGAAACTCTCCGCCACAAGGGCGACCTGCTCCGGCGTGCCTTCAGCGAGCAACGCCCCGCCGCGATTGCCGCCTTCGGGACCTAGGTCAATCACCCAATCGGCACACTTCACCACATCGAGACTGTGCTCGATCACGACAACGGTGTTGCCCTGATCGACCAGCCGCTGAAGCACGCCAAGCAGTCGCGCCACATCGTCAAAGTGCAGTCCAGTGGTTGGCTCGTCGAGAACATAGAGCGTGTGACCCGTCGGACGACGAGCAAGTTCTGTCGCGAGCTTTACCCGCTGCGCTTCACCACCCGACAACGTGGTTGCTGCCTGCCCAAGACGGACATAGCCAAGGCCGACGTCACACAGTGTTTGGAGGTGTCGGACGATCGGTGGCTGTTTCTCGAAGAAGACGAGCGCTTCCTCGCAGGGCATCTGGAGAACATCGGCAATCGTCTTCCCTCTGAACTTCACTTCGAGGGTATCTCGGTTGTAGCGAGCGCCCCCGCAGACCTCACACGGGACGTAGACATCGGGAAGGAAGTGCATCTCGATCTTCAACGTGCCGTCACCTGAGCACGCCTCGCATCTGCCACCCTTCACATTGAAGCTGAAGCGACCTGGAAGATAGCCACGAACCTTCGACTCGGGAGCGAGAGCAAAGAGTTTACGAACGTGATCAAACACGCCGGTGTAGGTCGCCGGATTTGACCGAGGCGTTCGTCCAATGGGTGCCTGATCAACACTGACAACCTTGTCAATGAGCGAGACACCTTCAATCGTCCGGTGACGACCTGGAAGCTCACGTGCACGATGAATTTGGTGGACCAAGCTCTTGAGCAGAATTTCATTGACGAGCGTTGACTTGCCTGAACCCGAAACCCCAGTAACGGCGGTGAAGGTTCCAAGAGGGAACGCCACGTCGAGGTCGCGGAGATTGTGCTCCTTCGCACCTCGGACAACCAGATGCTCTCCCGATCCGGGCCGACGGGTGTTCGGAACCTTGATCGACTTCTTTCCAGAGAGGTACTGACCCGTCACGGACAACTTGTTCGTGAGGAGGCCTCCTCTTCCTGCTACTGGTCCTGCGTGAATGACGTGGCCGCCATGTTCACCTGCTCCTGGGCCAATATCAACGGCGTAGTCCGCCGCCCGAATCGTCTCCTCATCGTGTTCCACCACGATGACGGTGTTTCCAAGATCTCGAAGTCGCTCAAGGGTTGCGATCAAGCGCTGGTTATCCCGCTGATGGAGGCCAATCGAAGGTTCATCGAGCACGTAGAGCACGCCCACAAGCCCACTGCCGATTTGGGAAGCCAGCCGAATTCTCTGCGCCTCACCGCCTGACAAGGTCGCAGAAGAACGACTGAGCGAGAGGTAGTCAAGCCCAACATCAAGCAAGAACGCCATCCGCTCTGTAATTTCCTTGACGACTCGATCGGCAATCAAGTGCTCGCGATCGGAAAGTTCCAGTGAATTGATGGTTGCGAGACTCTCTCCAATAGGAAGTTCGCAGAACGCGGCAATACTCATGCCGCACACGGTGACGGCAAGTGACTCAGGTTTCAGGCGTGCTCCGGCGCATGATGGGCAGGGCGCCTCGCGCATAAAGGCCTCGACCTGTTCACGTCCCCAGTCTGAATCAGCCTCACTGTGCCGACGCTTCAGCCATGGAACAACACCTTCAAACTCGGAGGTGTAATTCCGGCCTCGTCCGAATCGATTCTTGTACTGCACCTGGACCTTCTTCGCACCGGTGCCTGACAAGACAAGCTCGCGTTGCTTCTTCGTCAAGGTTGACCATGGATCATCAGGACTGAAGCCGCCCAGTTCTGCAACTCCCCGGAGCAGTCCACCAAAGTATTCCGAGCGAGCTGAAGCCCAGGGGGCGATTGCTCCGGCATTCAGACTCAACTCGTCGTTTTGAACAACCAGATCCGGATCAACTTCAAAGGTGGTCCCGAGCCCGACGCAGGCAGGACACGCACCGTAGGGCGAGTTGAAGGAGAAGGTCCTCGGAGCGGGTTCTTCAAAACTCGTCCCGTCATAGGAACACGCGAGGTGCTGACTGAATGGAATCCGTTCGGATCCTTCATCATGGAGCACTTCGATCTCTGCAGTCCCGCCCGTCAGCCCAAGGGCCGTTTCGATTGACTCGGTGAGTCGTGTCCTCGCCGATGCTTTGAGGACCAACCGATCAACTACCACCTCAATCGTGTGGTTCTCATAGCGAGCCAGATCAACTTCGCTGCGGTCCGCAAGTTCAATGACGTCACCATCGACGCGGACACGAGCGAAACCTTGTTTTGCGAGATCATCGAGAAGAGTCGAGTACTCGCCTTTCCTTCCCCTGACGACAGGGGCGAGGACAAGAAACTTCGTTCCCTCATCCATTTGAAGAATTCGATCGACAATCTGCTGCGGGGTCTGACGGGTGACCGGACGCCCGCAAGTTGGACAATGCGGATGGCCAATTCGGGCCCAGAGGAGGCGAAGGTAGTCATAGACCTCAGTGACCGTGCCCACGGTTGATCTGGGGTTACGGGAAGCTGACTTTTGATCAATTGAAATCGCCGGCGAGAGCCCCTCGATGAAATCAACATCTGGCTTGTCCATCTGTCCGAGAAATTGACGGGCATAGGCAGAAAGGGACTCGACGTACCGCCGTTGTCCTTCCGCGTAAATCGTATCGAAGGCGAGTGAACTCTTTCCCGAGCCCGAAAGGCCGGTGAAGACAATGAGTCGGTCTCTCGGCAACTCCAAGGAGACGTCTTTCAAATTGTGTTCGCGTGCACCTCTGATGACCAACTTGGACGACATGGTGGCGAGGCTACCGGAGAGGTCTCACCCTTCATCCAATGCGTCGAGTTCACTGACTCGAGAGGGATCTTGGGAGCGCAGAACTTGGAGTTCATCACGCAGGAGTGCCGCTTCTTCAAACCGGAGTGCAGCGGCCGCTGCCAGCATTTCGGCCTCAACTTGGACCACGAGGTCATGAAGTGCCCCAGAGGACGTTGCTGGCTCCGTCACACGAGCATTTCGTCGGCGCTCATCCTCGAGCGAGCGAGTTGACCTTCGAGAGGCTCCGGACTCCTCGTTACGTCGGAGCCGACCAAGCAGGTCAGTGACTGTTTTCGTAATCGTTGTTGGATCAATGCCATGCGCCGTGTTGTACGCAATCTGCACCGCTCGACGATCTTCAGTGATGTTGATGGCTCGAACCATGGAGTCCGTCATGACATCGGCGTAGAGGATGACATTTCCACGTACATTCCGAGCGGCCCGTCCCATTGTTTGAATGAGTGCGGGAGTCGAGCGAAGAAATCCTTCTTTGTCGGCATCAAGAATTGTCACCAATGCGACTTCAGGAATATCAAGACCTTCTCTCAGCAGGTTGATACCAACTAGCACATCGAA
>CAIXCS010000099.1 GCA_903918025.1 uncultured Actinomycetes bacterium
AGCAACGAGAACTGGAGCGGCGATGAACTTCCTTGAGACCGACGAACAACAACTTCTCCGCTCGACTGTTGCGCAGATTGCCGGGTCCTTTGGTCACGTCTACTTCGAACGTGAGGCCCGAAGTGGCGGGAAGGCAACAGAACTCTGGGATGCGCTTTCAGCTGGAGGCTTCACTGGCGTCAACATTCCTGAGCCCTATGGCGGCGGAATGGGAATCACCGAGCTCGCGATGGTCGCTGAAGAGACGGCGGCGGCCGGCTGTCCCCTTCTCATGTTCCTCGTCTCGCCCGCAATCTGTGGCGAGGTGCTCGCCCGATTTGGCACTGAGGAACAGCAGCAACGTTGGTTACCCGGCATTGGCTCGGGAGCCTCAAAGATGGCTTTCGCCATCACTGAACCAGATGCAGGTTCGAACTCTCACCAGATGTCAACCGTTGCGAAACGCTCTCAAGATGGGTGGTCCATCTCAGGGACGAAGTACTACATCTCGGGCGCAGACGAGGCAGAGCATCTGCTGCTGGTGACGAAGACTGGCACCGATCCTCAAACTGGCCGAGGGCAGTTGACCCTCTTCGTCGTTCCAACCACTGCTCCTGGGTTGACCATGGAGCCCATTCCGGTCGAAATCACTGCGACCGAGAAGCAGTTCACGTTGTTCTTCGACGACGTGTTGCTCTCCGATGATCACCGGATCGGACCAGAAGGCGGTGCACTGCGTCCACTGTTCATGGGTCTTAACCCTGAGCGGATTCTCTCCGCCGCGGTCTTGTGTGGTCTTGGTCGCTACGCCATTGACAAGGCAGCGCGCTACGCCAAGGACCGAAGTGTCTGGGGGGTCCCGATTGGCGCTCACCAGGGCCTCGCTCACCCCCTCGCCAAGGCAAAGATTGATCTCGAGATGGCTCGACTCATGCTTGCCAAGGCTGCGTGGGAATTCGACCACGATCTCGACGCTGCAGAGTCTTCCAACATGGCAAAACTCGCGTCGGCCGATGCAGCGCTTCAAGCAATAGATCAAGCAATGCAGACCCACGGTGGCAATGGCATGGCAACCGAGTTTGGCCTCGCCACCGTGTGGGGAATGGCCCGACTCCTGAAAGTCGCGCCCGTGTCGAGAGAGATGATCCTCAACTATGTCGCCATCCACACCCTGGGACTTCCGAGAAGTTACTGAGCCAGCAATTTGGGCAGGAGTGCGGCCGGCACGTCGACCATTCGAGACCGAAGATACTCACCAAGTCCTTTGGCCTGCGGATCAAGTCGCGTGGTCGAGGCAACACCCTCACCCAAGAGGCCGACGACCACAAAATTGAGCGCCCGAAGGTTCGGCAGGTCATAGCGCTTGATCTCCATCTCGACGTCGAGATCGAGAAGGTCAGCCACCGCATCCTCGGTCAATGCATCGGTCATCCACGCGTAGAGCTCGTCATCCCAGGTCCACACGCCGACATTGGCATTTCCGCCCTTGTCACCAGACCGAGCCCCACAAAGGTCACCAAGAAGAGCGAGTGTTGCGGAAGCTTCTTGTGGAAGTGCCTCACGCGACTCAGAGGTTGTTGTCTGCCTCGGAGCGGTACTTGGCGCTGGAGGAATGTGGAGAACCTCACCACCTTCGAGAACCACTCGGTGCTCAACGACTGCTTCATCAATGAGCGCAGGCCAATAGACGCCATACACCGAGGCATTCGTCGGAGGGGTGTCCGCAAAGATTCCGGCCACGCTTGCGAGCGTGAGCGCAACGAGTGCTCGAGAGAACTTCCGACCAACGAGATCAGGGTCGTCGCCCTTCACCACAATCCGAAGCCGACCAGTGCCGGCCTCATTGTTCGGTGCATCAATGGTTGAACCCGCGAGGAGTTGAACGGACACCTCTTCGAAGCGATCTTCTCCCCCGAGGAGCTCAAACAACATGGTTCGAACACGTTCCGCCTTTGCTTCAAGGTCGAGCCCCGTGAGGACAACCGACATCTGATTTCGGTACCCTCCTTCGAAGTTGAGGGCAACCTTCAACTTCCCTGAGGGCGCAAAGCCACGAACAGTACCGACGCCGACTCGATCCGGGCCAAGACCCTCAAGATGAATAGTGCTGAAGTCGGCAACGACATCAGGGTTCTCGTACATCGGTGCACCAATTTCATAGAGCAGTTGCGCCGTCACGGTCCCAACCGAGACGAGCCCACCGGTCCCTGGTTGCTTGGTCAGCACACACGAACCATCAGCAGCGAGTTCGGCGATCGGAAATCCAGGAAATCGATTGTCGGTGAGCTCGTGGAGCAACGCGTAGTTCCCGCCGGTTACCTGGGTGCCACACTCGAGCAGATGACCAGCGACGAGGGCACCTGCTAGCTGGTCGAAGTCCGTGCGGCTCCAGCCGTGGTGAGCAATCGCCGGTCCCATGACGAGAGCGGCATCGGTGACCCGTCCCGTCACCACCACTTGAGCACCATGTTCAATTGCTGCGGCGATTCCAAAAGCTCCGAGATAGGCATTGGCCGAGAGGGCTTGTCGCCCAGTTGAGGAGAATGGTTCGCCAGTATCAAGGTTGGTGAACTCCACACCTTCGGCCATGAGCTCCGGTACCGAAGCGGCGAGGTCGTCACCCTCAACTACCGCGACAGAAACCTTTCGCCCCATTCCTTCCGCAACGGCGCGCAACTTGTTGGCAAGCGCATGAGGGTTCAGTCCGCCAGCATTGGCCACCACCGTGATCCCCCGGTCAAGGCACTGGCCGAGGACTTCTTCCATCTGTCGGAGAAACGTCGTTGCATAGCCAACTTCGGGGTCCTTCTGCTTCGCCTTCCAGAGAATCAGCATGGTGAGCTCGGCCAAGTAGTCACCAGTCAGGACATCAATTGCGTCGGGTCCTTCCAACAACAGCCTCGGCGCATCGTGGAGATCGCCATAGAAGCCGGAGCAGTTCGCAATCCGGAGCGGCCGGTTCATCGGTCACCTCGTGGTTGACGGCCCTTCCCAGGAGCGCCGGCGAATGCTTGAGCAAGTGAGAGGTAGCGCGCAGCCTCCTCTGTCGTTGCGACGAGGGAGGTGTCGGCAATATGACGTCGCTGTGTTGCGACAAGGCAGAGCTCAAGGGCCGAACCAAGGACAATTGACGTGGCATCGTCATCGCCAAAACTCCAGAGTTCCCCGTCAGGTCCAGTGAGTTCAAAGCGAAGCGGCTCAGAGGGGAGCTCAAGGCCATGAGCGCCATAGGCAAAGGGCATCGCCCGATGAGCGAGCAGGGCGATGTGGCGAAGTCGAGCACTTGCAACTGGAGCCACGTCAATCGTGTCGGAGAGATCTACTCCATGCGCCCAGGTCTCCATCAACCGAGCCGTCACCGCGGAGGCAACACCCATTGACGGCCCAAACCAGGAAATTCGAGTGCCAGGGTCACACTCATGAAACGTTTTCAGGAGGTCAGCTCGTGACGTTTCGAACCACTCAACTACTTCGTCGGGCGCTTCATCAACATAGGTGTCTCTGGCAACATCGACCAGGCTTCGATCGAGCTCCATTGCCGCCGCAACGCTCCTCCCGAAACCAACAGGATCAAGAATGGCGAATCGCTGCTGATCATCAAAGAACGCGAGATGAGCAACCGTGTCGGTCACTGTCCACGGTGCAGCCGGCGTGACGAGAGAGAACCGTGTCGCTCCTATCTGCTCGAGCAATCCCAAGAAGGCTTCGGTCTCCTGAGCGAGATCTTGAAGAAGATCTTGCACGACGGCCATCAGCGGTTCTCCCAATTCGGAGTGCGGCCCTCAGAAAAGGCAGCCGGTCCCTCCTGGGCATCCCATGACCGGTAGACCGGCTCCCAGATCGCCTCTGCGAGTTCAAATGCTCGCTCGCTCGCGTGCTGATCGAGCGCAGCCACCATTGCTTTCGAGGCTCGCACCGAAAGGGGTGCATTGCCGGCGATCTGCTCTGCCATCTGCTGAGTAGCCGTGACTAAATCTTCCGGTCCCACCACCTGATTCACGAGGCCTAGTTCATAGGCTCGGTCAGCGGTCATTGGTTGCCCTGTCATGAGCAACTCCAACACAATCCGTCGGGGAAGCATCGAGAGGAGCGGCACCGCCCAAGGAGCACCGCGCCCAACCTTGGCTTCCGAGATGGCAAACGTTGCCGTTGATGACGCAATGCAGAGATCGCACGTTTGGGCGAGTGCGAAGCCACCCGCGAGGGCAAACCCATTGACCGCCGCAATCGTTGGCTTCGGCACCTCAAGGTTCCGTCCCATCTGCGGAAGGAAATCTGGTGGAGGTACCTCCATTGCAGTCGCTGACATTTCCTTCAGATCCGCGCCGGCAGAAAATGCTCGGTCACCAGATCCAGTGAGCACGAGCACCTTCGCAGCAGCGTCGTCGTTAAAGGTCTTGAGCCCGTCCCAGAGTCCTTGTCGAACTGCGGCATTGAGTGCATTACGCGCCTCGGGCCGATGAATCGTCAGCCAAGCGACCGGACCGCGAAGCTCATAGGTGACAACGTCAGCCATTCATGTCCTCCTCCACTTCGACGAGTAGTGCACCCGCCTCAACTTGGATGCCTTGAGCGATATGCACTGCAGTGACGGTGCCGGCAAATGGCGACCGAAGCACGTGTTCCATCTTCATTGCTTCGAGGACGACGAGTGGCTGGAATGCGGTGACAACATCACCGACTGCAACGTCGGCTCGGACAACAGAACCTGGCATTGGCGCCACGAGGGACCCAGACGGCGTCGATGCCACAGGCGGAGCAAAACGTTCCGGAACGTTGATCCAACACTGATCACCTGAACCAGCAACGAAGATCCGGCGTTCAGGGAGTTCGACCGTGACCGTATTGAACCCTCGTGTCGGATGGGCAATCGTGAACTGTGGATACTGTGCGAGCGGGCGACTGTCATCAACTCGATCGTCATGGTCGTCGCGTTCAACCGAGGTGATCGCATACTTCTCGCCATCAATGAGTACGGCGACGCCACTCGGTGACTCAACGACGCGGAGTTGAGCGACAACGCCACCTTCCTCAAGTTTGAGGTCGATGTCGCTTGACGAGACATTTCGAAAGCGAAGGGGAATTGCTCCTTCGAGTGAGGCTCTTCCAGAGACCGCAACGAGCCAACCAACACCTGCCGCTGCCAAGAGGTCATGCCGTGAGGTCGTCACTCGATTACAGAGTTCAACCGGGTCATGGGTTTCCAGGAACGTCGTCGGCACGGCACCTGCAAGAAAGTCCGGGTCCTCAAGGATCCCAACGAGAAGGTCGCGGTTTGTCGGAATACCAAGGCCATCCCAGATTCGCAGTGCCCAAGCAAGGAGGTCCGCAGCCTCTTCTCTCGTGTCGCCGTGCGCAATGAACTTGGCCAAGAGCGGGTCATAACGAGGGCTGACCATGCCAGCAGACATTCCTTCGTCAATTCGAATTGGAAGCTCGAGGAAGTCAGTGTCGAGCTCCCCCGACTGTGGGAGGAATCCATTGCGTGGATCTTCGGCACAGAGCCGGACCTCAATGGCGTGTCCAGTCGAGGTCGCGTTCAAGACCTCGGAACCAAGTGGCTCATTGGCGGCGACGCGAAACTGCCACTCAACGAGGTCGAGACCAGTGACTGCTTCAGTGACTGGATGTTCGACTTGAAGACGGGTGTTCAT
>CAIXCS010000100.1 GCA_903918025.1 uncultured Actinomycetes bacterium
CAATCTGATCAAGCGAGTCAAGCGTGCGGCCTTCGGATTCAGATCATTCCGCAGCTTCAGAGTGAGGGCCCTGCTCTATGCCGGAAAGCCCAACTGGGATCTACTCGAGACAATCACACCCCGCTGAAACGCGAAGAGCCATTTTTGTATTGACTTGGGTATTCAGCGTTCGGTAAGTTGTCATTCGAAGTGCCGGCGGATAGAGGAGAACTCCTCGGCGCCTTGAATGAGGGGAATACAACATGCAGAACTTTGTACAGGTAGGTCGGGACCGTAAGCGTGCAAAGGGCGAAAAGGGCTTTACCCTGATCGAACTTCTTATCGTGATCGTCGTCTTGGGCATTCTTGCCGCAGTGGTGGTATTTGCGATTCAGGGAGTGACAGGGAAGAGCGCAGTCGCTGCATGTCAGGCGGATGCCAAGTCAGTCGAGAGTGCTTCTGCGCAGTACAACGCGCAGAACACGCCAGGGCTGTCTTCAGCGCTTGCAAACCTCAACCCAACCTTCCAGGGTGCGCCAGGTAACAGCTACACCGATCCTGCGATCATTGCAGCGCTCGTGCCGAACTACATTTCGGCATGGCCACACAATGATGGCCACTACTACATCGCCATCGACAACCAGTCGTTCACGGTTCGCATCTTCACGCCAACCAACACGACCGGTGCTGACTTTGAGCCAACGGCCGTCGGCCAGCAGGATGGTTGCCAGCAAATCGTGACGTGATGAAGCACGCAACACAAGAATTGAACGAGGGGCTGGTCTATGACCAGCCCCTCGTTCGTTGTTCAGTGGCAAGATAGAGCAACATCGCGAGAGGAGGTTTTCTATGCCAGTAGATCGTTTAGAGGCCATTGACCCGTGGCTCGAAGTGCTCTTCGAAGCCCATGCCACTGACCTCCTCCTCGTTGGTGCCTCTGCACCGCGGTATCGCCATGGTGGAGAGGTCCGTGAGTTGGCTGGTGCTCCCGTTCTCTCAGGCCCAGAGATTGACCAATTCGTTCGGGGTCTCTTAGAGCCCTCACAGCTTG
The DNA here is from genome assembly GCA_903918025.1 of uncultured Actinomycetes bacterium. Taxonomy (GTDB): domain Bacteria; phylum Actinomycetota; class Acidimicrobiia; order Acidimicrobiales; family RAAP-2; genus CAIQEU01. The sequence continues at coordinate 1,031 of CAIXCS010000100.1, forward strand.
CAATTCTTGACGAGCAAGGCGATGTTGACTTCGCGTTCTCTTGGAGAGATCGGGCCCGGCTTCGAGGAAGTGCCTTCATTCAACGTGGAGAGATGGCCGTTGCCATTCGAATTATCCCCTTTGAGATTCCTTCGTTCTCGAGGCTTGGTCTTCCGCCGGTCTTTGAGCATCTCGCGCAACTGAACCAAGGGTTTGTTCTGGTCACGGGGCCAACCGGAAGCGGAAAATCGACGACGCTCGCGTCGCTCATTGACCGGATCAATGAAGATCGTGCCGGGACCATCCTCACGGTGGAGGATCCAATTGAGTTCATCCACCCGCACAAGCGGTGTGCCGTGCTCCAGAGAGAAATCGGCTCAGATAGTCCGAATTTTGAGCGAGCACTCCGTTCGGCCCTTCGAGAAGACCCAGACGTCTTGCTGATTGGTGAAATGCGAGATGCCGAGTCGGTCGGCATCGCGATGACCATGGCAGAAACTGGCCACCTGGTGTTCTCGACACTCCACACCAACGATGCTTCTCAGGCCGTTGACCGAATTATTGATGTGTTCCCTGAGGGCAGGGAAGACGCTGGCCGAAACCAACTTGCCTCGTCATTGGCAGCCGTTGTTTCACAGCGACTTGTCAAGAAAATCGGTGGCGGTGTTGTGGCGGCATTCGAAGTGTTGATTGCCACCTCATCGATTCGGAACTTGATTCGAGAAGGAAGGTCGAACCAGATTCCGAACCTTTTGCGGACGGGGCAGCGAGATGGGATGTGCACCTTGGAAGTGAGCCTCAGCGAACTCGTGCGTGATGGCATCGTGACGCTTGACAATGCACTTCAAGAGACGACGAAGCCCGACGAACTGATGACGATCTTGAAGCAGGGCGGCCAGACCATCCGAGGGTCATGACTGCGCCAGTCTCAGGGGCTCGAGCCTTCGTTCACATTGGTTCGATTGTGCCGGTCCGAGACGGTTGGCTCGTAGCGACGGCTCGGCTCCGCGGCGGCGCCTTTTCTCCAGACGCTCCCAAAGTCGTTCCTGACCTTGCAAAGGCAATCGAAGGGCGACCACGATTCACGATGGCAGGGCTCAATGCACCAATCGGAGATGCATTGGCTGCCTCAGGGGGACATCGGCAGTGCGATGTAGAGGCGAGAGGACAATTTGGGCTCGATCCAAATGCTTCGCGCCGCACTGACACACTGGCTGGACCACGAGCCTTCATTGATGCTCGTCTTCAAGAGGTTGTTGCGACGCTCGCAACGAGGCACCAACGCTCGCTGTGCGAATTCTTGCCTGAGCTCTCCTTCATGGAAGCAAATGGGGGCCAACCGCTCGATGGACCGCCTTCGGAGCAGTCAGGTATCGAGGAGCGGACGCTCCTGCTTGGACGAATGCCAGGCATCGACAGGGTGCTCTCCGCAGACCTGGACGGCGTCGGTGCAGATGAACTGCTTGAGGTCGCTGCAGGACTTTGGACGACACGACGAGTCATAGCTCGAATGGGGCGGCGGCTTCCAGATACTCCCGAGGCAAGTGCCGATGGTTTTCGAATGGAAATTCTCCGCTAGCGATTAGAAGTGGTAGCGAGAAGGCACCAAGGGCTGGAGTGAGAGCGCCAAAGCGCTGCCGGCAGCGAGGTAGACACCAAAAGGGATCGGCTGGTCGCGCGCTACTTTTCCCACGGCGATCAGCGCAAGGCTGACCATCAGGCCAACCAGGCTCGACAGGAAGAAGCCGAGCAGCGCGGTTCCAGCGCCAAAGGATCCGAGCATCAGGGCGAGCACGATGGAGAAACGAACATCACCGAAGCCCAACTTCTCCGGGCTGATGAGGTGGATGACCAAGAAGGAACCGCTCCAGAAGCAGATGCAGCAAAGAGCGACGAACAAGTTGTGCCACGAGTTGGTGGCGATGGCGGGAATGACGAGGGCGGTCGTGACCAGCGCCAAATGAATCCACACGACGCGTGTGGGCAGTCGAAGATGGTCAGCGTCAATGAGCGCGAGCGCAAAGATGCCGGCGAGGAAGATCCAAATTGCCGGAAGCGACCATGAGTGTCGAAATTCAATCGCAGCGCCAACAAAGAGCAGCGCCGTTGACGCCTCGACGATTGGATACCGGGCACTGATTGGGGCGTGGCAGGTTCGGCACTTGCCCCGAAGGACCAAGTAGGAGAGCACCGGCGCGTTGTCGAATGAAGAGAGTTCGGTGTTGCACGCAGGGCAGAACGAACGAGGTCGGACGACAGAGAGTCCAAGGGGAACGCGGTAGACAACGACGTTGATGAATGATCCGATTGAGAGCCCGATCAAGAGTGCAAAGACGAGCAGAACGGGAAGCGGGAGGCTGGTAGGCACCGCGGCGAACGTACCACGACCACCTCGTTCGAGTGCTCATCCTTGCCGAGCGCCTGTTGCCTCATGTCAAACCCTCCGCCAAGGGTGATTCGTTGCCTCACGTAAAACCCTCCGCCTAGGAGTAGTTGTTGAAGGACCGATTGATGGCCCTTGGCGGTGGTCCGGTCTTGG
>CAIXCS010000101.1 GCA_903918025.1 uncultured Actinomycetes bacterium
AGGTCAAAATCAAGGTGGGTCATCGGAGCTTCTTTCTTTCGCGTCTTACAAGGGACACGTTGAGAATGCTCCGGTGGCCCGCTTACTTCGCGGACCCCCCAAATGCCACCACTTCAGGGGACGTCAACGATTTCTTGTGACGGAATGGTTCGTTTGGTGACAGTGGGCCGTTGGCTTTTGCCCGAAAGTCGTCAGAATTGTCGGCGGTCGTTGCCACGAGAAGCGGCCTTCGAGCCATGAGTATCTGACCGTGAGGTCATGTATTCTTTACCTCATGTGGAATCAGAAATTCGAGATCGATGGTGTTTACGTGCATAGGTCGGGTGATGGCCCTTCGCTCGTCCTTCTCCATGCCAATGGAGGTGATGCGAACGACTTTGATTCGATCGTTGATCACTTGGCACTCACTCATACGGTCTTCGGTATTGATTGGCCCGGTTGGGGTGAGAGCCATGTAAATGAGGAACCGACTGCTCTTGGCTATGCCGAACTGCTTCCACGGATTCTTGAGCAACTTCCAGGCGGACCATTCATGCTGCTGGGCAATTCAGTTGGTGGGTTCGCTGCGATCAGAACCGCAGCGGTGCGTCCCGATCTTGTTCGGTCATTGGTGTTGGTTGATCCGGGAGGATTCACACCCAACTGGTTTGGCACCAGGATGGCGTGCCGGCTCATTGGCTCGCCATTGCTTTCTCCGTGGATGATGCGCGTGTTGCCTCATCTGTATCTGCGCCGGAGGACCGAAGCGGTGAAAGTCATCCTTGCCCATGCGAAGCAACTGTCTCATGACGGAAAGAGTGTTCAAAGTTTCGGTTCAATTTGGCGGTCCTTTGCTGCAAGAGACCATGACGCTCGAGATGCCGCAGCATTGATCACCGTTCCGACATTGCTCGTCTGGGGCCGCAGCGATCCCGTTCTGCCGTGGCTTGTTGATGGGCGTAGAGCGCAGCGAGCACTACCGCATGCAGAAGTTGTTCGTCTCGCTTGTGGGCACCAAGGGTTTGCTGAGGTACCGGAAGAGTTCCTCAAAGTACTTGATGCGTTTCTTGTGAAGTCCGCCATCGAGCACGAGTGATCTACGCACATGGAACAAACGAAGGACTCCCGGAAGACTCGACTCACGTTGCGTAAGCCGAATCGATGAGCGCGAGAGTGCAGCGAAGAGGTCCAGGGAGCCAAGCAGGCGAATTGCATCCAACGCACGAAGATCTCCTCAATGCAGCTATGCGAGTGGCAGAACGAACCGGGCTTGATGGACTCAGCGTCAACGAGGTCACTCGTGAGGCCGGTGTCGCGAAGGGAACGTTCTACCTGCACTTTGCTGATCGAGACACGCTCCTTGTTCGACTCCATCAGCGGTTCCACGACGAACTCTTGGAAGGCATTGTCGAGCGCACTGCTTCGCTTGAGCCAGGAGCCGATCGAGCACAGGCTCGCATCACTGCGTTTCTCAATGGCTGCCGTCAACAAGTTGCAGTGCGAGCCATCCTGCTCCAAGCAAGGAGTCAGCCAGCAATCATGAGCGAAGTAGCCCGAAGAAATAGCGAGGCAGCAGCACTCCTTCTGGATGACCTCATTGGCCGGATCGAGTACCCAGCAGAGACGGCGGTCCTTCTTGTCGCGGCAACGGCTGAAGTTGCACTCAATGAACTTCAGGCTGGCAGCGATCTGCCTCGACTCCGAGCCGCGCTCTTTGGCTTGGTTCCTCACCCACCGAATCCGACTGATAGCTGAAACGTCTCTCAGTCCATTTCGAAGTCGATTGCCGCGTGGGTCGCTGGAAATTGTCGGTTTGGTATCCACTCTTAGACGAGCGGTCAGTTGAACATCCTGCGGTCCGAATGGCTGTCGTGATGACGACGTGCGCATCGGAGGAACTCCTCGACGAGGGGATGGAGTGGCATTCCTGCGATCGAACCGATTTGGGGTTGGAAGAGGGTCAAGAAGTAGAAGGCATTCTCGGGAAGTTCAAGAACCTCGGCGGCGGCATCGTCGGCAATTGCTTCGAGTTGCATCCCAGCTTTGGTCAGACTCTCGATCTCTTGAGCCCGAGGAGCGTACCTGCAGTAGTGCATGCCGGTGAAGGGGTTGTTCGAAACGAGCGATGAGAAACGAGTTCCGCGAATGGGGATAATTTCTCGCTCTTCGCCATAGAGGCTGCATGTCAGGGGATGAATCACGTTGGACTGGTCCTCACCGTCAGATTCTGCATGTGATGCCGTGGACTGAAGGAGAACATTGCGAAAGAACTCCATCACGCCATACTGCAAGCCACCACAGGTTCCGAGGAAGGGAATGTTGCTGGTTCGAGCCCACTCAATGACCCTGAGAACAGCCTCGTCATCGTTGTAGGGCGAACCAGGAGCGAGCCAAACTCCGTTGTCGTCACTGAGGTCATCCATCTCTTGACTACCGGTGTGAACCCATCGCGACGAGACGTCATTTCCGAAGAGGAGCCTTGCGGCATTCAGTTCGCGATGACTGGTCAAAGCAAGATTCTCGTCACCAGCGATTGCGATCCGGATTGACACGTCCAAATCCTAAGTTGTGACGAAGGTGTTGACCCAAGTGAATGGATCGGTTCCCGTCATACCCAGACGAGATTGCGAAGGGTTTCAGCAAATGGCAATGAGGGGTGACGCGAATGTCGGTCTCGCGAGTGGCGCACTGGCGTAGCAATGGGCCTGAGGACTAGGAGTCTTCGGGTCCTTCAGTCAGCCCTGAGTAAACCTCGAGGCTTAGCGCTCAGGTGGTGAGTGCACGATGACAATGGAGTGTGTCGTCGTTGCGGCGTGGCGGAACTTCGCGAGTTCTATGTACTCAGGTGAGTTCCACCAATTGAGGCACTGCTCTTCAGAATCAAACTTGATGATGACGGTTCGTCCCATCGAGCGCTTGCCCTCAAGGACGGTTGGAGCATCGTCGTAGGTGATGAATTGGCCGTCGAAATTCCGAAGAATGGGGAAGAACCCCTTCTCATAGATGCGGTAGCCGTCAGGGTCATTGACCGTGAAGTGAGCGACGAAGTGAACTGGTGAAAGCTTGTCAGCCATGGTGATCCTTGCGTCGTTCTTGAGAACGTTGGTGGGACAGGTTGCAAAGTCGATAAACCGGTGTCGGGCATCGAAGCGGTACTACGCCGCTGGAACCTCGAGGTTGGTGCAAGCCACTCCAGAGACTTGGCGCCTCTGGAGTGGTTGCATCACAAGAACAACTAGCTAAGCAACTTCGCCTTCTGCGTTTCGAATTCAGCGTCGGTGAGGTGGCCATCCTTCTTGAGTTCAGCCAACTTCGCCAGGTCGTCAGCGACGCCCCCACCGGATCCAGCTGCGTTTTTGACGTACGCGTCAAATGCCTTCTGCTGCTGATCGGCCTGACGCTCCGCACGCTCGTGCATGCTGCTTCCACGAACAAGCAGGTAGGTGAAGATTCCCAAGAATGGCAGGATGATGACGAAGATGGACCAAAGTGCCTTCGCCCCACCACTCAAGTCAGGGCTACGGAAGATGTCACCGAAAATGACAATGAGAAGCCAGAACCAAATCATGAAAATGAAAACGCCCAGCATGGTGCCAAAAAGGTTGGCAAGTGGGTAGTCGTATGCGGTCATTCGGGTCTCTCCTTAAGAGCTCGTTAGTTGGCGAGATGAAATCTCGACGAGACAGATCCTACAGGTTGCACCCCCAACTTTGAGTGTCCGTAGTGCCTTCTCCCAGCCGTCTGATCTTGTGGTGAAACTCCAGAGCAGGTAAACAACAACCTGAGACATGCCTTGAAAGGAACAAGCACATGGCGAATCCACTCGAGTATTCATTCGGAACAGTTAACGCTGACACCGCCGGGCGTTGGTTGCACCTTTCTCAAGAAGAGGATCAAGAGGTTTGGATGCTCAACCTCATGAAGTACAAGCAAGTCGCTGAGTACGGAGATGAATCTCGTCCCAAGATTTCTGGTCGTGAAGCAGATGACATCTACGCGCCGACGGAAGTCCTCGCTGATCTCGGAGCCACGGTCCCCCTCTTTGCCGATGTCACCCACCAAGTTTCTGATGATGTTGCCTGGGAGCGAATTGCCATTGTTCGGTATCCAAGTCGGAGATCATTCTTCGAGATGCAGAACCGTAAGGACTTTCAAAAACAGTACGTGCACAAAGAAGCGGGCATGGAGACAACGATCATCATGGGGTGTACGCCGCTCTCAACGGGTGAAGCCCCAGTTTCGAGAAGAACCCCTGTCGTCATGCGAGTCCGTCGATTCCACGAGGGCGAGGTCGCACCGGCCGAACCTGAGGGTGTCAGCCTCGTTGCGCACTTCAACGTTGATGGCGTGATTGTTGGTGATGGTCGAGCCTGGGATGACGTTCGGTTTGATGTTATTGACGAAGCTCTGCTTCCTTCGCTTGCCAACACCGAAGGCGTCGCCGAGCAGATCGTCGTCGTGATGAATCCCTTTATTGAAGACTTGGTTGGCTCCGTGAGGACGGCAGGGGCCTAACGACGTCGTGGCGCCATGAAGGCATCGAAGGCTCAGGTTCGAAAACCGCGCTGAGTGAGGCATTCTCCAAAGGAGAAGGAAAACGAAGAAACTGCCTAGTTCTCTTCTTCGACGATTAGAACGTCGAGTTTGGCCCCGTAGGTTTCCCCAAGGCGATCGCCATCGGCTGCGAGTGCTTGACCTTGTTCGGAACCAAGCGCGGCGCCGAAGCTCTCCATGTCGTTGAAGGCCAACTCAGCCATACGAAAGTACGGTCCGTCAATTGCTTTCGAAAACGTTGATTTCGCGAGTCCCGGAAGGCTCCCAACGATCGGGACATGCGTCGCGGCATAGTCACGCTCAAAGCCTTCAGGATCTGCTGGAGTTCCCCACAATGCAACGAGCTTCACGGTCATTTGTTCCCCCTCTGGTGCACACCATTGTCGTCGGCTTGTGAGTCTAGGTTCGCTGACCTGAGTTCGCAGAGGACTTGGCGCCTCGTCAGAAACTCTGTGAGGGGTGTAGGTTCGCGATGGCAGTCATTTCCGCCCATGTAGACCATCCCAGTCGCTCCAGAACCTCGGTGACAGCAACCACTTCACCAAGGAGAACGACATGCATGATCAACAGCCACCTCGATTGCAGACCATTGAGCAACTTCGAGCTTGGGAGCTGCAATTCAGAAGTCTTCCGGAGCTCAGACTTCGAGCGGAGTTAGATGCTGGGGCGATGACTTCTTGCATGGCTGTTGAGTCACCATTGTCTGAGTATCGACACTGTGGGCCAGACGTCGTGTATCGGGATCCATCGAGTCCACAACAGTTTGGGTTGAGTGAACAGCAACCCTCCGACGGACAAGTCGAGTCACCAATGTTGGAGGCTCAGGTCGGCAACGCTCCCAAACCTTCCATCACTTTGGAAGGGATGACCGGTCTCGGGTGGAGTGTTCAATGAGACCGGCGACGAACTTCAAGAACGCTCCAGAGAGGTCCGAAGGAGGACAATCATGATGGAACGCGACGACGACACTGATCCTGGGCAAGGCCAGTTGGAAGTGTTCGAACAAAGCGACGAGGCCCTTGACGATGCGACCAGTCTTGATCCGCTGTTCCTCGAAGACCTCGAACTTGATCCGGATCTCGATCCAGCGCAACAGATTGATGAACGCGAACTCGAGGAGATTGGTGCACAACTCGACGATCCTCTCGCTCTCAATCGGACTCGATCCTCAATTGAGGAGCAGGAACGTGGTGATGGTTGGGAGTTGGACGCTCCGCTCACCGAACCAGAACCTCTGCAACATGAAGTGCCGGTGTCACTGGAGGACGCGTGAATGATCGCCGAACTACGCCAGTTGTCTCCGTCATCGGGATCTTCGCATTGCATCCGAAATTCCGTGCCGAGCGTGATCTGGACCGAGTCCACAGCCTTCCTCCAAGCGTTGGGTCAACCTTGGTGCAAGCCCCCGCAGCGGTTTCCTCATCTTCTGACCGACTCCGCAGGATTGTCCTCGTGAGTGAACTTCCATCTCAGCGAGGACGCAGGCTTCGATCAAACGGTCACTAACGAATGAAGGGGTTCACAACTTGAAGGGGACTCAAGGCCTATGCACCTTTGGATAGCGACGCAACTCCAGGAATCCTGACCGAGTCAGGAAGTGCTCATCCACCACGACGAGTTGGTCGTGCAACGAGTTCACCGCCACAATTTGGGCAGACGTGTTCCATGGTGTCTGCGCATGCCCGACACCATGTGCACTCGAAGCTACAGATGAAAGCCTCAGTACTCTCTTCAGTCAACGAAGTCTGGCAGCGTTCGCACTCGTTTCGCATTTCAAGCATGGGACAACCATTCTTGCCGTTGTGATCGACTCCTGTCGGGGATCGAGTTGCTCGAGGTCATCAGGCTGAATTCGCTCAATACCTTCGTACCTCGAGTCGATGTGTGAATGGGCCTCTCTACGTTTGCAGATGCAGTTTGAGGAATCTGATGGCGGCACGGCTGCTTTCGTCGAAACCCGCTTGATACGCGTCAAAGTGATTGCCCGGAATCTTCACAACTTCGACGTTCGGCAGCGTTCGTTCGTCGGAGAAGAGTGCCGCCGGTGGGGTGAGCGTGTCGTTGGTTGCAGCAATGACCAACAAGGGAATGTTCGATCGAATGAGGTCCTCGAAAGGACTCCACGAAGCACTTTCAAGGAATCCCGAGACGAAGAGCTCGTTGCGCCAGGTTGGGGCTCGTTTGCTGGCAACCGAAGTGAACCAGTCATGCGCACCGTCGAGGAACATCACGCCGACTCCTTCTTCGGTATCGGTCGTCGCCGGCACCCTCGCCTGTGGATCGGACGCGTGTTCACTCAGTGCGGAGAGAACTCCGGCTGGTGGTCGAGGTGCGCCTTTTGAGAGAAAGGGAACTTGTGCCACCGCGGCTGCAATGGGGAGATCTTCAGTTGTGAGGCTGATGACATGACCTCCAGAAAAGCTCGTTCCCCAAATCGCAATCCGCTTGGGATTAACGGTTGAGAGAGAAGAAAGCCAGGTGACAGCATCGCGGTAGCCCTGTTGTTGCAATCGAGGTGACGGTGACTGACGCGGCTCGCCATCGCTCGCGCCAAAGCCGTAGTGGTCATAGACGAGGGTCGTGAATCCAGCTTCAGCAAAGGCACACGCGTACTCGTCGAGGAACATCTCTTTGACCGCCGAGAGACCGTGGGTCATCACAATTCCGGCGGTTGAGTCACCATCTGCCAAATAGAGCCAACCGCGAAGCTCTGCACCAGAAGAGAGGAATTCGACATCTTGACGACTCGCCATTGCCTTGAAGGTAGTGGAGGCAGGTGCCGAGCGCTCAGGAGTTGCAGCCGGAAAGTCTAGGGAGTTACCTCTGAAGAAATGCGGTTGCTTCAGTTCGAGACGTCTCAAGGAAGGGCTCAATGAGATCTCGGTGCGACGCCGTTTCAGATTCGAGGAGGTAGTTGAGCAGTTGCAGTCGGCGCTGGAGGAACAGGGCTTCGAAGTCGCCATCTTCGTGAGGTGGAAGATCCGCGACTTGGGTGTACCCCTTAAGGAGGTTGGCTCGATTCTCCGGCTCTCTGAAGTAGTACAACGACACGCCGAGGTCCTGAATTGGCAATCCAATTCCACAGTCGTCGAAGTCAAAGACCGAAAGCGTCTTGTTGTGCCACATCAAGTTTCCACCGTGGATGTCTGCATGGATGATTTGTGATGGGGTTGACGCATAGAGACGAGCAACGATGTCGGAAATCTTTGAAAGCGCAGTGGTGAAGAGATTTCGATCTTCTTGACGGAGTGGACCTTCGCTCGTTCGGAGATGGTCATTGAATCCCCAAAGGACGTCATCGAAAGTCTTTAGGGCCGCACCTTGAGGCAACTGAAAGTCTCGCCCGAGTCGGTGAAGGTCGGCCATCAAGCGTCCAGCGGATACCAAGGGTTCGCCGAACTCTTGGAGGTCGTTGACCTCTCTTCCTTCAAGCCAGGAGAACAAGATAGCGGGCATCGTTCGACCGATCGCATCGCTCCACTGATAAGAGATGAGGTCGCCATTTGACGCCGGAACTGGTCGTGGTAGCGATATCGAACCTTCGGCGCTGAGGGCCCGCATCCAAGCAATCTCTGCCCGAAGGTTCGCGTCGGATCGGGGTGAATTGACGTTAGTGCGGAGAGCGAACTTTTCTCCGTCTTCCGTCACGATGCCCAAGGTCGAGTTGTAGCCGTGATTGATCATCTCAACGGTTTTGGGTGTGAGGTCGTACTTGGTCAAGAAGACGCTCGCTAGGGTGGCGAGTTCTTTGATTTGCTCGTCTTCAGAGAGCTCGCGAAATGGTTGAACCATTGGAGAAGAGTACTTCTGAGGGGTGAAAATACAAGAGCCAACTTGGGCGAGAGACCAACCATTTCAACTGACGAGGGCTTGAGAAGCCGAGCGCTTTCTTCGCAACGTTGCGTTCCAAACCTGCATGAGAATTATTGGCGGACGACGAAGTGCTCGTCCCAAGGCGTCAGCGTGGGAGGCGAGGAATCTGCCACGGAATGGTGATGCCGTACACTTCAACGTCTCCTGAGTTCGCGGACACGCCGACTCTCTCCCAACCGAGGTCAATCAATGTCGTCAGCACATCACGAAGTGGTCGTCATTGGTGCCGGCATTGCTGGCATCCATGCGGCGTACGAACTGACAAAGAGTGAGACTCCAAGGGACTTTGTCGTCGTCGATGCCCTCGACGGACCAGGTGGAACGTGGCGAACATTTACGTTTCCTGGCGTCCGTTCCGATACCGAGGTTTTCACGTTGGGATATTCCTTCAAGCCGTGGACGGGTGTCCCTTATGCAAGCGGTCAAGAGATCCTCGACTACTTGACGGAAGTCATTGAAGAAAACGATCTCAGTGCCCATTTCCTTTATCAACGTCGACTCATCTCTGCCTCTTGGTCAACCGAGGATCAACGTTGGACTTTGAACTTCGACGTTCGCTCCGGCGATGTCGTTACAACCGAGACGATGACCGCATCTTTTCTTTGGATGTGTCATGGCTACTACCGTCACGATGAACCTCACCGACCCAACTGGCCAGGTATGGAGTCCTTTGAAGGGCAATGGATTCATCCTCAACAGTGGCCAGCGAACCCAGAGATTGAAGGAAAGCGTGTCCTCGTCATTGGTTCGGGTGCAACTGCCGCCACGCTTGTTCCTTCGATTGCTTCCGAGTGTGCCCATGTGACTCTGTTGCAACGGTCACCGACGTATTACTTCCAGAGCGCCAATGAGGATGACCTCGCCACGCAACTGCGTGGTCTCGCGACGCCGCCAGAGTGGATCCACGAGATCCTGCGGCGCAAGGCTGTCAAGGACATGGAGAACACCACCGCGACCTTGAAGCTTTTTCCAGTTCCGGCTCGAGATGCCCTCATTGGCCAAGTGGCCGCGCAACTCCCCGAGGGCTATGACGTTGCAACGCACTTCACGCCTCATCATGAACCTGCCGATCAACGTATCTGTCGGATCCTCAATGGTGATCTTTTCGCCGCTATCACCAGGGGTGACGTGACCATGGTTACCGATCACATCGCAACAGTGACTCCAAGTGGGGTGAGAACTGCTGGAGGAATCGACATCGATGCCGACGTGATCATCACGGCGACCGGATTTGATCTGAGTATTTTTGGTGAAGCAGCTTTTGATCTCAACGGTGTCCCTGTCGACTTCTCTTCCACCGTCACCTATCGCGGGATTCTCTTCTCTGACGTTCCCAACTTGGCTTGGACCTTTGGAGCCCTCCGACTGAGTTGGACCACGCGTGTCGAGCTCGTGAGCAACTACGTGCTCAGACTGCTCGATGAACTGAAGGCTTCGGCATCAACCAGCGTGGTGCCTCGCCTTAAAGAAAAGCGTTCATCGATGGAACTGAGCCCGTTCGTTGACCCTTCCGAATTCTCACCCGGCTATCTCGTCCGTTCGGCATCTCGAGTTCCTCGCTCGAGTTCCGAAGAGCCTTGGTGTTACGACATTGATTTTTGGTCCGAAAAGGATCGCCTACCCACTGCACCGGTTCGCGATGAGTTCTTGACCTACGAAGGTTCTGGAATCGCCTAACGATGTTCGTTGGTGCTCTGTGAGAAACAGAGCCGAGATGGCGCTGGTCAGATTTTCAGTGCTGCATCGAGTTTCTCGAGCGCCTCACTCCAACCTCCTTCAGTCGGGGCGGCAGAACTCTCGGGGAGCCATTGGAAAATCTCGAGTCGAGTCGCAAGATCACCTTGATCGTAAAATGCGATCTGCATTCTCGTCACGAATGGTTGAAAGCCCCCCTGGAAGGTTTCCAGTAATCCGCATTTCGCCATCGAGAAGTACCTCTTGATTGACGTCTTGAGTTCGATTCGACCGATCGTCCAGACGGCAGGTTCAGAAGGAAAGAACTCCTTCCACTGCATGGAGCCACCTGAGCGCAGATCGAACGTGATTTCCTCGCGAGGGAGAACGTTGTCAAATGGACCCCACCAAAGCGCAAAGTGGTCAGGATTCGTGAACGCTTGGTACACGACACTCCGAGGCGCGTTCACGAGGCGCGTGATTGAGACTTGTGGGCTTCCTCCGCACACGAGCAACCTCGTTTCATTGCGAGTCTCCTCGTTCTTCAGTCTGTCAGGAGAGTCAGTTTCAACACGGCGAAGGTTTACTGTGGATCAATGCCCCTCGAGGTCCTCATCCGAACCGTGACTGAAGCCGACAAGTCAGAAGTGCTCGCCGTTGTTAGGGATGCATTTTCAGTTGGAAATGCCGATGGTCGTGAGGAAGTCGAGATTGTCGAGTCGATTTGGTCCTTGGATTGCCAAGTCCCTGCGGGTGACTTGGTCGCTCTTAGTGGTGGGGAGATTGTCGGACACATCCTCGCGTCACTTGGGAGCCTCAGCGGTGTCGTCATTCCAGGAATTGCCCCGCTCTCAGTTCGCTCCGACTGCCAACGCCAGGGAGTTGGCAGTGCGCTCATGGCTACAGCGCTTCGGCACTTGGAGGTCCAACAATTTCCATTCGTGGTGCTTCTTGGAAACCCCACCTACTACGGACGTTTTGGATTCCGTGCTTCTGGCCCATGGGGCATTCACTATCTCCCCGTAGGAATGAATAATCCACATTTTCAACTTCTCCAATTCGATGAAGATTGTGAAGTATTGACCGGCGAGTATGTCTACAGCTGGGAAGTTCAGGCCAACGCTCAACCTTGACGAAGGGAAGTCCACATCATGCGGATCGCAGTGGCTGGGAGTACCGGAGCAGTTGGATCGTACGTCGTGCAATTGGCGGCTCTTGCTGGACACGAGGTCGTTCAGATCAGTCGAAAATTGGGAGTGGATGCTCGTACTGGAGAGGGTCTCCTCGACGCCCTTGACGGAGTCGACATCATCATCGACACCACGAACACGACGACGACAAGCAGAGTAAAAGCAACGGCATTCTTCATGGAGGTAACGCAGAAGTTGCAGTCGGCTGGGAATGCACAGAGGGCATCACGGTTGGTGACGCTCTCCATCCTTGGAGTGGACCTCATTCCAGGGTTCGGTTACTACGAAGCAAAACTCGCCCACGAAGCAGCAGCCAAAGCTGGGCCACTTCCGGCGACCATTGTTCGCGCCGCACAATTCTTCGAGTTTCCGTCGCAGATTCTCAGTCGTGGGAGCCTCGGTCCTTTCGCATTCGTCCCTTCAATGCGAATGCAACCAGTCTCGGCACGGGCAGTGGCACAAGCCCTCGTTGATGAGGCGACGAGTGGTGGCGATACGGAAAGCACGTTGGAGTTGGCCGGCCCCAACGTTGAAGAACTGACTTCGCTCGCTCGTGTCATCGTTCGCTCTCGTCAACGAAGAACCGTCGTCGTTCCATTTCGAATACCAGGTCAGGCAGGCAAGGCCTTGCGAGGCGGAAGTCTCCTCGCCTCGTCAACAACACGCATTGTTGGTCCCACGTTTCAAGAATGGTTCCAAGGCGATGGAGCTGCAGGATCAAGAAACTGAACTTCATTCTCCCTTCGACCAAGGGAAGATCGTCAACCGCGAGAGCTCCTCATAGCGGTGCCGAATCGCACCTCCCTATAACGTCAGGTCATGGAACTTTCTCGAGCTCTCGATTACGCCGCCGGTCAGCGAAATGCACTGCTGACGACACTTCGTCGTGACGGCCGACCGCAACAGTCAGTGGTCTTCTACCTTCTCGATGGTGACCAGTTCACGATTTCGTTGACAGATGCTCGAGCCAAGGTGAAGAACCTTCGTCGGGACCCGAGGGCGGCACTCTTCATTCCAAGTGACGACGTCTTCAAGTGGGCCGGCTTTGATGGTCTGGTAACACTCAGCGACGTTGCCAATGACCCGGCTGATGAAGTAGTCGATCGCCTGGTTGAGTACTACCGCCGAGGAAATGGGGAGCATCCCAACTGGGATGAGTATCGGCAGGCAATGGTTGCTAACCGAAGGCTGCTCGGCACCTTTACTGCGACTTCAGCTACTGGGCTGCTTCCTGGTTGAGCGGTCATGCCAAGGAGCATTGTTCGAGGTCACGACCAGATCGGTCGCTGAAAGGAGAGCAGGGCTCGTTGAAGCAACGTCGCACTCGTGCTCTTTGACGCAACGTGCCGTTTCAACAGGAGAGGCACTCGGAGCACCGCTGTTGTTACTTGCAAAGCGCTGACGACAAGAAGGTTCGTGTCGCTTCTCGTTCCTCGGGAGTTCTGTGAGCAATCATGATTCGAAGATCTGTTGCTCCAGCATCGACGTAAGCCGAAAGACCGTTGATGATGTCATCTGGTGTGCCGGCGACGAGTAGATCTGCTCCGCTTGCCACGCCCTCGCGATCAAGGACAGAACGGTAACTGGCGAAGGTGTCATACATTGCACTCTGAACTCGCGAGTGCGCCCGGAGACCGTCGACATCATTGGTGAGACAAACTCCTACGAGTGCCACGACTCGAGGCTTCTCGCGTCCTGCACGTGCTGCTGCGGCAGTGACCTCAGGCACGATGTGAGAGGCAATCGTTCGTGGACCGCAGGATCCAAGGGAGGTCCCGCTAGTCCGCTCACCAGCTAGGGCAAGCATCTTTGGCCCGAGAGCCGCCAAGAGCAGTGGCACGGGTTCGCACTCAATGGTTAGCCAGCCCTTCGCAAAGACGTGGTCACCGTCGAGGTCGGCTGACTTACCTTCGAGGAGTGGAAGGAGTGCGTCGAGAAACTCTGCAGTTCGTGAGAACGCGGATCCATACGGCTCCCCGAAGAAGCCTTCTGAGACCAGTTGATGTGAAGCGCCAACACCGAGCGTGAATCTTCCTTCAAGAGCACTCTGGGCTGTTCTTGCTTGTGCGGCGAGAGCAAGTGGATGCCGTCCAGTCAGCGGAACAACCGACGTCCCAAATTCAAGAATTCTCGGGCAGTTCATCCCGATAGCGGCGAGCGCAACGATTGGGTCGACGCCGAAGACCTGTGAAACCCAGAAACTGTCAAACCCGACATCGTTGGCCCAAATCGCTTCTTCTCGGACGTTCGAGACGCTGTTCAGTCCAGTACCGACACCATAACCAAGGCGAACTTCAAGTTCACGAAGCATGTGGTGACTCTAGGTCGGTTGAGCTGACTACAGCCTGGCCAAGTGAAGGACCCAGCGAAGATCGGACAGATTGTTGTGCGATCTTCAGTGGTGGCCAATCGAAGCGTGGAAGCGCAAGTAGAACGCTCCGAAAATCAGGACGATGCCAACGTTCACCAGCAGGCGAGCCAAAAAGTGGTGTCGGAAGATGAAGAGATCCACGCCAACGATGGTTGCCACCATCAACAGTCCGTACAACACGGTGCCCATGACTCTTCCCATGGTCAATCTCTAGCAGCGTTTACCTGGAAGTGGGTGAGGTGGTGTCGGGGATTCTTCTCCTCCTTCAATTCCGAGTCACGTGTCACTCGGAGGTGGCTGCTCCTCAAACCTCATACGTCAAGTTAAGGCGACGTAGTTGTTGAAGCAACAACTCGTCCATCCTCCACCGCTCGAGACAGTGCAGTGAAGTCACTGAGATTTCGATGTTGGTAGCTGAGCGCGTACGAAACGATTGCATTGTCGAATTTGTCTGACTTGCCCATATACGCAGCCAACTCAACGGACTTTCCACCGCGTGCATGGGCGTGTGCCAAGGTCCATCCGCAGACACGTGCGTACAGGGGCAACGTGGTGGCATCGAGATTTTCAATCACGATCGACGCCTTGTTGTCGTGTAGTTGGCGCATGTAGAAGTGACTAGTCACTCCGTCGATACCGACGAAGGGGTAGTGGCCCAGGAACATGTCGGGTGTGGCTTGCATGAGGCGTTGACCACGGACCACGCGGTCTCCCGGCGTGAAGGGGGAGACAACACCTCTTGCTTCATCAATCACCGAGGGACCGGCTTCTTTGATCTGGAGAAAGAATGGATCGTTTGCGTCCTTCCCGAGCATGAGCAAAATAAAGCAACGAGTTCCGACCGAGCCGACACCGACGACCTTTCGGGCTCCATCTATTGGTGTGAACTGGGAGAGAAGGCTCTGGCGGTCGCTCCCGAGCGAAGCTGAATACCCTGCCACCAATGATGTCAGGAGGTCGCTGAGCGACAGACGCTCACTCTCGCCACTGAACAGTCGATCGATTGGAATCAGAAGCGGCGGGTCGTATGCGATACGTGGCCGTCCGTCGACGATCTCGACCAACTTTTCGAATGCTCTGGTTGCATTCCTTTTTTTAGCGCGTGAGACCAGACTGTTGGCCTTTTGCTGTGCATCCGAAGGAAAGAAGTCGCGTAGTTGTGTCACAAGGGCGTCAACATCAGCGGTTGCATACCAAATTGCCATGGTTGGTTCGGTTGCGAACTGACTCATCGACGTCCGATAGGACTGCACGCCTTCGAGGACAGCGCGTTCTTGTTGGCGTGGTGTGTGACCGAGGTGCTGCGCTGCAATTGCTACCGACGCTGCGAACCGCTTCACATCCCATTCGAATGGCCCCGTTGCGGTCTCGTCAAAATCATTGACATCAAAGACCAGCCGTCGCTCGGGTGAGGAGAAGATCCCGAAATTCGAGAGGTGCGCGTCACCGCAAAGTTGCACATCAATATTCGTTGATGGGCTCATAGCAAGGTCGTGAGCCTGAAGAATTGCAGAACCGCGGAAGAAGGTGAAGGGGCTCTCGAGCATTCGTTCATAGCGCAGCGGAACGAGTTCTTCGACGCGGTCTCCGTCCTGCTCTGTCAGGACGGCAACAGGATCAAACTCTGAGTTGCGATCAACGAGATCAGCAAGTGCGGTCCTCGGAAGGAGTTCACGGGCTCCTTTTCCGCGCAACCTCGAGGTCTCGGTAGTTGGGAGCGGCGCATCGTGTTCAAGCGGCATGCGGTTCTTCTCCATTGAGAGGGGTCATTGGTCGGACGGCAGCGTGAGCCTACAACTGGCACTGGCACTGGCACTGGCTCTGGGTTGGCTGCCGGAGTCGGGGACTGAGGCAACTAGGCGTCGCTCTTGCCAGGTTCTCCGTAACGCAAGGTTCGCCAGAACACTTGAGGAGCCCCCTTCCAACCTTCGCTCTTGACCACCTTGGAGAACTCAGCACCAGCTATCGCTACACCGATGAGGCCAAGGGCAATTTGGCTCTTCGCGTTTCAGCGGGGTGTGATTGTCTCGAGTAGATCCCAGTTGGGCTTTCCGGCATAGAGCAGGGCCCTCACTCTGAAGCTGCGGAATGATCTGAATCCGAAGGCCGCACGCTTGACTCGCTTGATCAGATTG
>CAIXCS010000102.1 GCA_903918025.1 uncultured Actinomycetes bacterium
CTTGACGGTCACCAGCGAAGGGACGCCTGTGGCGGTGAGCCGACTGGCGAATCGTCGCATCAACCCTCCGAGTCGGGCTTGGCTGGCCGGGGTGAGCGGACGGGCCAGCCAGACGGCCATCAGCGCTTCGATCTCTGCGGCAACGCCTGTGCCGCGGGCTGCAGCCCATGCGGTTGATCCGGTGTGGCGCTGCGTGGTGACCTGATCGGCGAACTGAAGAGCCGATGCTCCGTTGCTGGAGCGGTGCGAGACGCGATCCCTGTCCATAGCCATCACTCTGTCGAGGACGGGAAGCGGTGCACTCGCCGCCAGACTGACGCTGCCGATCAGAATGCCGCTTCCGCCGCGCCTCCGTGCCCAGAACTAATCAACCCGGGCAGTGCGTCTCGCTAAAATAACGCGTTCCAAAAAGGAGATCCCGGGCACTTGAGTCTTGGTGGGTTCATTCGGGAGCGACGGGACCCGACAACCATCTAGTGGAGTCAGTCCTCGTCGGGGACCACGCCGGGCTCGAACAACTTGGACGTAACTCCTTCGTGGCCACCACCAGGGTTGAACCAGTGGCGGATCGTCTGGAACTGCCAAGGGACTGACTTGTGCAGATTCTGTGCCAAGGGAGCGGTGTAGGGGGAGTGCTTGATGACGCCTACTTCTGAATCGCCAACGACAAAGTGGAGTTCTGTCTTCGACTTCGCTGACGCACCCAGCCTTTCCGTCAGAGTGTTTTCCAGCGCGAGTGACCAGATGTAATAGTCCAGTCCCTGCAGCACGAGAAGTGGGTCGTCGTTGTCGGCGCGTTTGATCTCAACAATCCGTAGGTTGCCGTGACCATCGAGTCCAACGATGTCGATGTAACCACGCCCCCATTTCTTCGTCCAGCTGGACTCGCTGAGATCTGACGCCCTGGGCCTCCAACCAGGGAGTTCCCGCAGAGCCGGCTGCTCAACGCCGACGATTGATGGGAGTTGACGAACGACAGCCTGCATCCAGTGTTCGTCAGGTCTCCGTAACTGGCCAGCAAGTCGCTGATGGATCCCTTCCTCGACGGCAGCCTTGATGTCGTCGAGGGTCGCTCCAGTGAGGGTGTCACCGTTATCCAGCACGGCCGTGGGGTGAGCAAGTAGCGCCGCGTCATGGATCCCCGCCCACACCTTGACCTTGGACGCGTTCCGCTTGATCGAGAGCACCTTCTTTCCCATGCAGTGCCACGAACGTTCTGACTGACGGTGGCCGGGGTCGAGCCGAGGGTCATTGCTCGCCCACTCGACGAGTGCAAACACGCTTTGGGATTTGTCGCCCAGATGGGCAGGTGTTGCATCTTTCGTGAACTGCGTCCCGGGCGATTGGTTGGCCTTCAGATTGACGGAATGTTCGTCAATCGTGTCTTGGCGACTGCGTTCGACGGACCCATTGGCCTGGAGTTCACGGTGAATCCAGATCTCGAGGCCTACTTCCTCTCGGATCCACGGGGCACGTTGCAGCGTCGAAAATGTGTGGCTTTCCGGGAGTATGAGAGTGAGCGCCTTGTCGCCACGACGGGTCATCCCGTAGGCCAAGGCCAATCCGACTTTGCTGCCTTCTTGCGCACCCGCAACCATGCAGAGCCGGTCATCTGTTGAGAAGTAGGCGAAACGGTCGGATGGCCGGTCCCGCTCGACGAACCCAGCTTGGATAGCGAGGATCGGAGCGTCGTCTCGATTGAAGCGGGTTCGTTCTAGCTCTGGCATCGGGTGAACCTCAGACTTTCGTAGTCGGTCAATATCGGATCGGCAGATCGCCACGACTCCTGAAGGCACCACACAGGCAGTTCACCGGATGCGCTTCACCAGCCCCTTTCGCAGTCCGATGTGGCGCTGAGTGAGGTTGAGGTCGCCGTAGCCGAGCATGGCGGCAACTACCTCGATGGAACCCGTCTCGTCGTAGCGTTCCCGTGCTGCACCGTTACGGATGGAGAGGGGACTGACCGACTTGTCGCCCCCGAGCCCAGCCAGCTTCAGCGTTGATGACAGGTTCATAAGCAACGATGACTGGATCTTCTCGATCGACGTCGATTGGCCCGTGTAGAGGAGCGGCGCCTGTGGGTAGTTGGCAGCGACAACAAGTCGAGC
>CAIXCS010000103.1 GCA_903918025.1 uncultured Actinomycetes bacterium
CACCATGGCTGGAGCCGAATCTCGAGTACCGCTCGACAGCCAACTTCACGTCGGGACCCGACGAATTCGAGGTGCCAACCGGCGGATTGCCGGAGCAATTGCCTCCCAAGTCTTCAGTGAAGACGGGATGTTTCGAGTGCTGTTCCCCGAACCATCCACTCGTCCTGCTGGCGTCGACCAACTCCATCGGAATCTCCTCGCCACCATTCCGAAGTCGACGACCACCTCGATTGCGACCGTCAACGGTCAACTTGTTGGTTGTTCGCTTTGGGTTCCTCCCGGCAATTGGCCCTATCCGACCTCGTTCTACCGACGAGAAGCCTTCCAAGCCAAGAAACTCACTCGTTCCTTTGGTCTCGATGCTGAAGCAACTGGGGCACTCATGACTGCCGTTGCGAGCGAGCACCCGAGAGAACCGCATTGGTATCTCCAACTCGTCATGGTGTCGCCGCAGTACCAAGGTCGAGGTCTTGGCGATGCGCTCGTTGCACCAGGACTTGAAGCGGCCGACCGGGAGGGGCTTCCCTGTTTTCTTGAGACGCAAGCCATTGGCAACCTCGCCTACTACGCCCGTCTTGGTTTTGAACAAGTCGCGGAGACGACCGATCCGACCGGCGTCGGCACGCTTTGGTCCCTGTTGCGTCCCCCGCGAAGGTGAACTTCCCCACACGCAAGCCACGTCGCTAAGGTTTCGCCATGGAACCACGAAGCGTGTTGTCGTTGAACGACATTGATCTCAATGACTTGGGATTCTGGATGCGGCCGTATGCCGAGCGTGAAGGCGCGTTCAAGACGCTCAGAGACGAGCGGCCGATTGCCTACTTCAACGAACCGGTGATGGGCGAGGAATCACCCATTCCTCTTCCCGTTGGGAATGGCTACTTCGCGATCACTCGCCATGCCGATGTGACTGAAATCAGTCGCAAGCCCGAACTGTTCTGTTCCTCCAAGGGAGCGACGTCGATCTTGGATCTTCCTGAAGAGATGGTCGAGTACTTCTCCGGCATGATCAACACCGACAATCCTCGCCACGCACGTCTCCGACGCATCGTCTCCCAAGCGTTCAATCCTCGGATGATCAAGTCGATTGAAGATTCGATTGAGGGCGTAGCGAATGACGTCATCGACGACATTTGCGAGCGAGGCATCATTGATGTGACCGTCGACCTTGCCGCTCCCCTTCCGCTCAAGATCATCTGCGACATGATGGGTGTCCCGGAAGATCGCTACGACGATGTCTTCAGGTGCTCCAACATCATTCTGTCCATGGGAGATCCTGAGTACATCGGCGAAGAAGTACACCCAATTCTTGCGTTCCTCTCTGCTGGCGCAGAACTGACCGCCATCATGGAAGGCATTGCCGAAGAGAAACTTCGAAACCCTGGCTCAGATCTGACCTCAGCGCTCATCACCACGAACATTGATGGCGAAGCACTGACCCACGGTGAACTCGCTTCGTTCTTCGTGCTGCTCGTCGTTGCCGGCAATGAAACCACTCGCACCGCCATCACCCATGGAGTTCTTGCCCTCAGCCAGTACCCGGAGGAGAAGGCCAAGTGGATGAGCGACGTTGAAGGGCTCCTTCCAACTGCCGTC
Source organism: uncultured Actinomycetes bacterium (assembly GCA_903918025.1). Taxonomy (GTDB): domain Bacteria; phylum Actinomycetota; class Acidimicrobiia; order Acidimicrobiales; family RAAP-2; genus CAIQEU01. Next base: position 1,597 of record CAIXCS010000103.1, read on the forward strand.
GATGAAATCGTGCGCTGGGCATCGCCGGTCATTTGGATGCGACGCACCGCCACCCAGGACGTCGTCGTTTCGGGCCATGAATTCCACGAGGGTGACAAAGTGCTGCTCTACTACTCGTCAGCAAACCGAGACGAGCGGGTCTTCGCCGATCCCTTTACCTTCGACCTTTCGAGAAACCCGAATCCGCATCTCGGCTTTGGTGCAGCCGGTCCGCACTTCTGCCTTGGTGCGCACCTCGCACGCCGAGAGATTGGTGTCATGTTCAGAGAGTTATTCAAGCGACTCCCTGATCTCACGGTCACCGGGGAACCCGACCGGTTGCAGTCGAATTTCGTGAATGGCATCAAGCACTTGGAAGCCTCATTCACGCCAACCGCACGTCGCTAGTGCGAGCGTGAAGGCTCTCGATCGTCTGATCGACGGTGTTGACCGACTTCAACAACGGACTCGCCTGACGAGCATCGCTGTCGCCGTCATCAAGGCACATAGCGATGCGAGAGCGGGGATGCTCGCCGGCCTCACCACCTTCTATGGCTTTCTCGCGACGTTCCCACTGCTCTTGTTGTTCTTCACGCTTGTGGCGGTGCTGCTCGACCACCACCAAGCACTCCAGAAGCAGCTCATCAATGGTGTCCTTTCGCAATTTCCTGATCTTGGGATGCACCTGGAAACCCAAATCCACAGCTTGAGCAAGAACTCTGGGTTGGTCTATGCGTTGACGTTTCTCGGACTTGTCTGGGGAGGTCTCGGTGTGGCCCGAGCCCTTGGCTACGCATCAAATGCCATCTGGAAGGTGCCGAGAGCCGAAGAAGGCTCGTTCTGGCATCGCCTGCGAGAACAAGCAACACTCTTGGCCATCATTGCCGTCACCGTGCTTGTGACGACCGGCACCTCAGCCCTGAGCACCAATCAAGTCGCCAAGTCCTTCGCCTCAACGACCTGGTTCCACGTTATTGAACTCATCCTCGGTGGCATGGTGAACGTGCTTGGCTACCGACTCGCGCTCGGCGTCCTTGCACCACCGGCAACAGAGTCCCGAACACTGCTGCCGGGTGCACTCGTCGGTGGGATTGGCTGGACGGTGCTTCAGGTGATTGGTTCAACACTCTTGGCGCACCACCTTCAACAGGCAGGCGCCCTCTACGGGATCTTTGCCGTGGTGCTCGGACTGATCTTCTGGATCAATCTTGGGACGCAGCTGTTCTTGTACTCAACAGAATTGAACGTCGTGCTCGCGACCCATGCATGGCCCCGAAGTTTGAGAGAGCAGCGCGTGGAAGTGGCGACGCTCTAAGAACGACTCAGCCGAATCGGCCTTGGATGTAGTCAAGTGTTCTTGGGTCAGAAGGCTGCGAGAACAACTTGAGCGTTGCGTCGACTTCAATTTGTTCACCTGCGCCATCTTCACCCATCAACAGGAACGCCGTGACGTCTGAAGCGCGCGCAGCCTGCTGCATGTTGTGCGTCACGATGATGATGGTCACGCGCTTCTTGAGATCCACCATGAGTTCTTCAATTTTCTTGGTGGAAATCGGGTCGAGGGCTGAAGTTGGCTCATCCATCAGCAGAACTTCTGGCTCAACTGCAAGTGCACGCGCGATACAAAGTCGTTGCTGTTGGCCTCCAGAAAGCGTCGAGGCATGTGCCTTCATGCGGTCCTTGATCTCATCAAAGAGTGCAGCGGCGTTGAGCGCTGACTCCGCTGCCTCATCAAGGATTGCCTTCTTCTTCACACCATTAAACCGAAGTCCTGAAACCACATTGTCGTAGATCGACATCGTTGGGAATGGGTTTGGACGCTGGAACACCATTCCGATCCTGCTCCGCAACACGGTCGTCGGAATGCCTCCGTTGTAGATATCGGTGTCACCAAGAAGGATCTGACCCGACACTCGAGCACCCTTCGTGAGGTCATGAAGCCGATTGAGTGAACGGAGCAGCGTCGTCTTTCCCGAACCTGAAGGTCCAATCAAGGCAGTCACTTTGTTGGCTGGAACATCAAAGGTGACGTCACGAACTGCAGTTCTGCCGTTGAAGGTGACCGAGACGTCCCGAAGTGACATCGCGGTCGGTCCGAGTCTCGGGTCTTCGACCTCAGGATCAACCATGCCGTGGGCAATGGATACTCCTGCTCCCATTGGACCACTCTGCGTGTCAGTCATCGACGCACCTTTTGCTTTCGGGCTGCCCAGATTCTGGCAGACAAACTGAGGATAAAGATAACGATTACTAAGAACAGTGCAATACCCCAACTTTGGTTCTTCTGAGAGTCGTAGTTAGAGATGACGTCCTGGTAGATCTGATAGGGCAATGCATTGCCAGGTTGGCTCGGCAGGTAGGTGATTGCCGAAACCGTGCCACCAATGACGAGGAGCACTGGAGCGGTCTCACCGACAGCACGTGAGATTGCCAAGATGCAACCGGTAACGATCCCGGTGATCGCCGCCGGGAGCACAATTTTGAGCGAGGTCGTCGACGGTTTGGCACCAAGTGCGAGCCCAGCTTCACGAAGGGTTGGTGGCACATTTCGCACCGCAAGTTCCGTGGCACTCGCGAGCACGGGGAGCATCATGACCCCAAGGGCGAATGATCCCGCCAAAATGGAGAATCCGACGTGGAGTTGCTCAACAATGAACCCAAAGGCGAAGAGTCCCATGAGAATCGAAGGAGCTCCAACCATGGTGGCGATCACGGTCCTCATGATCTGGGCAGGCTTCGTATCGTTCTCGGCCATATAGATCCCAATGCCAATGCCAAGCGGGACGGCAACGAGACAGGAATAACCAATGATGGCCAATGAGCCAATGAGGGAATTCGAAATACCACCGAGGTGGCTTTGATCAAACAGCGTCGGCTGTTGAGGAAGCTGAGTGTAAAACGCCCAACTCGTCACATAGGGCAGACCCTTTTTGAAGAGCTCGAAGAGGATCATGATGAGCGGGACCGCGGCGATTGCAATTGCGGTCCAGCAGAGAAACGTCATGAGTCCTGAGACAAATTGCCGGCGCTTGAGGGTCGCTTGAGCCCGCTCCCGCAAATGGTCCCTGATCAAAGTATCAACCGGATCAAGAAGGTCAGGTGAGGCGCTCACAGTGCCGCTGCCTTCCGTTGCTTCGCAACCAATCGATTGGCAATGAGCGAGAACGCGAGTGAAAACAGCATGAGGAATACACCAAGCGCGTAGAGCGCTGGTACCTGGTCAGAGCCTTCAGCTTCACCCCATTGGCCGGCAATGAACGACGCCAATGACGTTCCTTGTGCCAGAGGATGGAAGTTCATTTGCACGACACCACCAGCAACAAGCGCAACAGCAATGGTCTCGCCGAAGGCCCGTCCAAGAGCAAGCGTGGTCGCACCGAATAGCCCAATGCGACTGGTCGGAATGACCGTCCTCCAGAGGGTCTGCCAACGAGTGGCACCGAGCGACAAGCTGGCCTCGATGAGTTCGGCGGGAACGGCACCAATCACTTCACGGCTAATCGCCACAAAGGTGGGCAGGATCATGACCGCCAGGACGATTCCAGCCAATAAGAGACTCTTTCCAGCAAGCGACACGCCGAAGATCGTGGCGCCACCGGGAAGTGCGGTGAGCCAAGGGCCAAAGGTTGAGGCAACCCAGGGCGCGAGAACGAGAACACCCCAAATTCCGTACACGACGGAGGGGACAGCGGCAAGCAACTCAACGATCGTTGCTACGAACGTTCGGAGTCGAGCCGGGAGGAGAAAATTGATAGCGAGAGAAGTTCCCATACCGACGACTCCGGCGAGAACAATCGCGATTAGGGAGGTTTCCACCGTCCCAATGATCATGGAGAGTGCGCCGTACTGGCTCGGCGTGGTTCCGTCGGTGGGATTCCATGCATTGCCAACGAGAAGGTAGAAACCTTGCTGTTTAAACGCAGGTATTGACTTAAAGAGAATCGTTCCTACGAACCAGAAACTGACGAGCCCGAAGATGACACTGAGGGCGATCAACGTCCATTCGTAGGGCCCACGCACACTGCCGGAGGGACGATTTCGTCCCTCCGGCAGTGTTGTTGCGTAGTGCTCAGCCGACGCCGTCACGCTCTTGGTGCTGGTGTCGGCCATTGTGCGGAATGCTACTTCTTGAGCTTCAGAAGAACCGTTGAACCACTGACGACCGTTCCGAGCAGGACTCGGTCAGCCTTCTGGACCAGCGGAGGAAGCGCCACGAAACCGTTGGCGCCAGCAAACTTCTGTCCACCCTGGGTTGCGTAGTCAAGGAACTTCACCGCAAGCTCACCATTGTCAGCACTGGTTTGGTTCTTGGCAAGGATGGCCCAGGTGTAGGTCACAAGTGGCCATACGTCGAGCTTGCCACTGGCCAGGTAGGTGATCGAGAAGTTCGATGCCGTGATGGTCTTGGCCGTAGCGGTTGCAGCTTGAGCGATGTTCTTCAACGTCGGCGCAATGAACTTGCCAGCAGCATCCTGGAGCTGTGCCGTCTGAATCGAACCCGGGTGGGCCAAGACGTAGGAGTACTCGAGGTAGCCAATCGCACCATCGGTGGTCGACAATTCAGTAGCCATTGCAGCGTTGTTTGCTTCACCAAGGATGTTGGTTGCGCCCCAAAGCTTGCCGGTGCCTTCCATGACCGAACCGCTGGCGCCTGAAGGCGTGCGGCCCTGCGTCGCCTTGGCGAGGTAGTCAGTGAAGGCGTAGGTGGTGCCTGACGAAGCGTTGCGGTAGGCAACCTTGATCGTCTTGGCCGGAAGGGTCACGCCAGGGTTCAGCGCGGCGATCTGGTCATCGTTCCAGCTGGTGATCTTGCCGTTGTAGATCTGTGAGAGCACCGTTGCCGACAACTTCAAGTTGTTCAAGCCTGCAAGGTGGTAACCAACAACAGCTCCACCGAGCGCCCAAGGAACCTGCACGAAGTTCTTGACCGTGCTGGCGGTGACGCCGCTTGGCAAGGTTCCTGCAGCTGCGTCCATTGGTTGGTCAGAGAAACCAATGTTGTACACGCCACTTGCGATCTTCGTCCGTCCGTCACCTGATCCAGCGGCCGAGTTGGCGCCGAAGGTCACTGAGGTCGTTGGCTTGTAGGCACCTGCGCTCGTAGGCGTGGTGAAGTAGGCATACAGAGGAGCTGAGAACGATGAACCGCCGACGGCGATCGTCGCACCAGCTGGAACGGCAAGGTCAATGTCTCCCTTGCCACCAGAGCCCTGTGCAGCAGCAGCGCCGGCGACGGAGCCAACGAGCATGGTGAGTGCTGCAGCTCCTGTTGCTGCCTTCGCAGCACCATTACGGATCTTGTTCATTGCAGGTTGCCTCCTAGGCAGAACGTTCATTCGGTACCCGTCTGGGTACAGCCAAAAGTTACGAGACTGAAATGAACGGTTCGCATCCCTCAAATGTCATGAAAGTGAACTTCGGAAGAACCTTTTCGGACTCAATTTAGGGAGAGGAAACGCTTGAAACCAAGATGTGAGGCCGTAAAACCCAGTCGACCATAGAAGCGGTGGGCATCCACTCGTGATTGATTCGAGGTCAGTTGCACCCGATACGCCCCACGAGCAGTCGCCCTTCGGACCAACTCCTCCATCAATTGCGTCCCAATTCCCCCGTCTCGGAAGTCAGGGTGGACATGTACCGACTCGATCTCGGCGCAAAGTCCCCCTTGGTGCTGAAGGTGACGCAGGAAACAAAGTTGTGCGACGGCAACAACGGTGCCGGAAACTTCACCGACTACGACCTCACCTGCACCTGACTCCTGAAGGTCATTCAGTGCTTGGACATACGCACGTTCATTCTGAAGGTCTTCACGTTCCGGTGTCAGTGAGCCAAGGGTCAACAACTCCACCATTCGAGGGATGTCCTCCGTCGTGGCGGATCTGAAAACGATGGCGTCTCGTTCAGTCATCGCTTGACGATGACCGCATGAGTTCGTCAATCATTTCTACGACCGCCGGATCAAGGAGGGTGGTGGTATCACCTAGCGCACGGTGTTCAGCCACATCTCGAAGGAGCCGACGCATGATTTTGCCGCTTCGTGTCTTTGGAAGCTCCGGGGTGATGAGAATGGTCTTCGGCTTGGCGATCGGCCCAATGAGTTGACCAACGTGCGCACGGAGTTCTTCAACCAGCGTCTCCGCGACAACAACATTCGCTTTGACCGTGACAAACGCCACAATTGCTTGTCCTGTCGTTGCGTCAGCTGCACCAACAACCGCTGCCTCAGCAACGGCGTGATGCGCCACGAGCGCGTGTTCGACCTCTGCGGTCGAGAGACGGTGGCCCGACACATTCATGACGTCGTCAATTCTTCCGAGAACCCAGAGATCGCCGTCTTCATCTCGTTTCGCTCCATCACCAGCGAAGTAGCGACCTGGTACTTGACTCCAATAGGTCTCAATGAACCGTTCAGGGTCGCCCCAGATTCCTCTGGTCATTCCGGGCCAAGGTCGATTGACGACGAGAAATCCACCCTCGCCGTCAGGCACGGAATTTCCTTCATGATCAACCACATCAACGGAGATTCCTGGAAAGGCACGCATCGCAGCCCCAGGCTTGGTTGCCGTGACGCCTGGAAGTGGCGTCACCATGATCCCGCCCGTTTCGGTTTGCCACCACGTGTCAACAATCGGGCAGTTGTTGCCACCGATGACTGATCGGTACCACATCCACGCTTCAGGATTAATCGGCTCACCAACTGACCCGAGGAGGCGAAGGCTTGAGAGGTCGTGGGAATCTGGGAACCCGTCTCCCCACTTCATCAAGGTTCGGATCGTGGTTGGAGCCGTGTAGAGAATCGTTACGCCGAATTCTTCGACAATCCTCCACCATCGGTCTTTCCCTCCTGCATCGGGAACACCCTCATAGAGCACTGACGTTGCACCATTGCAAAGTGGGCCGTAGACGATGTAGCTATGCCCGGTTACCCAACCAATGTCCGCAGCAGTCCAGACGACATCTCGATCGGCCTTGAGGTCAAAGACCATCCGGTGAGTCGTCGAAACATGCGTGAGATACCCGGCGGTTGTGTGGAGGATTCCCTTTGGCTTTGCCGTTGTGCCACTCGTGTACATCACATAAAGCGGGTGTTCTGCTGGAAAAGCTTCAGGCGTATGCGTCATCGCCTGACGTTCAACAACGTTGTGCCACCAGTGATCGCGACCCTCTACCCACGTAACTGCTTGCTCAGTTCGTCGCACCACAAGAACTGCATGCACGTCGGGGCAAGAAGCGAGCGCAGCATCAACATTGTCTTTGAGCGCAGACGGCGCACCCCGGCGGAAGCCTCCATCGGCGGTGATGACCACCCTGCAATCAGCATCAAGAATCCGATTGGCAAGGGCGTCTGCGGAGAATCCACCGAAGATCACTGAGTGCGGAGCGCCAATGCGGGCACACGCCAACATGGCGGCGACGGCCTCAGGAATCATTGGAAGGTAGATCGCCACGCGATCTCCAGCCTTGACGCCGAGTTCCGTGAGGGCATTTGCGGCTTGGCTCACCATTGCTAGGAGGTCGGCGTAGGTGATCCTTCGTTGATCGCCTTCGGGCTCTCCGACCCAGAAGTACGCAACTCGGTCACCAAGTCCGGCAGCGACATGGCGATCGAGACAGTTCACACTGGCATTGAGCAAACCATCTTCAAACCACGTCGCGTTGGGAGGCGTCCAGTTGAGCGCGGTCGAAAAGGGATGTTCCCAGGTGAGTCCTCGGGCTTGCTCGGCCCAGAACGCCTCCGGATCGGCATCGGCGATCTCATAGATCGACTTGGTGGCGTTTGCTTGCGCGACAAAGTCCGGACTGGGAAAAAAGCGTCGACCCTCGTGGAGCAGGGCTTCAATTTCTTCTACGTGTTCGGACATCTCAACCTCCGGAGAACTCCTTCGAAGGCTACGCGACGGCCGACAACGTTTGCTCAGTAGTCCTCTGGGAGCAGCAAGGTGGTGGCACTCCGATCGGCTTCAGTAATGCACCAAACGCGTAGATCGCTCACGAGGTAGGAAGAAAGAACCCTTCCTCCATGAACAAGAGCTCGATCATTGGCACAACGATCACTCTCGTCGAGCTCACCCCAGTCACCTCGGCGGTGTCGTTCGAGCAAACCTGCGAGTCTTCGTAGCGAGGTCGATTCGTCCAAATCGATGAGGAGCCCACGCCAAAGACTTTGGGTGACCACCACTTGTCCAAGAGATAGAGGGAGGTGGACAGGGAGAGGTTCTGATTCCATGAAGCAAACGTTCCAATGACGTTTGCCTCCATGCTCCCAGTGGGTATTGCTCCGTGGTGACCGTCAGACGCTTGCGCGCACCGGACGGCGGGATCCGATTTTGTGCCGTTCAGCCTTCAAGAGCATTGACGCACCGATGAGATACCCGAACCATGCAATGGCCTGAAGCGGGGTCGGTGACGCCGTGTAGCCAAAGAAAGCATGAAGAAAGTCGCCGACTTGACTCGTATCACTCACGAGCGCTGACGAGTTCCACATTGGTTGGTTGAGGAAGGAGATCCAGCCGAGTTCTTGGAGGTTGAGGACCGCGTTCGAAACAAGCGCCGCACCAAAAATCAACAGCACCTTGCTGACCACAGAGAAGAATCGCTTAAGGGGGATCTTCACGCCAAAGCGGAAGACGGCAATAGCCAAACCAGCCGCAACGAGCAGTCCGAGTGCGGCACCAAGGAGCGCACCTTTTCCACCTGGACTGAACACAATCGCCAACGTGAATACTGCTGCCTCGAGACCCTCACGACCGGTTGCTTGGAACGAAAGGAAGAAAAGCCCGCGCCGTTCTCCTTTGCTGAGTGCGCCCTCGGCTCGGTCTCGAAGATCGTCACCGAGTGTGTGTGCATGACGGACCATCCACACCGACATCGACGTCAGAACTGCTGCGGCGAGAAGGAACATCGCTGTCTCAAAGATGACTTGGGCTCTCGTATCGGCCCATTGCTCAACGGTGAAGTAGATCGCAACGCCAGCAAGCGCAGCAAGAAGCGCTGCGGAACCCATCCCGGCAATGACATAGCGAATCGCTGATCGTTGGCCGATCTTGGTGAGATATGCCGACAAGATGGCAGCGACCATCGATGCTTCAATGCCTTCTCGCAGGAAGATGACAAACGTGGCGACCACGGAATCCTCTCCGCCTCAAACGGACTTCCCCGTTGTGGAGAAGTTTAGGTCACCCTAACTTCTCCACGCAATTGCTGAAGCAGGTACCTGCCACCGCACTTTCAGATATGGGAGAGCGGTGTAGGTCACCCCCGTCACCTTTTCTTTTGGCGGAATGGAAAACGCGAGCACTCGATCTGCACAACCGGGTGTTGTTTGGTGGAGATTCAACAAGGAATTGGACGACGTTGATGGATTCGGTGACACTGGTTCGTGCTTCTGCAATTGAAGGCTGATTGCAACCGTCCCCGTTGGTGACCACGTCCCGTCGGTGCAGGCAACGACGGTCACCTTGACGAGGTCAGCTACAGGGATCACCGATTCATGTCGGTATCGAGAAACGCTCATCACCTTGAGTGACTGCAGCCCCAAATCAACGGGATTCGCAACCTTCACCTTCGCGCCAAGGTGCACCACCTTCGGGGGAAAGTTCGTCAGATCGAGTTGTGTCGAGTCAGAAGAGATCAGTGCCTTGAAGCCAAGGATGGCAAGGATGGTGACGACAACGATGCCAAGCCGAACCCACGTTGAACGCTTCGATTGACCCCTTCGGAGCTCACTCCCATCACGCTGATCTGCGACAGGCGTCTCGGCAACAAGCGTGGCCGATAGAGCAATTGATTGAGCAGGGGGCATCGGCGGCGGTGGCGGTGAAGGAGGTGGCGGAAGGGACGACACGCTATGACGGTACCCGAGTCACGACGCCTTTGGGATTGACGGTCGGGCACTCATCGAAGGAAGTCGACCGACGAAATCTCACAGATCAAGGGCGACAGTCGCTCTTTGAGCGACGCAGAGCCGATGGAGCGATTGGTCTAGCGATATTTCCGGGTGAGCTCCAAGAGAATCTCTCGGACACGTGGCCAGTCGTCACGAAGGACTGCATACATCGCACTGTCGCGAAGTTGCCCAACCTCATCAATGACGAGCGAGGCATGTGCTTGGCGGAGAATCCCTTCGAAGGTCGCCCCAATTCGCTCCATCGCTCGTGCCGAACGATCGTTTCGAGCATCGGTTTTGAGGTCAACCTTGAAGACTTCATAGTCTTCGAAAGCGAGCGTGAGCAGCAGCAATTTTGCTTCGGTGTTCACGCCGGTTCGCTGAACGTCTGCTCGCAACCACGTCCCGCCAATCTCAACCAAGTCTGGCGTTGTTCGGTCGAAGTACCAGCGCAGATTCAAGAATCTGCTCGTTCCAATGACTTCCCCCGTGTCGAGCGCGGTGAGAACAAACGGAACGACTGTTCCCTTTGCCTGCTCTTCGAGCGCCAGGGCAACGTAGGCCTCTGCCTCATTTAAGGTTGAAGGCACGGTGGTGTAGCGATAGGACGATCGGTCCAGAAGCGCAGCTTGAAACAGCGCCTCCGCATGCTCTGCTCTCATTGGGCGCAGCGCCACGATTGAGCCATCGAGCTGACGCTCCAGGTGCTCGAAACCATGAGGTGCCATGAGAAAACTCTAGAGACTGCTGAGGACTCGAACATTCTTGCGGGATGCATTCTGGAAAGATGACTGCCGTGCGACACCGTAAAACCTTTCTGTTCGTCTCGACGCTCCTCGCACTGTCGTCATTTCAGATGGCTGGAGCATCGGTGGCGCCTTCAGCAACAACTCTTGCAAACCAAGTGAGCGAGGCAACCGCAGCAACTGCGCTGACGAACAGCGAACTTCGTGCGCTGCCAACACTGAACCAAGACAACTTCGGCACCTACCTCAACGCCCATGCTCCGGGATGTCTGACGTTCACTGGTGCATGTGACTTCGGCACGATCACGAGCAAGGTCAACGTGGTCGTCTTTGGTGACAGCCACGCGGTGATGTGGCTTCCGGCAATCGTTGCCCTCTACGGTTCGGATCACATCCTCTTGCGTTGGAGACCTTCCTGTGGGGCGGCGAAGATCCCCGTCATTGACCTCAAGTTCCACATTGTCGTTCCAGGCTGCGAGAAATGGCGCCGCGAGAGCATTCCCGTGATTAATGCCCTCCACCCGAAGGTAACGATCATCGCCGAACGAACAAGCCACACGACCGGCCCATCGGGCAGTTGGACGACCGATGCTCAGTGGAAGCGCGGCTTGACGACGACCCTTAAGGCATTGAAAGCAGGTGGCTCTCACCCGCTCGTTCTCGGTGACATCCCGGCACTCGAGCCCCAACCAGCGTCATGTCTCTCGATCAATCCAACATCGATTCAGAAATGCACCGTTCAATTAGCGACTCGATCAATGTCCTACCGAGGTCACGTGGCTGGTGAGCGCGCTGCTGCCCATCAAGTAGGCGTGCCCTTCATCAATACCGAACCGTGGCTTTGCGACGCCAAGCGACGCTGCCCAGCCGTCGTTGCTGGGCACTTCACCCATGCTGATTGGTCGCACCTCACGATGACCTACGCGGCATATCTCTCCCAGGTCTTCAGGGCCGCAGTCCCTGCCGGCCTTCGCTGACGAGTTGAAGTTGTATTGACAGATGATCGTCGAAAGGGCGAATTCGAGAGTAAGTATCCAAATGGGTAGAAGGGGCGGGGATGTGTTTTGTGTCGGATGTCTGTGACATCTTGGCGACCAGGTTCGATTTGTACTCAACCTGGCACTCGCTCAACGCTCGTGGTTTGAGGTTCCCCAGAAAAAGTAGACACCTGTTAGTCCGACTCGAGGGTCGGCTGAAAGGATGTCCCTATGGGAGCCACCAGGAGAAAGTTCACGCTGGAGTTTCGAACTGAAGCCGCGCACCGCGTCATTGACACCGGAA
>CAIXCS010000104.1 GCA_903918025.1 uncultured Actinomycetes bacterium
ACTCTTTCCCTACACGACGCTCTTCCGATCTCGTTATCGCTCGTTCCAACTGGTGAGGTGGCGGCGATCACCACGATGGTTGGAGCATCGGCGCTTGCCTCAGACCCGAATACCGCATCGATTCCCGTTGGTGGCCGGCCCTATGCCATGCCCCCCGCAAAGCGGAAGCGTCCCGGATGGTTACTCCCGGCTCTCCTCATTGGACTCGCGGTAGCGCTCATCGTTGCGCTTGCCTTCGCCTTCTCAAATAGCCCCGCAAAAAAGGTCGCTGTTCCAGACGTTGCCGGTCTCACCGTGAACCAAGCAGAGGCTCAACTCATCGGTGCTGGATTCTCGGTGCGCCCAGAACATGGATCGATTCCCTCCGCAACGGTTGCGGCCGGGCTTGTCGCTGCGACCTCACCGAAGGTTGGTAGCCAACAAGGCGAAGGGACCGTGATCACGCTCGAGGTCAGTGCTGGAGACGTGAAGAAGGTCATCGTCCCTGATGTCAGTGGCTACTCACAGGCAGCTGCCACGGCGCAACTTCAAGCGCTTGGCTTGGTGGTGACGATTGCCTATGTTCCTTCCCCACTACCCCAAGGGTCTGTGATCTCAACGATTCCAACATCAGGAACGTCCGTTTGGACGAAGTCTTCAGTGACGCTCAATCTTCCAATCGTCGTGACGCCAACGGTGCCAAATCTTCTTGGGCTGTCACCGGTCAATGCTGGGGCGTCGCTGGCTTCTGCTGGATTCACCGTTGGGACGAGCACACAGGCCTGTTCTAATACCATCGCCACCGGACTGGTCTCGGCGGCGAGCCCAAGCGCCGGAGTCAAGGCTGCAACGGGAAGTGCCGTCAGCCTCACGATCTCGACTGGTGTGTGCCAGGTAACGATTCCTAGCTCGATCTATGGACAGTCCACCGGAACGGCCATTACGACACTCTCGGGTCTCGGGTTAACGGTCGGTTCAAACATTGGAACCTTTACTGGGGACTGCTCGATGTATGCGAGCAATACCGTCGGCGGCGTCGCCACGACTGATGGCGGTGTACCGCTGTCGAGTGGAGCCACCGTTGCCTACGGCTCAACCGTCTTCCTTCAAGTTTGTTGAGGCATCCTTAACGAACAGCCGCGAGGTTCAGGAAGTTCTGCAGCAGCTTCGGCCCCATTGGCGAGAGAATCGACTCTGGATGGAACTGCACACCTTCGATGAGGAACTCGCGGTGGCGCAGTCCCATGATGACGCCATCGATCGTGGTCGCCGTCACCTCTAAAACATCTGGCAGCGTCTCCGGATCAACGACGAGTGAGTGATACCGAGTTGCCGTGAAGGGTCTCGGGAGATCGACAAAAACACCTTGCCCTTGATGGTGAATCTCAGAGACTTTCCCGTGCATGAGGGTCGGTGCAGCAATCACGTCCCCGCCGAAGACTTCACCAATGGTCTGGTGGCCGAGACAGACACCAAAAATTGGAATGACGCCGGCAAGATCACGAATGACCTCTCCAGAAATTCCTGCGCTACTCGGACGACCTGGTCCGGGAGAAATCACGATCGCATCAGGTTCAAGAGCGGCAAGTGCTGGGACCGTGATCGCATCATTGCGAAAGACGATGGGCTCGGCACCAAGTTCACCAAGCTCTTGGACAAGGTTGTAGACGAAACTGTCGTAGTTGTCGACGATGACTACTCGCTGGCCCATGACCTTCAAGGGTACCGGTCAGTTCGAGGCCTCTCGCGCCCGATAGCGTGGCGACCATGGCACGACGAAGCCCAAGAGCAAAACAATCTGTCCACAAAGGCCGTGTGACCCCCAAAGGTGGTGAGCACAACACCAAGATTGGCCGCTACAGGTCACCCGAGGAATCTGGTCGTGTGACTGCGCCTATCCCAAATGAGGTCCGACATTCACCGCCGTGGTGGGGTAAGGCGTCGCTGAGCTTGTTAGTAGGTGGCTTGCTCGTGATGCTCGGTAACTGGATGACCCTCTGGCCCGGCTCGTACACGCCGTGGTATCTCCTCGCTGGCCTCGTCCTGTCTGGCACTGGCTTTGGGATGCTTACCCGCTACCACTAACCGCAATCGAGACGCAAGAATGCCCGCACCATTTCGGTGCGGGCATTCCAACAACATCAACGACGTTCGAACAGTGTCGAGGACTAGCCCAGACGCTCGATGATGGTGGCGTTCGCCATGCCGCCACCCTCGCACATGGTCAGCAGACCGAATCGGCCGCCAGTTCGCTCGAGTTCGTTGAGCAAAGTGCCCATGAGCTTGGCGCCCGAGGCGCCGAGCGGGTGACCAAGTGCAATGGCTCCACCGTTGACATTGACCTTTGAAAGGTCAGCACCGGTCTCTTTTTGCCAGGCCAGAACCACCGAAGCAAACGCTTCATTGACCTCGAACAAGTCAATGTCGGCCATGGTCATGCCAGCCTTTGCCAACACCTTCTGCGTCGCAGGAATTGGACCCGTCAACATCGTGACCGGGTCGACGCCTGCAACGGCAAACGCGTGGAATCGAGCACGAGGGGTGTACCCCATCTCCTTGGCCTTTGCGTCACTCATCACGAGAATCGCCGACGCGCCATCGGTGATTTGTGAGGCGTTTCCAGCCGTGACCTTGCCGTCTTCCTTGTAGGCGGGCTTCAAGTTTCCGAGGCTTTCGAGTGAGGACTCACGAATGCCCTCGTCCTTCGTCACGAAGACGCCTGTCCCCTTGCCCTCTTCATCCCGAATTTCGACGGGAATGACTTCGCGCTCGAAACGACCCTCGGCCGTTGCCTGAGCTGCACGACGCTGTGATTCAACGGAGTACGCGTCGAGGTCTTCGCGGGAAATGCCCCACTGGTCAGCAATCATCTCCGCGCCGAGGCCCTGATTGAAGTTGCCCTTGATGGCGGCATACCGGTTGAACATTGCTGGTCCAAAGGGAAAACCCATTCCCTTGACGACTGAGGAACCCATTGGCACACGGCTCATGGCTTCAACGCCATTGGCGACAACCACGTCGTACTGCCCCGCCATGATGCCCTGCGCAGCGAAGTGAAGTGACTGCTGGGAAGAGCCACACTGACGGTCAATCGTGGTTGCTGGGACCGACTCTGGCCATCCAGCTGCGAGCACGGCGTTGCGACCAACGTTGAGTGATTGCTCGGCGACCTGCATGACACAACCGGTGAAGACGTCTTCAACGATTGCTGGGTCAAATCCATTTCGCTCTTGCAGGGCCTTGAGGGTCTCTGCGGCGAGATCGACTGGGTGCCATCCCTTGAGATTTCCATTGCGCTTGCCGCCTGGAGTGCGAACGGCGTCGACGATGACTGCATCAACCATGGTGGATCCCTTCCTCTTCCGGCGGACAGCCCGACCGGAGACCCCCACAACCTAGTGGTTTCTCTCCGCACCGCTCTCAGTCACCGGTATCGTGGTGCCTATGAGCGAAGCAAAGAACATGGATCGTTGGCTTGGCGATGGTGGGATGCCCATCATTGGACTCGTTGGAGGGAGTTTTGCTTCCTATGGCGTTGATGGAGAAGATCTCGGCTGGGTGAATGGAGAATTCACTCCTACTGAACTTGCTTGCAACCCACATGGGACTGCGCAAGCCGGTATCCACTCACTGCTTCTCGACGCAGCGATGAACTTTGCCATCAATGCCGCCATGGTCGGCAGGGAGCGGACCAAGGCAACGCTTGAACTCAAGTGCGAGACCATGCGTCCTGCGAACCTTGGTCAAACCTACGTACTTCGAGGCGAAGTTGTCCGAATGACCAAGCAGGTTGCCTTCGGTGAAGCGACGGTTCGCGACGCTGATGGACAAATTTCCTCACGTGCAACTGGAACGTTCTTGCTCCATCGTGAGCCCAAGACCGCCTAGACCAAACAGTTACGGAAACGTCACTCCGGTCAACGCTTCGGATTTTTGGAACAACGCAGCAGCCAGTTGACGGTCGCGAGCCGTTGTCGATGGCTCAACCTTACGGGGCTTGCCCCACAGTTCCATGAGCCCTGACGGGCCGACATAGTCGCCCCCTTCAACGTCAGTTCCAAGGGCGCCGTAGAGGGTCGGCAAGGCACCATTGGACGACTTCTGTCCAAGGTGTGAAGCCACCGAACCAAGAATGGTCGAGAGTTGACCCTTGCCGGCAATTGGCCCATTCGTCGCGAGATTGCTCTGCGACCACCCTGGGTGTGCCCCAATCGAGGCAACAGAACTCGACGATGCTCGAAGTCGACGATCGAGTTCGAGCGCGAACAACAAATTGGCCAACTTTGAACGGCCATAGGCCTTCTGCCCGCTGTAGGACTTGAACGAACCGAGGTCCTCAAGGTCGAGCACTGCTCCCTTGTGCAGATTGGAAGACACCGTCACAACCCGCGCCGCAGGAGCTTCGCTCAGTAGGGGCAGCAACCTTCCCGTCAACGCGAAGTGCCCAAGGTGATTGGTTGCGAACTGCAACTCAATCCCGTCTCTCGTCCGAGAGAGCGGAGGGCCCATGATCCCGGCATTGTTGATGAGGAGATCGAGCTTCGATTCTTTTTCCAAGATCGACGAAGCAAATGCCTCGACTGACGCTAAATCAGCGAGATCAAGTTTCCCAACATCAACAGAACCAGAGGCGGTCCTGAGGAGCTCGTCACGTGCGACTGACGCCTTCTCATGGTTTCGACACGCGAGCGTGACAGCTGCTCCCCTATCAGCAAGGGCACGAACTGCTTCAAAGCCGATCCCGCTATTCGCGCCAGTGACAATGACGCGAAGGCCGTCAAGGGATCCAAAGGGTGGAAGCGTCCACGCGGCGGGCTTCGTACTCATCGAGAAGGACGATCATGGGTTGCAGGAATTTGACCGAGGCGACCAGCTTCAAAGTCTTCAAATGCTTGTTGCAGTTCGGCTCGAGTGTTCATCACGAACGGACCGTACTTCGCCACTGGTTCACGAATCGGCTCGCCACCAAGGAGCAGCACTTCGAACTCCTCAGTTCGCGAATCCTGGGTATCACTCGCGGTGAACACCAAGGTGTCGCCAGCGCCGAAGACTGCCAATTGCCCGCTCGAAATGGGCCGACGCTCTTCGCCAACCGTCCCATCACCTGCAAGGACGTAGGCAAGCGCGTTATAGGACGGGTTCCATGGAATGCGAACCTCTGCGCCAGGCGATACCGAGGCGTGCACCATCACAATCGGCGTCAGCGTCGATCCGGGTCCCTGAACCCCACCGAGTTCACCGGCAATCACTCGAAGGAGCGATCCGCCATCGGTCGTCGTCGCCAACCCCACCTCATCAGGAAGAAGGTCCTGGTAGCGAGGAGCAACCATCTTCTTCGATGATGGCAAATTGACCCAAAGCTGAATTCCATGGAAGAGGCCACCCGAGAGGACAAGTCCCTCTGGGGGTCGCTCGATGTGGAGAATGCCAGCACCCGCCGTCATCCATTGCGTCGCACCGTTGGCAATCACGCCTCCTCCACCAATGGAGTCCGCGTGTTCAAACGTTCCCTCGATCATGTAGGTCACGGTTTCGAATCCGCGGTGAGGGTGCCACGGCGTTCCCTTTGGCTCACCGGGTCCGTAGTCAACTTCGCCCATCTGGTCCATGTGAATGAATGGGTCAAGATCGGCATCGGTCACGCCGGCAAAGGCGCGTCGAACGGGGAATCCTTCGCCTTCAAATCCACGAGGGGCAGTCGTCACCTGTTGGACAGGACGCACATGGGCATTTTCAGAAGGCAAGCCGAGGATCTTCGGCAGGGCGAGTCGGTTCGTAACCGTGACGGCGGGCATACAACTCCAGTTCTGTTCGACAGCAGTGCCGAACGTCTATCGATTGAAATACCGAGAGGGTGGCTGCTATTCCGACTTTGCCCAAGAGGCGGGGTTCACCACAATGAACAGCGCTTCGGCTTCGGCGATCAATTGGTCGCCATCACGAACCTCGGAACGGAGCGTCAACTTTCGACCATCTCGGCTCTCGAGCCAAGCACGGCACTCCAGAGGGACATGAAGAGGCGTTGGGTTGCGGTAGGTGACTTTCAGCCAACCGGTGAAAGCTAACTCATGAAGGATCCCGAGGACACCGCCCATGGTCTCGTCAATGATTGCTGCGACGATGCCACCATGGCTCCTGCCAGGGGCACCTTCGAATGCAGCACCAATCGTGACGGCGGCAACGGAGTGGTCACCATCAATGGACATGACGGCATTGATCCCCATTGGGTTG
>CAIXCS010000105.1 GCA_903918025.1 uncultured Actinomycetes bacterium
AGCACCGTGAGAAGCCCCCATCCTGTGGACGCAGCCACGACAAAGATGCCCCACCACACAACCGCATCTCCGAAATAGTTCGGATGCCGGGTGTAGCGCCAGAGGCCCGTGCGAAGGGTCGTGCCCTTGTTGGCTGCCTTGCCGAGAAAGGATCGGAGTTGCGCGTCGCCAAGTGCTTCAAACCCAAGGCCAACGGCCATGAGCACGGCACCGACGGCAGCCACCACCACGATCGAGTTCTGAGCGAACGCCAGCCACTGCAGGGGCATCGACACGAAGAACAGCAGCGCCATCTGGAGTCCATAGATGGTCTTTAAGGCGTAGAGGTTCTCGTTTCGTCCTTTGGCACCTTTCAGGATCATCTTGTAGCGCGGGTCTTCCCCCTGCCCTCGTTGGCGCCAGGCAAGGTAACCCGAAAGTCGAAGCGACCAGAGCGCAACCAATATCAGCGCCATGAGCCTCGCGGTCGTCGCCGCGCCATTGTGGAACCAAGGGTGCGCTGCATGTCTGCTGAGGAGCGCCGATGCGCCGAGTGACTCGAGGTAGACCACCAAAAACCCTGAACCCCAGAACACGTCAATCACTGCATGGCGATGCACAATGCGGCTCACTCCAAACGCAATCAGCAGCCAAGAACTACAGGTACCGAGGGCAAACAAGAGGTTCAAGAGAAACGAGGTGGTGTTCACCTTCTCGGTCTACCACCGACCCTGCCAGCAACCTTGCCAGCGGGGCTTCTCTGGGCTGAGTTTGGAAGATCGCCGCGACCTCGCTAGGTTCGCGCCATGGAAGATTTCTTCGCCGGAACCAATGGGTGGTGTTTCCTCACCAACCACAGTCATGTCTTGGTCGCGATTCACCGCGAACCAGAGATCCGATTGAAGGATCTTGCTGCGCAGGTTGGCATTACTCCTCGGGCAACCCAACGGCTTCTTCGGGACCTAGAGCGCTCAGGAGTCGTGACCATCGAGCGAGTCGGACGGAACAACCGCTACCACGTGAACCCCTTGGCGGAACTGAGCCACCAACTTGAGGCGGGTCGGTCGCTCGGGCAAATGCTTGCCCTCCTCGACGCGTGAGTGAGAAGGCAAGCGGTCTCGCACCGACGATGGTGCCGAAGGAAGCCCTTCGACCTTCTGTGCTCCCAACAGACCGTCTGCTCGAATCTGGGAAGGCGATTCCCGCTCTTCGCTCTGAACTCCGCAGGATCCCGAACGCGAGAAACGCAGTTTCGGTTTTCATGGTGTGGATGTGGGTTGCCGTCATCGTCGGTGCAAGCACCGCAATTGGCACCTGGTGGTCAATTCTCCTTGGCTTCCTTCTCATGGGACCAATGCACGCCCGCTTCGCCATCCTCATGCACGAAGCTGCCCACAAGTTGCTGTTCTCGAAAGCGTCGCTCAACGACTGGGTCGGAAAGTGGCTCGTTGCCTCGCCAGCTCTTGTACCGATTTCGATCTACCGACGCAGTCACTTCGCCCATCACCGCGAGGAGTTCGGCCCCGATGAGCCTGACATTGCCTTCTACATTGGCTACCCAACGACCAAAGCAGCATTGAGGCGACGCCTCTTCCGCGATGCCATAGGGATTTCCGGTTGGAAGAATTTGACCCCACTGTTTCGAGCGCTCAAAACTCCCCAAGGCCGAACCATTTCGGGACCCATTCTCAGTGTCCAGGTGATCATGGCACTCACTGCATGGCTCTCGACTGGTGCGTGGTGGGCGTATTTCGCCTTTTGGCTCCTGCCGTGGATGACGCAGTGGCGGGTTCTCAATCGGCTCCGGGCAATTGCTGAGCACGGAGGCATGGAACGCAGCGCCGACCGGCGTGCAACGACGCACGACGTTCGCCAACACCTCATTGCGCGCTTTTGGTTCGTGCCCTACAACACGGGTTGGCATCTCGCCCATCACGTTGACATGGGTATTCCTTTTCGCAACCTTCCGACCTACTACGAAGAGCTGGAACAGGCGGGCTACGTGCCACCGGGACTTACCTATTCTTCCTATCTCGCGTTGTGGCG
Source organism: uncultured Actinomycetes bacterium (assembly GCA_903918025.1). Taxonomy (GTDB): domain Bacteria; phylum Actinomycetota; class Acidimicrobiia; order Acidimicrobiales; family RAAP-2; genus CAIQEU01. Next base: position 2,026 of record CAIXCS010000105.1, read on the forward strand.
AGCCGAGACGTCAGCGACTGTCGAGCCACGTAGTTCCTAGGTGAGCCACTACGGTGACCTCCGTGGCCACAGGGCCACAGACTGTGAGGCGACCATGTCCCGAATACTGCTCACTGGAGCATCAAGTGGAATCGGCGAAGCCGCCGCACTGCTGCTGGCCAAGCACCACCAGGTGGTCGCTACTGTCCGAACCCCAGAAGCCAGGGCAATCCTCGTAGAGGCTGCGGCTGACGCCGGCGTCAGCCTTGACGTTGTCCTCGTTGATGTCACCGATGGCGGCGGCGTTCAAGGTGTTGTTGCCGACTTGGAAGTCACGGGCGGCATTGACGTCTTGGTCCATAATGCCGGGACCGGCTACGTCGGCACGCTCGAGCAGCTCGAGTTCTCCGCACTTCGTGAAGCAATGGAAGTGAACTTCTTCGGTGCTGCCCAAATGGTCCAAGCCGTCCTCCCACAAATGCGTGCGAAAGGGTCAGGCAAGGTCATTGTCGTCTCTTCAATCGGCGGAGCCGTTGGACAACCATTCAACGATGCCTACTGCGCTGCCAAGTTTGCCGTTGAGGGATTGCTCGAGAGCCTGCACCCGGTTGCTGCATCGGTTGGCATTTCAATTTCCATTGTTGAACCAGGACCAGTCGCCACGAAGTTCATCGCCAATCTCCAAGGTCTCGATGAGGTTCTCTCCGGCGATCCGAATGACCCCTACGCGTCGGCCAAGGCCAACTACATGGCGCGACTTGGCTCACCAGAGCGGATGGCTGGAATGCAAACCTCGATGGACGTCGCAGAAGTACTGGTCGACATTGTCAACAGTGCTGCACCGAAACTCCGCTACCAAACCAGTCAGTGGTCGACCGACTTTGTCGCGACCAAACTCAGTGACCTTGATGGAACAGCCGTTACCCAAATGACCGGAGCGTGGGTGGCCGACTGAGGCCTACGAGGCGGTCATTCCGCCATCAACAGGAATTGCTGCACCAGTAATCGCTGAAGATCCTTCACCGGCGAGAAACACCAACACTGCCGCGAGCTCTTCTGGCTCCAAGAGCCGCTCGTTCAAGTGGTGGATGGCAAACTCTTCGACCGACATGAGGTCGTACATTGCCGCACAGGCTTCGAGGATTGCCGTCCGAGTGGAACCGGGAAGGACCGCGTTCGCGGTGACACCGGTCGTCCCAAGATCAGCGGCGAGTCCCTTCACGTAGCCAATGACGGCGTGCTTTGACGCGGAGTATGCCGTGAGCTTTGGCTGACCAATGAGGCCGGCGGTTGAGGAGATCGCGAGGAATCTGCCACTCCTGGGCTTCGGCCGTTCGAGCAACAGCGGGATCGCGGCAACAGCAGTCTGATGAACGCCAAGAAGGTTGACCGAGACATTTGCCATGAAGCTCTCTTCGGTCTGCTCCCAAACCGAAACACCTCCAGTTGCCAGACCGGCGCCAGCAATGGCGACGTCAAGACCCCCAAAGTGTTCCTTCGCCGCCTGAACCGCACGCTGCATGGTCGACAGATCACGCACGTCGCCCTCAACGGTCGAGATGGCATCGCCAAGATCAGACCGGAGCAACGCGAGATCTTCGGACGATCCCATGGCATAAGGGACACCGGGAAGGTCGCGCCCTAGATCAACGACGACGACTGCGTAGCCCCCTGCGACGAGTGCCCGAACGGTAGCCGCGCCAATCCCCCTTGCCCCACCCGTCACTAGTGCAACTCGCTGTGTCATGTTTGCCCCTCGAGCCAATTCCTTGCCGTTTCCACCAGCCTCGCACCCATCTTCTCGAAGAGTGACCTTCCTTCGCTCGCTGATGCGTCCGTAGGGTCTCCGAGGACCCCATTGGGGCTGACTGCTTTCACGCCCGAAGCCTGGAGCCTAGGCAAGAGGTCAAGCAGCGGCGTGGTATTTCCCCGCTCCGCCCGCTCGAGCACGACAAGCTGCGGAGCGAGGTGCAGCAAGAGCGAGGTCTCGGTTCTCCCTGCATGTGCATCACCGTCAAGTATCCCGGCATAGCCGACGCCAACTTGGTCGCCTTCAGCGGTCGACAGCGCGATGGCGGCACTGACGGCTGGATGATTGCCACCGTGGCCGACCACGAAGAACACGCCTGCAGCCGATCCTCGTGATGATCGAACAATCTCGACGAGGACTGCCGTCAAGACCTCAGTGCCAAGCGAGAGTGTTCCCTTGAAGCCGTCATGTTCGCCAGAAGCCCCAATGGGCACGGTGGGTCCAAGCACAAAACCAACCATCGCACCGACGAGGTGCTCCGCCAGGGCTTCGGCGACGATGGTGTCGGTCGAAAGTGGGAGATGGGGACCGTGTTGTTCTGTTGCACCGAGCACCATGACGAGAATCGAATGCGGGTCGACGTCGGCACTCGTCCACTCATCGAAGCGATGCACAGCCACGTCAGCGTGCGGCGAGCACTACCGGAATGGGTTTCGAATGATCGCCAGATGGGCGACGAACGAGTTGAACAGGCTGAGCCTTGAGTGCAGCTTCGCCGTGGCCAAGCACACATTCAGGATCAGGGCCATCGAGGGGAAGTCCGGTGAAGAACTTCGCCGCCATGCAGCCACCTTGGCAGGCGTCGTAACTTCCACACGAAGCACAAGCACCCGCACTGGTTGGTTCACGAAGTTCCTGGAAGAGTTCGGAGGTTCTCCACACATTGGCAAAGCCGCCAGGGGCTCGAACGTTGCCGGCCAGAAATTCATCGTGAATGACAAACGGGCAGGCGTAGACGTCGCCGATCGGGTCGATGAGGCAGACCACTCGTCCGGCTCCGCAGAGGTTCAGTCCGTCAATCGGATCACCAAGTGCATTGAGGTGGAAGAACGAGTCCCCAGTCAACGTATCTGGGTGGCCCACTAACCAGCCGTAGAGGTCGCGCTGCTGTTGGGCTGTTGGATGCAGCTGATCCCACGTGTCGACGCCGCGACCTGATGGCCGGAGTCTCGTCAGGCGAAGTTGCGCACCGAATCGATCTGCCAATGCTCGAAAGTCATCGAGTTGTCCTGCATTTTGGCGGGTCACCACCACCGAAATCTTGAATTCCCCAAAGTTGGCGTCTTGGAGATACTCCATTGCTTGCAGGGCCGCGTCGAACGAACCTTCACCACGAACTGCATCGTTGGTCGCTCGATCGGCGCCATCAATGCTGATCTGAATGTCGAGGTAGCCAAGCCCTGCCAGGTACTTCGCGTTCTCCGCAGTGATCCTCGTTCCATTGGTCGAGAACTTCACGCCAACGTTTTGGCTGCTGGCATAGTCCAGGAGCTCGAAGAAGTCTGTGCGCACCATCGGTTCCCCGCCACCAATATTGACGTAGAAGATCTGCATCTCCACCATCTCATCAATGATGCGCTTCGCTTCAGCGGTTGAGAGTTCGCGTGGGTCTCTGCGGCCAGAGGAACTGAGACAGTGGATGCATGCGAGATTGCACGCGTAGGTCAGCTCCCACGTGAGGCAAATTGGCGCGTCGAGTCCAAGCTTGAATCGATCACGAAGCGAGAGGTCAGCGGGCAACGAGCACCTCTGAGTCGGCGAGTCGCGCGAGGGCTTGTGCATACGAGGCATGTCGTTCGGGAGCAAGATTTGCTTGAAGGGCTTCAGACACGGAGTCAAAACTCCCAAGTGCTTCAACGAGTGCAACGAGTTCAGGAGACTTCAAGAAGACGAGGCGCCGATTGCCGTAGTGATAGGCGAGGGCGCCAAACTTCTCAGGTCGAAGTGCCACTTCGGGAGAGAGCGTCCAACCACGAGCAAGATCGAAGGACGGGGCCTCCGCCGCGGAGCTCAACGACACGGCCTAGTAAACCCCACACATCCCGTCGATCGAGACCTCTTCAACGAGCAATTCGTCAACAATGAGTTCCTCAACCGTCTCGGCGGATTCTTCGTTCGTCACCACGTCATCCATAGGATGCTCCTCTCAACTTGCGCCAGCGTACCGCGAAGAAAACTGCCCGATATCGCTCAGGTCGTTGGAAGCAACGGTTGGAGCAGTTCGGTCAGGGCCGGAACAAGATGGAGAGCCCACTGATGCGAGATGTGTGTGCCATCGAAGTACATCACCGTCGACGCGCTAATCGTTGGGCACCGCTGCTTGGTGCATAAGAGAGGGAGAACTCGAACAACCGGGACCACGTTATCTCTCGAAATCAGGTCGATTGCCTTGGTCATCTCTGCCATGAGTGGTCTGGTTGGACTCTTGAGGAGTGACGTCGCCATTGAGCAGTGCGCGACGGAGGTTGGGTGGAGAGAGAGGCAAAGCGGCGAGGGTTGATCTTGAATGAACCAGGGCGGGTTACCGAGCATGATGACCTTCGACCCAGTTTTCGTTATCGAGGCGACAAGTGCCGTCACTCCTTGCTCAATACCGATTGCATGTTCGCCCGCCAGTGACGAAAGTGTGCCAATCCCCCCGCTGACAATGGTGAGTGCTGGCTTCAGTTTCAGTAATTGACGCTTTGCCCAAGAATTGAACACTGGGCACTGTGGATAGGGAATGACCGCGTCGCCATCTGACCGGTGCTCGTCATAGGTATAGGTAGGCGATGGCCATGGGTGGCAGCCTGCTTTGGCCAAAATCACGACCTGCCAGTGATTGAGTTTTCCCCAAAGATCAAAAGCGGGAAGCCATTGGTAGATCTGCGAATCGCCAACAAGCGCCAGGAGTTTGCCCGAGCTCTGATCGCCAAAGCGACAGGCTTGTACGGGCACCTGAAGATCAGGGCGAAGCGCAAAGCAATAGTTATCGGGAAGCGAAAACGCATCACGGGTCCACTGCACGCTTCCCCACTCCGAAGGTGGCGGTTGGATGTCGGTAGGGAGTTTCTGTTGGACCGCAGCCGCCGCCAGCTCAGCCGACAGCGTCAGCAGTGGATCTTGGGTTCCAAACGCGTGAGCTTCAGGAGCGCCCACCAACAGGGCGACGAAGAGCACCAGGGCTCCCAAACGCTTCACCCGAACAAATCCCACAATCGAAAGGTAACAAAGTCACCTCCGGTGCGCCTTGGCGACCATGCTGCGAGACTGGACCGATGGGGAACCTACGAGACCTCAATCACCGACAGGCAACCGCCCTGTCGATCGATCTAGCCCCTGGGACGGTCGTACACGTCGAGGCTTCTGCTCGATCTCACGCCGCGGGCAGGCTCTGGTTCGGCGGAGCGCCGTTTCGCATGTTGAGCGTGAATCAGGCCGTTGCCGATCTCCTCACTCAGTGGAAGGAGCCGACAGCAGTCACGACGAGAACAGGTGAAGGCGCACTCGCGCGTCGACTCGAAGTAACCGGCTTTCTCCACGTGGTTGCCCCGGCTGGCGGAGAGCTTCCGACCATGTCAGTGGTCATTCCCACCCATGGACGCGTAGGAGCGGTTGCAAACCTGCTTGCGCAATTGCACGGACACGACCTCCTCGTGGTCGATGACGGGACCGAAGCCATCGATGCCTTGCAACTTGAAGCTTCTTGTCACCTTCATGGTGCCAAGTACGTGCGACACGAGCAACCTCTCGGACCCGCTGCTGCCCGGAACTCCGGGGCCACCCTTGCCACGGGTGAGGTTGTTTGTTTCCTCGATTCCGATGTCGTCCCAGACGAGAGCACGTTTTCCAACTTGCTTGCCCACTTCACTGACCCAGCCGTTGGCGCGGTTGCGCCGCGGATTGTGGTTGCCAATGGAACGGGCCAACTCCAGGCCTACGAGACCTGGTCGTCGCCCCTCGATCTTGGAGCAGAGCCGGCAACCGTTCGTCCTCGGAGCAGGGTGAGTTACGTCCCTTCTGCCCTCTTGTTCGTTCGACGCGAACTTGCCTCGAGATTCGACGAGTCGCTCCATGTCGGTGAAGATGTTGACTTCATTTGGTCGCTCGACCAACAAGGTTGGCTCATTCGCTACGACCCGGCGTGCACCGCCACTCACCCAGTGCGTCCAACCTTGGCCTCATGGTGCGCTCAGCGCTTCGCCTATGGCACGAGTGCGGGGGAATTGACCAATCGGCATGGTGAAGCCACCACCCCAATTGCAACCTCTGGATGGACAGCGCTCTCGTTGCTCGGGTTCTTGACCTTCAGTCCAGCGATCGGCATTGGTTCGCTCGTCGTTCCAACCGTGCTGCTCGGGAGACGCCTTCGGGGTCGCACTCCCACTCCTTACCAACTGGCGGCTTCCACGGTGGTCCTCGGATCGCTCTACGCGGGACCGCCACTCGCCCGGCAGACGGTACGCACCTACGGTCCCTTCCTGCTTGCAGCCGGAATCCTCCTGCGTCCCCTTCGGTTACCGATCCTGTGCCTTCAGGCACTGGCCTTCATCCCAAGATGGTGGGGGAACCGACAGACATCGAGATTGATTCCGGCACTTGGACTGCAGACACTCGACGATCTCTCCTATTCGTCTGGGGTGCTGCTTGGTGCCGCACACGCGAGAACGAGAGGCGCATTGCGCCCCTCGTTCACGTGGTTCTCTTCATCGTCAACTACTGAGGACTAGACCTCAGTCAAAGCGAACGACACCACGAACGTTGGTGCCAGCTTCAAGGTCGTCGTAACCCTTCTGCACTTCATCGAGTGTGTACTCCTGGGTGATCATGGTGTCGATGTCGAGCATGCCCTTCTCATAGAGACGAAGGAGTTTCGGGATTTGGAATCGTGGATTCGCCGAGCCAAAGACCGTTCCAAGAAGGGCCTGGTTAAACATCGCCAATCCAAAGAGGTTCAACTCGGTCGAGTTCTGATCAAAGGGTGCAATTGCCGTGGCAACGATGCGTCCACCCTTTGCACAAATCGATCGCGCTTGCTCAATGAGATCTCCCGTCAACACGCCTGGAGTCAGAACCACCATGTCGGCATTTCGGCCGAAGGTGAGGTCTGGCAGAACGTTGAACGCTGCATCGATCATCGAGGTCGCCCCGTGGGTCGCACCGATCTTCATGGCGCGGTCAACCTTGCTCTGATTGAGGTCGATAGCAACGACTGCTCGTGCTCCACCAATTCGGGCTCCTTGGATCGCTCCGGATCCAACACCACCGCAGCCAACCACGGCGACAACTTCGCCAGGCTGGACCGCACCTCGGTCAACAACCGATCCAAAGCCAGTAGACACGCCACAAGAAATGAGCGCTGCGGCACGAAGATCCTGCCAAGGCTCGATCTTCACGAGGCTCGCTTCGTTGACAACGATGTAGTCCGAGAACGTCCCAAGTTGGGCCATCCGGTTGACGTTCTTGCCGTCAAGGTGATGACGCCAGGTCATGTCGCTCATCATTGGACCGGCAAGCGTCATTGAGGTCAGGTCGCAGAGGTACTGCCGACCAGATGCGCAAGGCTCGCAACGTCCACAGGCTGGGACGAACGAAACCGCAACCTTGTCTCCAGGAGCGAGAGCCGTGACATTGGGCCCCACCGCTTCAACAATTCCTGAGCCTTCGTGGCCACCAATAAGCGGGAACATTGAGTCCACGCCGAAGAATTGGAGAACTTCTGGA
>CAIXCS010000106.1 GCA_903918025.1 uncultured Actinomycetes bacterium
GTTCAACCACGACCACCTCTGGCAAGCATTCGTCGCCATTGGGATCTTGGGGCTCGGCATTGGATGGACCTTTGCTGCGATGCCGGGTTTCATTATTCGCAGTGTTCCTGAATCAGAGACTGGCTCCGCTACCGGTCTCTACCAGGTACTCAGAAACATTGGACTTTCGGTTGGATCCGCCCTTGCCGCAGGCATTCTTCTCAGTCAAACACCAAGCCATCAACACTTTCCAACGCTCAAGGGCTATCAGATCGCCCTTTGGATTGCCGTCGGCATTGGTGCGGTGGCTGCCCTGATCAGTTTCGTCTTTGGAGCATCGGCGCAATCGAACGGTTTCCTCGATGAACGCGGCGAGCAAGTGGTGCGAAGCGAAGCACTCCTTGAAGGATCAGGAGCCCTCCTCCTTGACGACGAACTCTCCTAACGCATTGAGAGGCGTATCTTTGCGACGCCTGCTCCGCAACATGAGGGTTACGCCAACCAAAAACATGACCATCGAGACAAAGAAGCTGGTTGACTCAAGTACCTGCTTCGGGCCCTCGCGAAAGAGGTCACTTGTCACCGGTGACGGTATCCACACCGGCGCCCACCAGTAGAGCATCGATGCCGCCAGCGCCCACCAAACGCCAAACCGTGGACGGTCAGAACCGAAGCAACACCAGAGCACAATCGGCACCAGCCAGATCAAATGGTGACACCAACTGATTGGGGACACCAAGATTCCCGTCACGGCGGTCACGAGAATTCCGAGCAACCAAGAACTCTCTCGAGCAGCTGTTCTGGCGAGCCAGAGTCCAAGACCAAGCACGACTACTGCGAGCACGGTGATGAGGACGCTCGAGACCTCCGTGTGGGATATTCGATCGAGTGCTCCACGCATTGACTGATTCGAGAGATACGCAATCGTGCCAACACGTTTGGCATCAAACGCATCATGTGTCCAAAACGACCATGCTGCACTTGGACTGAGCAAGGACGAGAACAATTCGAAGGTAACAAAGCTCACCGCCGCAATGAGTGCCGCTCGACGCTCCTTCGCCACGAAGAGATAGGCCACGAAGACGAGTGGCGTCAGTTTGATCGCCGCCGCAAAACCAAGGAGCAGGCCTCTCGGGACTTTGCGACCGCGAAATTCGAGATTGACCGTCAAGTCCGTCAGGATGATCAGACCAAGAACCAAATTGATCTGACCGAAGTGAAAATTGAGGAGTACCGGTTCAAGCCAAAACGTTGGACCGAGAAACAGTCCCACCAACATCCATCGCTTTGTTCGATCGAGCGAAGGCATGAGGGCTCGAAAACTGACCACTAACAACCCAATGAGCGAGACCAAATTGACTGCTGACCACACCAGTTTCGCCGCCTGGTGTGGAAGCACCGTGAGCGGAGTGAAGACGAGGGCTGAAAATGGAGGGTAGGTAAAGGGAAGAAATGGCTGATAGGTCAGCCGAACCCTGTACAACGTCCCATCAAAGAGATGATGAGCGCCCATGATGTAGACGGCGAGGTCATACTGGCGCAAGTACGCAGTCCAGGCGGCTCCTACGACGGCCGAGAGGACACTGATCGCCACCACGATCGCCGCCGCCGAACGATGTCGATCAATGAACCCCAAGACGAGTTCCTTCGGTTGCTCGCGGTTGTGCTCCGAAACCTTCACGGTGTCCATTTTGGCGTTGAAGCAAGGATCGTCAACGCACAGAGCGAGAAGATGCTCACCGCAAGCACGAGCAGATATCTGAACCGATCGAGCGTGGCTCCGACGGTTCCAAGGAGTGGTCCATCACGGAGAAGGATTCTTGGCGTGATGCCAATGATTGGCGAGAGCAAGCCAAAGGCCAATACCCCATAGACATATGCCCGCCAGGTCGGAGGAACGGCAACCTTGACGAATCGAACGATGAGCCAAATCGCAATGAGGAAGCTGGCCACCTTCACCGGCGGATTGACGTTATGGAAGCCGTGGGCCATGACTGACCAGATCGCATTCGGTACTCCGAGTCCATAGAACCCACCTTGCCAACCAGCTCGCTGTGCGTCGAACCACGTCAGTGGTGAACCTGCATGAATCCACAGATAGCCGAAGAACGATGTCACGCCAATCAGCGACGCAACGGGAGCGAGCAACGATTTCCATTCACGGTCATCGCGAATGGCGAAGTACGCGGCTAGCGCACAGGGTAAAATCGCTGCGCAGCCAACCGGATCAGCGGCAGTTGCGAGAGAAGCAGCCAGCCCGGCCAAGAGCCACCGTTTCCTCCCGAGCAAGAAGAGCGACAAGGCGACCCCCGTCAGAATCATCCCTTCGCTGTAGACATAGCTAAGAGCCAGTGCACAAGGCGACAGAAGAATTAGGCCCAAACCCCTCGCAGTTGCACCGAGGGCAAAACGATCCCTGAGCATCCACCAAAGCGCCAGCGATGCCGTGATTCCGGTGCAACTCACCGCAATGAATCCGGAGGTTGACCAGGCAAAGCCCGTTACGACGTGAATGAATCGAATGAGCAGTGGAAGGAGCGGGAAGAAGCCCAGATCACATTGATTCCTTGCGGCCGTGCCGAGGTTGGGAATGTGATGGACGTAGCCCTTGGATGCAATCATGAGATACCACTTGGCATCCCATCCAACGAGGATTGACGACACTGGTCTTCGGAGAGCGACGCCTGCAACCCCAACCATGGCAAGCACCGTTAGCCGAGAGGCAAGGAGAATCGCGAGTGGGCGCCACCACTCATGCGCCACGGCACCAAGTTCATCACCGAAGGGTTCGCCCTTTTCACCCCGAGATTGCCCAGCATCTCGAGTCCCGATGTCTGCGACCATGACCTCCGAGGCTACTTGGTAGTGCAATCAGTAATGATGCGTTATCGCTTCTTCGGCGCAGGACCGAATTCCGCCCAGGCGATCACATTGTCTCGGTAGTGATGCAAGCGAGTATCAAACGCTCCTCCGCAGGTCACGAGGGCGACTCGTGGCGTCCCGACGGTGACAAAGAGCAACTGCGGAAGTCGCTGCTTCGAAATCGTTTGGATTTCCGTGACGTGCCATCTCGTCGTTACACCATTGCGACCTTCTACGAGAATCGGAGATCCCACTCGCAAATCAGGTACGTGCCAGAAGGCTCCCCCAATGGCTCGATGTCCAGTGAAGAGAGCGGTTCCGGCTTCGCCGGGCTGTGATCCCCTCTTCCACCACCCAACGTCAACGGGATCTATGGGCACTGCCATAACTCCGTGCATGTAAGGGCGAGGATCGATACCCTCTGGAACTACCGGTGCGCTCAGTTTGTAGCCAGGAAGGATCACTCGAGCCACGGAGATACGTGGATGCTTTCCAGGTTGCATCGTCGACACGGGTTGATGAGACCCGAAGTCAACCCCCACCGACCCGCTCGACGAGCCGATGGGAGTGACCACAGACATCACCGAGATTCCTACGACCGGAACGACTCTCGCCGGACTCCAGCGTCGAAATCTGCGACCCACTTACAAACTCCGACCTCGGCGACGAAGTCCGAGCACCAGACCACTCGCCATGAGAAGCGCAAGTACTCCTCCGAGAACAAGGCCAGATCCACCGTGATGACGCAAGCCATCTGGCGTCCCAAGGTCGGTGCCGATCAGGTAGGTGTGCACATCAATCACCGGAGTATGCACCAGCGCCGAGACGCCATTGATGTTCTGCAGGTTCGGGTTCAGACCCGTAGCTGTCGCTGAGTTGATCACAATGTGCGCATTCACATCGCTTTGCGTCACGGTGTAGAGACCAACTGCAACACACGTCATGGTCTCATTTGGCACGAGCGTCGACTTTGGACAGTGAACAATTGGCGTCAATGGGCTATGTACCACCACACTCGTCAACGTTCGATTACCCGTGTTCTTGACCACGTAGGAGTACTGAATCTTTCCACCAAGGGTAAGCGCGCCACTGGTCGAGGCGTGTGCATTCCTGCCCCTAAAGGCATGAGGAGCGCTGGGGTTCTGCTGCTGCGGAGTTGCGATCGTCGTAATGCTGATCGAATCCCGGGCAACAACATTCGAAACCGTGGAACTACACACCGACACACAGAATGCATCGGTTGTCCCGGTAGGTGGCGAGGCCGAAGCGGTATTGGAAAGTGTCGCCAAGGTACCCGTCGGGACAATTCCCGAAATCGTGTAGACAATATTTCCACCACTCACGACATCGACGGTGTCGGTGACATCACCACTTCCGCTCGGTGTGCAATCGCTTCCGGTTGAAGGCGCACACGTCCAGGTGAAACCGGCCGTCTGCAGCGGAGTCGGCAGCGTGTCACTCACCGTCGCACCACTTGCATCAGAAGGTCCAGCATTCGAGACGGTCACGGTGTACGTAAGCGTGTCTCCGGGCACATAAATCGTCGGCGAAGCCGTTTTGACAATCGAAAGGTGGGTCACTGGCGCTGGAGGCGTGATCACCGAAGAACTGCAAATAACAATGCAATGGGCATCCGTCACGCTTGAACCAGAAACAACGGTCGCTTCGTTAGTGATCGATCCAGTCGCTGAGGAAGGAACCGTTCCAGTAATCGTGTAGGTGACCGTTCCGCCAGCTACGACATCAGCGATATCTGTCAGACTCCCGCTACCACTCGAGGCTCCACAACTTCCGTTTCCGGATGCCACGCAGGTCCACGTGAATCCATGCCCTTGAAGCGCAGCAGGGAGTCCATCGGACACCTGCGAGCCCGGGGCATCTGAAGGCCCTGCGTTGCTCACGGTGACCGTGTAGGTCAGCGCCAGGCCAGGAACATACGGATTGGGGCTAGCGGACTTGAGAATGGACAAGTCAGTCTTCGGATTCGACGCCGTGGTGATCTCGTCAAAGCAACTGGAGTTGCAATTCGTGTCGAACGCCCCGACTGGAGGCGTAGCGGTGACTCGGTTCACAAGACTTGTCGAAAGTCCCGATGGTGCGGTGCCGGTCACCGTATAGGTAACACTTCCACCACTGGGGATATCGACTGTGTCGGTAATTGATCCCGACCCAGAGGCGGCACACGAAGCTCCTGTGGTCGCAACACAGGTCCACCCGAATGCACCAATTCCCGATGAGGGAAGTCCGGTCGGAAGAGGATCGCTCACGGCTACGCCGAATGCATCGCTCGGTCCATTATTGGTAACGATGACCGTGTAGGTCAATGCTTGACCTGGTACGTATGGATCAGGATTGGCGGACTTGCTCGGCACGATGTCAAGGACAACGTGCGGGTTGAGCGACACGTGGTCACTGCAAGATGGTGAGCAGCCTGGATCAGCGAAACCTGATGGAGGTGTCACGGTGGCGGTGTTCAGAATCGTTGACTCCACGAATGAGGGGACGGTGCCCGTCACGGTGTAGGTAACCGATCCATTCCTCGCCACATTCACCGTGTCATTGATGTCACCGCTACCAGATGCGGCGCACGATGAACCAGAAGATGCGAGGCAGGTCCAAGTAAAACCCGCTCCTTGAAGTGGCGTTGGCAACGTGTCGGTGACGTTTGCACCAATTGCGGCATACGCGGATGAAGCATTCTGCACGGTCACGGTGTAGGTAAGTGCTTGTCCAGGAACAAACTCGAGAACATTTGCGGTCTTCGAGATTGACAGATCAAGCGTCGGGTTGTCACTGACCGTCACCTGCGAGTTGCAGTCAGGTGTGCAATTCGTGTCAACCACCGAATTGGGTGAGGTCACGGTGGCTGAGTTCACTAGAGGACCAGTCGTTCCAAACGGCACGGTGCCGGAGATGGTGTACACAACCGTCCCTCCACTCGGGAGATTGACGTTGTTTGAGATACTTCCAGTTCCAAATGCACCACACGTCCCACCGCCGGTTCCCACGCAGGTCCACTGAAAGCTCGCGAGCGATGCAGGGAAGGTGTCAGAAACGGTGGCGCCAGTCACGTCATCAGGGCCAGAGTTCGAAACCGTAACGGTGTAGGTAAGTGTCTGGCCGGGGACATAGGGGTCTGGTGACTCTGTCTTCAAAATCGACAGAGAAGACTTCGCCACGTGATCGATATTGTTGTCGCTGCAGTTTGGCGAACATCCAGGATCCGGAGAGTCGGCAGCCGGCGCTACCGTCGCGGTATTTGACAGGTCCGCTGAAGTTCCAAGAGGCACCGTTCCTGTCACTGTGTACACGATTGAATCACCAGGCGCGATCCTGGTAATCGTTTGGTTGATTGACCCAGTTCCCGATGTGGTTCCACAACGGCTCGTCACTGCGGAGGGAGCACAGGTCCACGTGAACGCGCCCCCGCCACTGACCGGAAGCTCAGCAGGAAGATTATCCACGATGGTTGGGTTATACGCAGTTGCTGGTCCTGCATTATTCACTGTCACCGTGTACGTGAGAGCCTGACCTGGGTTGTATGGCGAAGGACTTGCCGTCTTCGTAACGGACAGGTCAACTGGGCAGATCGAGCTCGGTCGAAACACTGCATTCAAACCTTCGTA
>CAIXCS010000107.1 GCA_903918025.1 uncultured Actinomycetes bacterium
ATCTTCCCCAACACCCGGGCCATTGTCTTCAACGGAGAGTTCACCCGGGTGCACATGCAGGGTGACCGCTGCGGTTGGCCCGGCGAACTTCACCGCGTTCTCTAAGAGGTTCGACATCGCTCGCTCAACGCCACGACGCTGGGCGATGAGAATTGTCGGCCTTGAGTCAAGATTGAGCTCAATGCCAAAGCGACGCTGTGCTTGCTCGATTGCACGATCAGCGAGCTCAGAGAGGTCGAGCTGCTCTGCTGGTTCCTCTTCAACCGGGGCAGTTGCCACATCGACAATCTCGTCGACCAAGATGGTCAACTCGCTCAGTTCACTCGTGAGATTGCCCAGCAGTTCGGCTCGTTGTTCTGAGGAGAGGCTGGTGTCGTGACGCTCGAGCAATTCAATATTGGTTCGGAGCGAAGTAATTGGCGTCCGAAGTTCATGTCCCGCATCTCGAACCAATTGATGCTGCTGCGCCATTGACGCCTCAAGAGCCTGCAGCATTGCGGCGAAACTCTTCGCAAGGCGTCCAACCTCATCATCTCGACTCGTCGAGAGTGGTCCAGGAAGTTTGCCGGTTGCAGAGAATTCGTCAGTTGCTTCGGTGAGTTCGACCAGGGGCTTCGTCAAGCGGACAGCCAAGAACCATCCAGCGAGTGCTCCAAACGAGGCCACGAGAAGTGCCAACAGGATGAATTCATTGCGAAGGCTCTCAAGCACTCGGTCGCGCTGACCGAGAGATTGGGCAACTTGCACGGCGCCACCTCCTGGAAGACCGACCGTGATGACCCGAAACTCAACGGAACCAATTTCATGGGTGGCAACCGCGCGACCACCACCTCCGGCGGCGATGACACGGTCAATTGGCGTCACGGGGAGAATTGGACCAGTGTGGATGGGGGAGCGGACACCGCGAGCATCAAGCAACTGCACCGCAACTTGATCGAGCAGGCCACCTGGCCCGCCTGGTCCAAGTTGGCCAGCAGGGTCTCCTGGAAAGGGTTCAGCCACTTCACCTGAGAGCGGGTCGTAGTGCTCACGGTGACCCGTCAAGTAGTCGGCCGCAGCAAATGCAGAACGGTCCACTTCTGCGGTCATTCTGCTTGACGTCGAGACGTAAGCAACCGTTGCCACCGCGGCCGTCGACATTCCGGTGAGTACGGCGCAGAGAATGGCGAGCCTCAGTCGGAGGCTCACTGAAGTCTCGCAACATAGCCAATGCCACGACTGGTGTGGATGAGACGGGTCTCGCCTTCAGCCTCGAGTTTCCGACGAAGGTAACCAATGTAGACAGCCAAGTTCTTTGAGGCTGGGCCAAAGTCATAACCCCAAATGAGGTCGTAGATCGTTGATTGCGAGAGCACTCGTCCTTGTTGTTCGACGAGGAGTTCGAGAAGATCAAACTCCGTCTTCGAGAGCTCGATCTCACGGCCCCCTCGATGGGCCGTTCGAGCGTGAAGGTCCATGGTCAGGTCCGCCAAGGTGAGGGTTGTTGCTTCAACCGGGGCAGTGCGGCGGAGAAGTGCTCGGACTCGAGCCAACAACTCATCAAGGGCAAAAGGTTTGGTCAGATAGTCATCTGCTCCAGCGTCGAGGCCGCCAACGCGGTCACTGACCTCGGTTCTGGCGGTGAGGAGCAAGATCGGCGTTCTGACTCCTCGTTCACGCAAGCGTCGAGTAGCGGACACTCCATCGACGTTCGGCATGGAGATATCAAAGATGCAGAGGTCGGGAGCGACTGCACTGAATGACTCGAGCGCAGCGGCTCCATCATTGACGGCTCCCACCGAGTAGCCCTCGAGTTGAAGTGCCATTGTGACGGACTGACGAACGGCTCGATCGTCTTCTGCGAACAAAATGTGCTGCTTGACAAGATCTTCCACATGACTGTTCTACACGGATGCATTAAGCAAGAGGTAAGACGTACCTTCATACGAAGGCCTTACGTTGCTCTTTCCCTCGTCTTGCCTGAGAAGTAGATGCTGAACTCGTCGGCAAGGCGCCGGCACTTGAAGGAGGAAGTTCACCATGAAATCCAACCGACTCACCCGTGCCGCTTCAATCACGGCAATGTCCGCCGGTCTGTTTGCCGGCACGTTCGGCATCGCCTCGGCCGCAACGGCTCACCACCCAACCAAGGCAACCACCCATGCCACGGCCAGCGCTCCAAGCCAAAGTGCATCGGGCGATCATCGTGGCCCAGGTGGCTTTCGGGGCCTCGGTGGGGTGATCACTGCGATCAATGGATCAACCTTGACGGTTTCCGGACCGAATGGAGCCTCGATCTCGATCGTGCTGACGGCGTCCACGACATTTACCCGAGATGGCGTCACCGTGTCCCAGTCGTCGCTCGCGGTTGGCGACCACATCAGCGTTCGTCCTGACATGACCTCGCTTCCAGCGACACCACCAACCACACCGCCGACCTCTCTCACTGCTTCGTCAGTTGATGTCCGTTCGCCAGGTGTTGGTGGAAAGGTGATCTCGGTTGACACGTCAGGGAGCTCCACCACGATTGTTGTTGCCGACGAGCAAGGCTTCTATCGAACGATTGTTGCGAGTTCCGCTACGACCTATCAGAACAATGGCGCAACTGGCTCATTGGCCGACGTCACCGTTGGCACGCTTGTTCGTGGGCTCGGAGCGGTTGATGCAAACCACACGACCCTCGATGCATCGTCGATTGCCATTGGTCAGCCAAAGGCGCCAACGTCGTCCACCGCAATGCCCGGTGGTGATGGTCCCGGAGGGCCAGGCTTCGGTGGTCCAGGAGGCTTCTAACTCCAACCGTTGGAAGAGCGTCTCGAAGGAAGAGTCCCGGCCATCAGGTCGGGACTCTTCTGACGAGTCAGAGCGAGGTCGAGGAGTCGCCCCCGAATGGAGCGACGAAGAATGCTGCACGGTAGGCCTGAAGCTCGGCAATTGACTCTCGAATGTCATCGAGTGCGCGATGAGCACTTGACTTTGTCACGAGGCCCTCACTGCGCTCTGGGTACCAGCGACGGGCGAGTTCCTTGATCGTTGACACATCAACGGACCGGTAGTGGAAGAAGTTGTCAATCTCGGGCACGTACCGGGCGAGAAAACGACGATCTGTTCCAATTGAGTTTCCACAGAGTGGAATGGTTCCTGGTTCAGTGATGTGGAGGCGAAGAAACTCCATGGTGGCGGCGGCGGCTTCTTCTAGCGAAATCGGTGAGGATCTGATTTCATCGAGAAGCCCTGACGAAGTATGCATGTTGGTGACAAAGTCGTCCATGGTGGCGAGTTCAGCTTCGGAAGCGTGAACGACTAGATCGGGTCCTTCGGCAAGGATGGTCAGGTCATCATTCGTCAAGATCGTTGCAATTTCAACGATGACGTGTCGATCCGTCTCAAGGCCGGTCATTTCGAGATCCATCCACGCGAGCACGGACGGAGGATAGTGCCCATTGAGGAATGACAAGGAATGCCGTAGCCTGAAGGTGTGCCAACTGTCAGAGTTCTGCGCCTCGACCAGGACTTACC
>CAIXCS010000108.1 GCA_903918025.1 uncultured Actinomycetes bacterium
AGCCAAGGCTGGCCCGACTCGGCCTGCCTTAGGCCGTGAAGGTCACGTGACTTCCAACCTCGAGTTCGAGGGTTTCCGCCGCGGACCCTTGATTCACCACAATGGCAAGGTTCGAACTCGAATCGACGAGGACGCCAAGTCCTCCAAGTGGAAGGTCGCCGAATGCCGCAACGGAGGTGACGAGAGAGGTTGCGTTACCAACGGAAATATTGAGCACACTGCCAAGTTCTGGCAAGTCACTCCCTGGGCGATCAAGGGCGCAGTTGCCATAGGCATCAATGGAAGCGACCGTCGCGAGTGCCGCTGCTCCCCCGCCAATCAAGGTGGCGTCAGCCAAATGGCTCGGCAGGCGCACCAACGAATCAACCGACAGCGCCGGATACCGACTCGTCGGGTCACCACCGGAAGCAAGAAACGCTGCTGCTGGAGCAAAGCGGTCTCGTCCGTCGAAGGTCACGGCACCGGTTGAAATAGTGGTGTTGAGCTCGTAGGCGGCAATCACCTGACCAAGGCGTTCGGCCGCGTCGATGAGGAGGCCATTATCGGGTCCGACGAAAAACCGTGGGCCATGTTCGGCTTCGACTTCGATGGCAACGGGGCGCCGATCCGTGCCGACACCTGGGTCGACAACCGCCAGCACAACACCGGAACCAAGGAAATTGACTGACCGAAGGAGCGTGAGAGCGCCTGCTCGGATATTGAAGGCGTCGATCTCATGAGTGAGATCAATCACCGGAACCTTCGGCGCAAACCGACGGAGGACTGCATGGACGACGCCAACGAACTCATCCTGTCGACCAAAGTCCGACAGAAAGAAGATCGACGGATCGGTCATCCTCGACCGAGTTGGAACGATCGCTCAGCGGCTGTTTGCACCGCCTCGATGAAGGCAGACCTTGTGTTCTTGAGTTCCAAAATACGAAGGCCCGCGGCGGTGACGCCTGCAGGTGACGTCACTTGTGCTCGGAGCTCGACCGGAGAGAACCCTGACTCCTCCATCAACTTCGACGCACCCGTGAAGGTGGCGGTGACGAGCGATGCCGCTTGGTCTCGAGTCAGACCGGCTTGGACGCCGGCATCGATCATCGCTTCGGCCACCAAGAACAAATAGGCCGGACCGGATCCTGAGATTGCTGTCACGGCGTCCATTTGGCGTTCCGGCACGCGAACAACCTGACCAACGGCTTCCAAGACTTCTTGCGCCCAATCAAGGTCGGCGGAGGTGGCGGAATCGCTGCCGGAAATTGCCGACATACCGGCTCCGACCAGTGCTGCGGTATTCGGCATGGCCCGAACGACTCGTCCCACGGTTCCGAGCTTCGTTTGCAGGCGCATTGTCGAGATGCCAGCAGCAACAGAGAGCACTCGCTCGACGCCGAGTGCGCCGAGGATCGTCATCACTCCCTCGACTTGCTCGGGCTTGACGGCGACCACGACGCCACCGTTTGCATCGACAAAACCGGGGGAAGGTTGATCAAGCACGGTGACGCCTGGGAAGGCAGCTTCGAGGGTTGCCCGTTGGTCGCCGCTGTATTCAACGACACTCAACTCCGCTGGGGTGGCCCAGCCGCTTCGAAGAAGACCCCCAATGAGGGCGCTTCCCATCTTTCCTCCACCGATCACTACGAGCTTTGCCGCCATGGCACAAGGCTACCGGGAGGTGGGGATGTCCCTTAGCCCTGCGACCTTCGTCGATACCGACCAGGGAAGGCGAGCGACATGGCCAGTGGGAAGTGCTGGTCGACATAATGAACGGAGGAGCCAAAGATTCGGTCGAGCACTTCTTCGTTTACGTGGCTTGCGGCGATTCGACCCATGAGGTAGATCGCATCTTCAGGACCAAAGGCAAAGGCCATGCCGTAGAGGTCAGCATTCGACCGCATGAGATAGGTGAGGACCTCTTCAACATGCTCGTCTGGTGCTGGCATGAGTTGGACTTCTGTTTGAAGGGTCCGTTGGCTGAGCGTCGCCCAAACCGTGATGGCTTCTTTTTCCTCGCCTCGAAACCGGAGATACCAACGGTGCGATGCCGTGCCGTCGGTGACGATCTGTCGTTCACCAGCCACGAGGAACTCGCCGA
>CAIXCS010000109.1 GCA_903918025.1 uncultured Actinomycetes bacterium
AAAGCCGAATTGCTGACCGGTGTAGTGGGTTGGCCCACCAGTGAGATCGGCCCAAAGAAGGCCGAAATACGACAGTTGTGCGAGATTGACGTCCACCATCGAGACGTCACCCTTCGGGACCTTGACCGCAGGTGAGAACGAGACCTTGGGACTGAGTGGCGTTGCGCTGCCTGGCGTGATGGCGTAATCGTCGACAGAAATCCTTGTTGAGATGAAGAGTCCAAGAGCGCCAACCACGACCACTGCGGCCAGCACCAGCATCCACGTACGTGGCCGTCTCGATCGCTCAGCGATACTTGTAGACGTGGCAGACCTCCCCATCAGCGCTACTCCTCCCGCGTCAGTACCCCGTAAGCGTGCTCCGAAGCCTAGGACGAGAGTCCAGATCATCGCCGCTGGCTTTGAGGGCAATCTCGAACTCGTCGAAAATGCCAGTGAGAGCCCAGACCCTATGGTCCGAGTCGCCGTGCTCAGTGCTCGCCAACGACTCGGGGCACTGAACGTCAACCACGTGCTGAACGCGCTTCACGATCTTGATCCCCGTGTTCGGAAGCGAGGGCTGGAACTTGCTTCGGTCGTCACTGGCCGCGGCTCGAAGACTTTGCTCATTGCAGCAGTGTGCACCTGCCTCAATGACCCAGACCCCCTCGTTGTCGATGCAGCCTGTTGGGCGCTCGGTGAGCGAAGAGCACGTGCTGGTGTTGCGCCCCTCATCATCTGTTCAAAGGACCACGAAGATCCTCGGTGCCGAGAAGCAGCAGTCGCAGCTCTCGGTGCAATTGGAGACCCAATTGGCCTCCCGGCCATCCTCGCCCGTCTTCAGGACAAGCCGGCAGTGCGACGTCGTGTGGTTGTCGCCCTTGCCAGCTTTGAAGGAAGTGAGGTTGACGCAGCACTCGATCGATGTCGTGTTGATCATGACTGGCAAGTTCGCCAAGCGGTCGAGATGCTCGAGCGCTCTTCGCCGCTGCTCTAAACCCTGGAAAACAATTCGTCGTAGCGAGAGCCAAGAGCGAGACAGCGTCGCAGGCCACTGACCATGACGATCGACGGCTCTTCATGGAGATGCACTGGGACATCGGTGGCTTCCTCGAGCCTTTGCGCCAGTCCGTGAAGTAGGGATCCTCCTCCAACTACGTGAATCCCATGGAAGATGATGTCTTGGGCGACTTCAGGTGGGGCCTCTCCAAGACACTGCACCACCGTGCTCACGAGTTGGCGAACGAGATCATCAAGAGCGGGGCGGAGTTCACTGGCGCTCACGACGATGGTTGCTGGATCTCCGGAGGTCACTGCACGACCTGCTAACTCCACGGCCTGGTCACTTCCCACCGGGCCCATTTGCACCAACTGCTCTTTCACCGACGTTGCGACGGAACGAGAGAGCACGACTCCCGACGTCATGCGGACGTAGGTTGCAATTGCATCATCGAGATCGAGGCCACCAATTCGCACTCCCCTCGAAGCAACAACGCCACCCATTGAGAGCACCGCAACTTCGGTCTTTCCGGCCCCGAAGTCACAGACCATTGATCCAGTTGGTTGATCAAGGGGAAGACCAAGTTCAATGGCGGCGGCAATGGGCTGTTCGAGGAGCCGAACCTGTGATGCCCCTGCCTCGGCTGCTGCTTTGCCGAGCGCTCGCCGCTCAATGGGTGTCGCCGTTCCAGGAACGCCAAGGAGAACCTTCGGCCGTCCAAATCTGCTTCCACCCGCGGCTCGAAACAGGTAACGAAGGAGCCGAACCGCAGTGTCGTAGTCAGCAACCGCTCCTTGAACGAGCGGCCACGCGGTCCGAACTGGCTTCGTCGTGCTGCCAATGAGCGCCTCTGCGGCGCTGCCCATACCAATCACGCTCTTGGTTCGACCATCGAGAGCGACGACCGTTGGCTGATCAATGACGACGCCGTCAGACCGCGTTGCCACCCTTGACCGAGCGGTACCAAGGTCGATTGCTAGGTCATGAGCCACGGGCTAATGGTACGGCCTTTGGTGGCGACCTGACTCAGAAGTGAGGCAGTTCTAGGCTGGACTCCTTGCAGGACAACGAGTTCCCTTCAAATGGCGAAGAGCCAGACGACGGCGAAAGCAACGAACCGAATGGGACTGGGTCGAGCGAACGGAGAGAGCACGACGGCGCAGTTTGGCCGTCTGATTCCGCCCGCGAGTGGGTTCATCCTTCCGAGTTCCGCCGCTTTGCCGATCTTGACGCGCCCGAAAGACCACCGCCACTCAGTTTTGCTGATCAAACTCGGCGAAGCGCAATCACGGTTGCCGCGATGGGCTTTCTCGTTGCTGGACTCTTGTTGCTGACCATTCCAACGCCCGTGACGCCGAAGCCCTCGACGCAACTTGGGTTTCGCCCAAAGCCGTCGCTCTTCGTTACCTATTCCACAGCGCCGCGGTCCGCGGCCCCGCACGGCGCATTGGTTGGCAAAGTGCTCCTCCAAGGTTCAGTCCGAATTCCCTTTCACCACGGTGACGTCATTATTGGTTGTGACCATCAACCCATTGCCACCGCACCACAGCTCACGCGTTGTCTCACCGCCCACCGAATTGGACAGGTCATCAACATTGACTACGTCCACGACCGCGCTGAACGGCACGCCGATGTTCAGTTGACGGCTGGGCCATAGGATCGAATCGTGACCATGAACCCAGGAGACGACGAAGCCATTCCGGGGGTCTTTGGTGACCTCATGAAGGTACTTGGCGCGCAGAATTCGACCTCGATGTGGCTCGATTCCGCTCGCACACTTGCTCTTGGCGTCGCGAGTGACCACGCACCTGAGGGATCACCTGACCCTATGGTCCGGATCGCCCTCGAAGAACTAGCCGACCTCGTGGCCCTCCAGGTGCATGCCGTGAGCGACGGGGAGTTGAGCAATGGGCAAGCACCAAGTTTGAAGGTGATGAGTCGGTCCGAGTTCGCCGCGTGGACGCTCGAACGCTGGACACCGCGGGTATCGACACTCATCAGTGCGCAAACTTCGACGCCATTGTCGAGTGAGTCCCTCGATGGAGCAGTACCAAAAGAACTTGAAGCCTTCATGGGCCAGATGCTGCAGGCCATGGGGCCCGTCCTTGTCGGGCTGCAAGTTGGTTCAGCTTGTGGCCACCTCGCCAAGGAGGCTTTCGGCCCTCATGACGTCCCCCTGCCTTCGGGCGAGAGCAACGCCATACTGCTCGTTGGACCGAATGTGCAGCAGTTTTCAGCAGATTGGTCGATCGATCCATCGGCGGCGCAAATTCTTGCGCTCGCCCGAGAGATCATCGCAACCCGCGTCTTCGCAACGCAGCACGTTGCGGCCCGCTTAGAAGAGCTCTTAACCGCCGCGCTCATCGAGTCAGCCGCTTCACAAGGCAACTTCCTCGAACAACTACAAAGCAGCGACGAAGGCGTTGACCTTGAGGCGATGCTTTCGAATCCTGAGTCAATCCTCGAACGCCTCTCGACGCCCTCGCAACGATGGGTCTCGACGCAGTTGTCGTCACTCGTTGCTGCTCTCGAGGCCACCGTCGACCGCTTCACCCTTGCGGTGGCCGAACGCATGCTCGGATCCAGCGCACCAGCACTCGAGGCATATCGACGTGCGAGAGCTTCCTATGGTTCAGGAGTTGAAGGTGCGTGCAGTCTCTTTGGCATCGACTCATCACTGGAACAGACTGAACGTGGCACTCGATTTGTAGAGGGCGTGCTCGAGCGAAGTTCACTAGAGCAATTGCTCGACCTTGTCCGGCGACCCGATGGCCTTCCGACACCTGCTGAAGTTGACGCTCCAGGACTTTGGCTTGAGCGCCTCAGTCTTGCGTCAGGTGACTCGGTCTAGCTCGCAGCTGGCTCAACTTCTTCGAAGCCAAGGTCCCACTCGAGAAGGAAGTTTTCCCGCTCTGCGTCCCGGACGACCCGCTCGCGATTGCGGCGGAACTGGGGATCGTGGGGCGGTAAGAGGACGAGCCTGGCATTGACCCGATCTTTGAACGCGTCAATGGCAACAGGGTCACCGAAGTCGGATTGAATCTCCCAATGCGGGGCGACAGGACCGAGGTAGATGACCCGAACGTGGCCAATGGGAGCAACAACCTCTTCATTCGCACCTTGCGCGTCACTCATCTCTTCAGCCATCTGAGCCTCCTCTAGTACTTCGCAGTGGACAATCCTACCGGAGGTCTACGAATGACACTCCCTCCAGCAAAATGTTGACCTTCTCGACACACGTTGCACGCGTTCCGTTCATTTCGCTCGTGCAGACTTGCACGAAGTTTCAGCAATTTCACAGATTCCCTACATTACCCATTGACTTTATAGAAATATGCATGCATTGTTCTCTTTGAAGAGGGGGGTCCAAATGGACACGACATGGATGAGTCAAGGAAAGTGCAGAGAGGTTGACCCGGAGTTGTTCTTCCCGAGTGACGGTGTTGGTGTGATCCGCGCCCGGAAGATTTGTGCCAAGTGCACCGTCAGTGGGCAATGTCTTGAGTATGCGCTCGCGAACCAGATTGAACACGGCGTTTGGGGTGGCTGCTCGGAGCGAGAGCGTCGTCGCCTACTTCGCTCCCGTCGTGGAGCGAGCCTCTCCGTCAGTTCGGTGTAGTCCTCGAGATACACCTCTAGTACTGCAGCGCACGGGCGCAGGCACCTTCACCACGGTGGATGGGTGTGCGCCCGTGGCGCGTGGCAGGCTTGAGCGGTGCTCCAAAGTGCTGTCAACGTCAGTGAAGGTCGAGATGAACGCCTCTTGGCACTCCTTGAACGAGCTGGTGGGCCAACAATGGTCGATCGCCATAGCGATGGTGCGCACCACCGCTCGGTGTTCACCTTTGTTGGCGACGCAGCAGACGTGCTCAGCGGAGTCTGTGCACTTAGCGAAGTGGCGTCGTCACAACTCAACCTCGTCGACCACGTTGGCGTGCACCCCCGTTTTGGCGTTATTGATGTGGTTCCCTTCATACCCTTCTTGCCCGAACGCCAGCCAGGTGATCTGGTGGATTTCACTGAAGCCGAAGAGGCTGCCGATGCCTTCACCGTTGTCGCTACTGAACTCGACCTCACGGTTGCTCGGTATGGAAACGGGCGATCGACACTCCCTGATCTTCGACGCGCACTTCGACAAGACCAAGCTTCAGGAATCAACCTTGCGCGCTACACGAAGAAGGGAATCGTTGCCGTCGGCGTTCGCGACGTGCTCATCGCATGGAATCTCTGGATCGAGGGAACCGACATCGAATCGCTCAGAGCAGTTGCCGCAGCGCTTCGAAGTGCTCAACTCCGCACGCTTGCGCTTACCCTCGATGGTTCAGGTCCAACGTCGCTGCAGTTGAGTTGCAACATCGTGGCGCCCTTCCAACTCGATCTCAACGAGATCGCCGAACGAGCAGCGGACCTTCTCCCACAAGGAGCGTCAATTCACCGCGCGGAACTCGTAGGACTTGTTCCTTGGTGGACGCTCCACCAAACCCCCCCAGGCAGATGGAACGCGCTCAATCTCAACGAAGCATCGAGCCTTGAATGGCGGCTCGCCAATGGGCGGCCGCTACCGACTTAGGAAGCGCTGACGACGACGGTGCGGCGCTCGAGTGCTCGAGCGCGGCGAAGACGGCGGCGCTCGCGCTCGCTCATTCCTCCCCAGATTCCAAACTTTTCGCCATTGGCAAGGGCGTACTCAAGGCAATCGTTCTGCACGACGCAACCACGGCAAACTTCCTTCGCCTCTTTGGTTGACGCACCCCGCTCTGGAAAGAACAAATCAGGATCGACACCCATGCAGTTCGCCTGGATCTGCCAACCTTGGTCTTGCTTCCCATCAAGCATCACATTTACGTCCATGCTTCCCCCCATCGAAGGGCCACGACATAGTGGCATCGGTGTAACTACACCGTTGTCATTGTTCACTACTTCTGCCCA
>CAIXCS010000110.1 GCA_903918025.1 uncultured Actinomycetes bacterium
CCCGACGCCATCAAGAACACCTACGAGCGCCTTGGAATCCCTGAAGCTGAGCGGAAGTACTTGGCTGGCGTCACCGCACAGTACGAGTCCGAAGTGGTCTTCCACCGCAACCGTGAAGACCTCGAGCGCTTAGGCGTGCTCTTCTGCGACATGGACACAGCAGTTCGCGAGTACCCGGACCTCGTTCGCAAGTGGTTTGGGACGATCATCCCGCCGAATGACAACAAGTTCGCGGCCCTCAACTCTGCCGTTTGGTCTGGCGGCTCGTTCATCTACGTCCCGCCGGGTGTCATTGTTGACCAACCGCTTCAGGCCTACTTCCGAATCAATGCGGAGAACATGGGCCAGTTTGAACGGACACTCATCATTGCCGATGAAGGTTCCCAGGTTCACTACGTCGAAGGCTGCTCTGCTCCGGTGTACTCAACCGACTCGCTCCACTCGGCTGTGGTGGAACTCGTGGCGCTTCCTGGAAGTCGGATCACCTACACCACGATCCAGAACTGGTCGAACAACGTCTACAACCTCGTAACGAAGAGGGCTCGAGCAGAAGCCGAAGCTCACGTCGAGTGGATCGACGGCAACATTGGTTCGAGGTTGACGATGAAGTATCCAAGTGTGTATCTCATGGGGCCGAAGGCCTCAGGTGAGGTCCTCTCCGTTGCGTATGCCGGACCAGGTCAACAACAAGACGCTGGTGCGAAGATGGTGCATGCGGCCCCAGAAACGACCTCGACCATCATCTCAAAGTCGATCAGCAAGGACGGTGGGAACACCACCTATCGCGGTCTCGTGCACGTCGATGAGGGAGCGAAGGGCTCGAAGTCGTTCGTTCGTTGCGACGCCCTCTTGCTCGATGATCGCTCAATTTCTGAAACCAAGCCGTACATGGAAGTCAATGAGCGAGATGCTCGAATTGGTCACGAAGCGACCGTCTCAAAGGTCGGCGATGACCAACTCTTCTATCTCATGAGTCGAGGACTTTCCGAGGCTCAGGCAATGGGCATGATTGTCAATGGCTTCATTGAGCCAATTACTCGGACGCTTCCAATGGAGTACGCCGTTGAGTGGAGTCGACTCATAGAACTGCAGATGGAAGGCTCAATCGGCTGATTCTGGCTGCAACGTTTTGAGTTGCCGAGTGGTCGGAAACTTCCCACTCAGGCGCCAGTGGATTGCGAGCAACCTCTTCCTCCAGAGTTCCTAAGATGTCGGCGTGGCGATGAACGAGCAGTGCAAGCACTTCCAATCACGGACCTACAGTTCCGGCGAAGCAGCTCGCTACTGCTCGCTCGACCTGGCTCCAGAAGCGCCCTGGAAGTGCCCCGACGGGTGCCCAAGTTTTGCGCCCCGACTCGCCGACGTTGGCTGGAGCCATGGAAGTCTCATCCCAGAACCAGTTGAGCCACCACCTGCTGTTGACGCTGCAGATCTCATTGAAGTACTCGAGTCCGCCGGTGAAATTGTTGCCGAAGCATCGAGGACCATTGCTGCCGAGACGCCGCTTTCGAAGCGCACAAAAGGCGGCTGGCGCTTCTGGAAACGTGACGAGTAGTCCCTAGTTCAACGGCCGTTGAAGATGGGTGGTCGCTTCTCCATAAACGCGACCATTGCCTCGTTGAGGTCATCGGAGGCCAAGAAGCCTGCATTCCAAACTGCGACGTAGTCGAGGCCCTGCGCAACCGTCATGTTCTCGCCGGCGGCGAGTACTGCCTTCGTCCCAGCAACGACGAGAGGCGAGTTGGAGGAAATTTCACGGGCGAGTTCGGTGGCCAGTGCAGTCGTTGCGTCAAGTGTGTCGCCAAGGTCGTTGACGAGACCGATCGAAAGGGCTCTCGACGCGGAGATGTCCTTTCCCGAGAGAGCGAGTTCGGCGACATGACCAGCACCGATGAGCTTCGGCAGACGCTGGAGACTTCCCAAGTCCGCAACAATGGCGACCTTGGCTTCACGGACGGAGAAGATCGCGTCCGTCGTTGCATAGCGGACGTCGCACGCAGCGATCAGATCGACACCACCACCAATGCAGTAACCATGGATGATGGCGATGAACGGCTTCGGACTTTCCTCGATCGCAGTGATCGCCTGTTGCCAGGGCTTGAGGGAAGCAATGAAACGAGCCGCCTTTGTTGCCTGAGACGTCTTGTTCCCTGATCCACCGCCTCCAAGTGTTCCAGCGACGGCCTTCAAGTCAAGGCCAACGGAGAAGTGGGGTCCTGCGGCATTGACGAGGACGACTCGAACGTCGTCGTCATCATTGAGTGCCGCAATTGCCAAGGGGAGATCGCTGAAGAATTGTTCCCCCATTGCATTGCGAGCCTCAGGCCTATCGAGGGTCAAGGTTGCGATTGCTCCATCGACCGAGATGGAGAGAACAGAGGATTCGAACTTCGATGCGGTAGTCACGGTTCCAGCCTATTGAGTGGGGGCAATGCCTGCAGACGGAACTGGAGGGAGGAGGAGGTCTCCCCGCTAGAATGGAGAGGTTCTAAGTGGCCACTCTGCCGCTGACCTTCTGAAAGGTTTCCCCCTGTTGAGCCCTACCAACCTCGCCGCACCGACCGAGGGACCGAAGTGGCTCGTCGATCTCCGGGGACGCGCGGCTGTTGAAGCGGCTTCTCTAGAGGCCCCTTCGGCGACTGAAGAACTTTGGCGGTACTCGCCGATCAACGATCTCAATCTTCAGGACTTCGAGACGGTTGAGGCTCCAACGTCGCCAACTCTCGCGCAAGCGACTCTTGACCGGCTTGTCGGAGAGCGAGCCGCAACGGTGGTGCTCGTCGATGGCTACTGCAGTTCAATTACTTCTCCAGGTCTTCCAGAAGGCGTAACGGTTTCTTGCGACAGTGAGGTCGTGCCAACAGGTATTCCCTCGTATCGAAGTCATCTCGACGCCCTGCACGATGCATTGACTCCAGCGCTCATCACGGTTGACGTTCCAAGCGGGGTTACCGTCAGTTCACCGATTGTCATCCTCCACGAATTGGTGCAACATCACGCACTGACTGCACCTTGGCTCGTCGTGCGTTTGGGTGCTGGTGCTTCAGCTCGGGTTGTCGAAATCGCCGTTGGTGGCGGTACGACCCTGACACTCTCGTCCAGTCAGTTTGAGGTCGGTAGCGGTGCGCATCTCCGTCATGTCGCCGTTCAATTGGCGAGTCCATTGGCCTGGCACTTGGCTCGTCAGGTGGCAACGGTTGATCGCGACGCAACCTTCGAGAGTTTCTCGGTTGGCCTCGGTGGCGCCTACGACCGGGTGCACACTGAAGTGACCATCACTGGTAGCGGTGGGTCAAGCAAGCTGCGATCGCTCTACCTTGGAACCGACAATCAGGTTCACGACATTCGAACCGTCCAGGACCACGCCGCACCACACACAACGTCAGACCTGCTCTGCAAAGGTGCGGTCGCCGATTCGGCGACGTCGGTCTACACGGGCACGATCAAGATTCGCAATGGAGCGATCCGATCCGATGCCGTGCAGAACAATCACAATCTTGTCCTGGGCGAGCACGCCAGAGCAGAGTCGGTGCCGAATCTCGACATTCAAGAGAATGATGTTCGTTGCGCCCATGGTTCGACCGTTGGGCCAGTTGATGAAGAGCAGCGGTACTACTTGGAGTCTCGAGGGATCGAACCAGAAGTAGCGGAGCGACTGTTGGTGACGGGGTTCTTCGAAGACGCCCTCGATCAGCTCCCGATTTCAGAAGTGGCCCCACTGGTTCGTGAAGTGCTGAGTGCACGTCTTTCCTCGACGCTTGGAGTTGAGGTCAACCATGGGTGACCACCTCATTGGTGACGTCGACTCGATTACCTCTGGGTCAGCGAAACGGTTTGATATCGAGGGAGTTCGCCTCGCCATTGCCCGTGTCGGCGACACGTTCTATGCCTTGGCTGATCGATGCAGCCATGAGGACTTCTCGCTCAGTCTCGGCGAAGTGTTCGTCGAAACGTGCGAAATTGAGTGTGCTCGCCATGGTGCAACCTTCGATCTCCTCACGGGAGCTGCAATGTGTTTCCCGGCGACAATCGGTGTTGCTGTCTATCCCGTCAACGTTGTTGGAGGAGAGATTGTGGTGACCCTTCCATGAAGCGCCTCGTGGTTCAAAATTTGCATGCCGATGTGGCTGGACGAGAGATCTTGCATGGGATCTCATTCGAGGTTGCCCCTGGTGAGATTCACGCCATTATGGGGCCAAATGGTTCAGGAAAGTCGACGCTCGCTCACGCCATCATGGGAAGGCCAGGCACGACCATCACGAGTGGTTCCATTGTCGTAGATGGGGTCGAGCTTGCCCATCTACCTGCCTATGCACGAGCCAAAGCAGGACTGTTCCTCGGACTACAACATCCTGTTGAAGTCCCGGGCGTTCACCTCGTCGAGGCGCTGCAAGCGGCAATGCCTACTCGATCAGCCGGCGACATCTCGACGTCACTCGCGTCAGCAGCCGAAGCCATTGGTCTGAACGTCGGCCTGTTGTCGAGATCGCTCAACGTAGGTCTCTCTGGCGGAGAGCGAAAGCGTTCCGAGATTGTGCAGTTGGAAGTCTTGAGGAGCTCGGTCGCACTCCTTGATGAGATTGACTCTGGTCTTGACGTCGACGCACTTGCGGCAATTGGTCGTCACTTGAGTGCGGCAGTAACCGACCCAACGTGGAAGCTCTCCGTACTTGCCATTACCCACTTTCGACGTCTGTTGGACGTCTTGACGCCCGACGTGATTCACGTCCTTGTCGATGGGAAGTTGGTCGATGTGGGCGGACCAGAACTTGTTTCGGTGCTTGAAGCAGAGGGCTATGCGAAGTATCGAACGGTCTCCGCTGACCCTTTCGCCATCTAGCGCACTTCGCTAGGAAGCGGCGAGTTCGTCGAGTCCTTGGGCCAAGGTGTTCCACGACAGCGTGGCGCACTTGATCCTGACGGGAAATTTCACCACACCTTGCAACGCGGCGAGTTCGCCGAGGGATCGAAGGTTGACCGGAACAGGCTCAGCGCCTTCCTCAATTGCATCGTCATCGCCAAGCGACAGCATCTGCTTGAAGGTTGCGATCAGGCCTCTCGCTTGCTCAACGGTCTTGCCTTTGATCGCAGCGGACATGAGCGATCCGGAGCTCTGACTAATTGAGCAACCCGATCCAGCAATCTTTACGTCGGCGACCGTTCCATTCTCAACGAGAAGTGAGAGAACGATTTCGTCGCCGCACAGTGGATTGAAACCTTCAGCCCGAACCGCAGGCGGCTCGAGTTCGCCCCGATTTCTGGGATTGCGATAGTGGTCGAGGATGATTTCTCGGTAGAGCTCTTCTAGATCCGCCATTGCTGTTCTTTCTCTCTTGCCCTGTCTACCCAAACATCTTGATGGTTGCGTGGAGCGCTTCAATGAGGATGTCGACATCATCAGTGCCGTTATAGATGCCAAAGCTTGCTCTTGCCGTTGCATTGACGCCAAGGCGGCGCATCAGTGGCTTGGCGCAATGATGACCAGGTCGAACGCAGACACCGTAGGTATCGAGAATCTGTGCCACATCATGCGCATGAATTCCGTCGATGGTGAGGCTGAGCACTCCGGCACGTTCTGGGCCGTCAGGTGGACCTTGCAGAGCGACCGAGGTTCCGAACTCAGACTCAAGGGCGTCGAGTGCATAGGTGGTGAGTGCTCGCTCGTGCTCATGGACTGCCTCCATGCCAAGGGCCTCGAGATAGTGCACGGCGGCTGAGAGCCCGACGGCTTCAGTAATGGGTGGAGTCCCGGCCTCAAAACGTTGTGGGCCATCAGCTGGCACGAAGCCGTCGAGGCGAACATCTTTGATCATGCCTCCGCCACCGAGGAACGGTGGCATGGCTCGCAAGAGCTCTGCGCGTGCCCACAACACGCCAATGCCTGTCGGCCCGTACATCTTGTGTGGGCTGAAGGCCAGAAAATCAACATCAAGCGCTCTGACGTCGAGAGGAGCGTGGGGGACTGCTTGGGCTGCATCGACGGCAATGAGTGCCCCCGCTGCGTGCGCCCGCTCTGCCAAGTGTGCAATTGGGTTGATCGTGCCGAGGACATTTGACGTTGCCGTGATCGACAAGAGCTTCGCTCCATCGAGGAGCTCATCGAGGTTCGAGAGATCGAGCATTCGCTCCTCGGTAATGCCAATCCAGCGAATCTCAAAGCCGAGCATTTCTTGGAGTTGCTGCCAAGGGACGATGTTCGCGTGGTGCTCCATCTCTGAGAGTACGACCGCATCCCCAGAGCGCAGGTTTGCTCGACCCCAACTTCGAGCAATCAGATTGAATGCTTCGGTGCAATTCTTGGTGAACACGACTTCGTCAGCGCCGGAGCGGCTTCCAAGAAATCGCCCAACATCTTTTCTCGCGAGTTCGTAGAGGCGGGTTGCTTCTTCTGCGGTGCCGTAGACCCCTCGATGCACATTTGCATGCGTGGTCTCTTGATACGTGGCCATCGCAGTGACGACCTGATGGGGTGGAAGCGCTGATGCTCCAGAGTCGAGGTAGACAATCCGACGTCCGTGGAGTTGCTCGCTCAAGAGCGGGAAGTCTCGCCGAATGCCAGCGAGATCGAACTCGGTCACGCCTTCCACCGCTCGTAGCCACCGCTCGCGATGCTCTCGGCAAGCGCCATATCGCCCTCTTCGACAAT
The DNA here is from genome assembly GCA_903918025.1 of uncultured Actinomycetes bacterium. Lineage (GTDB taxonomy): Bacteria > Actinomycetota > Acidimicrobiia > Acidimicrobiales > RAAP-2 > CAIQEU01. The sequence goes on from CAIXCS010000110.1 coordinate 6,647, forward strand.
TCGACCATCAACAAGGAGATGAACGTGGGTTGGTTGCAGCTCGTCGATCAACTTTTGATAGTGGGTGATGACGAGGCAGCCAAGTTCCTGGTGGTCTTCTCGGACGGTCCGCACTCCCCGAGCGACAATACGCAGTGCATCAATATCAAGCCCCGAGTCCGTTTCATCGAGAACGGCGAAGCGAGGTTCTAAGAGCGCCATCTGCAGAATCTCATTGCGCTTCTTCTCACCACCGGAAAATCCGTCATTGAGGTGACGTTCCGCAAAGGAACGATCCATTCCCAACTTCTCCATCCAGTCGTTCATGGCGAAACGAACTTCGAGCACGGAGAGATCTTCGACACCTGTGCGAGCGGCCATTGCCTGACGGAGAAATTGGACCACTGAGACGCCTGGAATTGCCTCTGGATATTGGAAGGCGAGGAAGATGCCCGCCTTCGCCCGAACGTCAGGAGTCCAACTCGCGATGTCCTCGCCATCGAGCAGGATCGTTCCCTTTGTGACTTCATAGAGCGGATTGCCCATAATGATGCCTGCGAGCGTTGACTTTCCTGCGCCGTTTGGTCCAAGGAGGGCGTGAATTTCTCCTCGACCGACTTCCAGATTTACTCCGTGAAGGATTTCTGTCCCTCCCGCAGTGGCGTGAAGGTCGACGAGTTGCAGGATTGGAGGGGTTTCAGTGCTTGGCACGCTCAAATCCTAGTGGTCTGGTCAACAATTCCCTACGAGAGATCCCTTTGGTGGTTACCAGCCCCGTGCTGCCCATTCGTCCAAGTGGGGGCGCTCGGTCTCAAGGGTGGTCGCGTTGCCATGGCCCGGGAGCACGATGGTGTTTGGCGACATGGTTTGAAAGATTCGGGTATCAATGGACTGAAGGATCGTTTTGAACGCCTCTGCGTCGCCAAACGTATTACCGGGGCCCCCGGGGAACAAGGTGTCGCCGCTGAAGAGCAGTTCGGTTCCCTCAAGGCGAAAGCAAATCGATCCTGGAGTATGTCCAGGGGTGAGCAGTGTTGACAGGGTGAGATCACCAACGTGAAGTGCTTCATCGTCACCGAGAAGCAGGTCATACGACGGCAACATTTCGGCATCGGCAGCTGTCACCGCTACGGAGATCCCTGCTTCTCGAATGGCAGGGACCGCTTGGATGTGGTCCCAGTGTCCGTGAGTCTCAACAACCTGGTTCACGCCGAACTGGCGACAAAGATCCAACAGCAGATCATGCTCGTTGGCCGCATCGATCAAGAGGCCTTCGCCAGTCCTCTTGCAACGGATGATGAACACATTGTTCTCAACCGGCCCAACGACGACTTCGTGGACCTCGACTCGGCCATCTGCATAGATCTGGGTGAGTGCCATGGTTGAAGTCTTGCAGCCTGTGGGCCTCGCGGCCTTGAGAGGTACCTCGGGGGCTGGGTTAGGCTGCTAGAACCTTCGACGGTACGGCGCCACTGCCGTTGCCGTCTGTTCGAATATCAAGGGGTACGTATGAACTTCGTCTTCACAGAAGAGCAAGATGAGCTTCGCAAGGCAGTCAACCGATTCTTGGCAGAGAAGTCACCAGAGACGGAAGTGCGTCGCCTCATGGAGACCTCTGAGGGATACGACACCGCCGTGTGGACGCAGATGGCCGAGCAACTTGGTTTGCAAAGTCTCTCGATCCCCGAAGAGTTTGGCGGAGCGGGCTTCACCTTCGTCGAGACCGCGATC
>CAIXCS010000111.1 GCA_903918025.1 uncultured Actinomycetes bacterium
CGATTGAGTATCGGTGCGGTGCTTGCGATGCCAATCGGTGTCGTGTTGCTCCTCAATGCCTCGTCGCTCGTCCTTCGCCTTCTCCTCGGTGTGCTCACGATTGCCGCAGCACTCTGGATGCTGTTCGGAAGCGATCAGACAAGGCCCGTTGGCCCTCCTCGACCACTCCTCGCCTATGGAACCGGCGCGATTTCGGGCGTGCTCAATACGTCGCTCTCAACCAATGGACCCCCCTTGGTCGTGTATCTGAGGACACGTGGTCTCGACCAGACAACGTTTCGCTCGACGATCTCTGTGGTCTTCACCATTTCAAATGCTGTCGGTCTCGCGATGTTGGCCGCTGGTGGTGCCATGCACCGAGAAGCGATTCGGTTAGCGGTTTTGGCCGTGCCGATTGATCTTGTTGGCTGGGCTCTTGGTAACGCGGCGGCCAAGAGAATGGCAGCGCACCACTTTGACCGCGTGGTTGATGGTGCATTGCTCGTGAGCGGTGTTGTGGTGCTCGCCAAAGCATTGGCGGGGTAAGTCAGTCGGCGAGGAGCTCTGGGTCTGCTCGCAACTCTGCACGGAACATCGCTTCCATGAAGCCAACAAAGCCATTGCCATCACTCTGTTCAAAGATCGCGATGGGTGGACCAGAGAGCGCGTGCCCACCTCCAAGCGCCTCGACGTGCCATGCATGGCGGCATCGCTGTTCGAGGGCCACCGCACGTTGGTGTGCAGCTCGGATCGTCGTGCCGAGGATGAACACCCCGTGATTTGCGAGGAGCGCAACATCAGCCGAACCCATTGCATCAATTGCCCGATCCGCATTCGAACGGTCATTGACCGCTCCGGCGTACTCATCAACAAGAACAAGACCACCGCCGCCGAGAGCTGAACTCTGGTCATAAATCGGTGGGACGCGATGTGCATCCGCCCAGATGGTGCCGAAGCGAGGGTGATGGTGGACGGCAACGACGACGTCTTGGCGTCGAGCGTGGAGCGCGAGGTGAAGAGGGATACCGGGAGGCACGGGCCACTCGCCTTCCAAGACGTTTCCTTGCAAGTCAATCCGAAGAACGTCTCGAGGATGCACTTCGGCCCAGGTCAGATGCCAAGGATTGCAGAGCAGCGTGCCGTCACCAAGAGCAATGGTGATGTGCCCGGCGATGTGGTCGTCGTAACCCTCACGCCAGAGTGCACGTGCCAGCAGCACGAGCTCTTGGCGCTGCGTGAGTGGCGGCAGGAGCGTGGTCGGAGTCGGGGAGAAGGTCATCACAGTCCTCAATCTTGAATGGGGAGCACGAGTTGTGGGAGCGGGTGTCGGAACAACGTTGCAGCATTAAGAGAACAGATCTTCCGAAGTTCATCATTTGGAAGGTGGCCCCACGTTGCAGCGATCACCGCCTGGGTATTTGGCCAGGTGCCGTCACCGTGGGGATAGTCGGTCTCCACCATGATGTGCTCGACCCCAATCCGGTGACGGGTGTCAATCGTTGATGGATCATCGAGGGTGCAGAACCAGAAGTTTCTCTGGAGGACTTCGGAAGGGCGGAGATCCCAGTCAAGGCTGTAACCAGATCGGTCGACAATGTTGTCGAGTCGATCGAGCAACATCGCCACCCAACCAATCCCTCCCTCGGACATCGAGATCTTGAGGTCTGGGTAGCGTGTCGCCCATCCTGACCAGAGCCACTCGGCGCAAGCCGTGAGCGACATCTGGCCGAACAGCGTGGCGCCGAGGGCGAGCATTGGCGCTCCCGGAGGCAGGTCAGCCATGCCAGTTGAACCAACGTGGAGGCTAATCACGGTGTCGGTTTCAACACAGGCTTCGATCACCGGGCGCCAGGCCTCATCAAAGATTGGTGGGAGTCCAATGCGGTGAGGGCGCTCTGGAAGCGCGACGGACCGAAAGCCCCGAGCCGCATTGCGCCGAATCTCTCTTGCGCCCTCTTCGAGGTCGTGGAGCACGGTAATGCCAAGCGGGATAATCCGCTCGGGATACGGGGAGTACCACTCCTCGAACAGCCAGTCGTTCCATGCACGGGTGACCGCAGACCCAAGGTCCTTGTCCGTTGCTCCAGAGAAGATTCGACCACAGAACCCAGAGATTTGAGAAGGGAAGTTGAGTGAAGCCCAGACGCCATTCAGATCCATGTCAGCAATCCGAGCGTGAATGTCGTAGCAACCTGGGCGCATTTGATCGAAGCGAAACGGCTCGAGCGCAACGGTTTCGGGCCGCCGGCCGGCGACGGCATTCATGCCAACTTGGGAGTAGCGAGCCCCGTCGAACTCCCAGACTTCGTAGCCTTCTGGAGTCGTGACCACCCGTGGCGCAAGGTCGCGGTACTTGGCCTCCAAGCGACCGTCGAACATGGTGGGTGGCTCGACCAAGTGGTCGTCGACCGAGATGACCGTCGCCATCACCGTTGCGGGCTCGGGCTCATCGAGGAACAGTGCTGGGTCGAGACGGGTCATGGTTGGATCTCCTTCGGCCTCCTTGTTAGCACCCTCGCTCCGTTGGTCGCGTCGATGCAATGGCGCGAGTTCCCACGCGACTGGAAGACTTCGCGCATGGCAGATCAAACACGAAGGACTGCATTCATTACCGGTGCTTCTCGGGGAATCGGAAAAGCAACGGCGCTCGCCTTTGCCGCGGCAGGCTACGACGTCGCGATCACCGCTCGGACCCTCCACGAAGGTGATGGCCGTGATGACTCAGATTCCGGAGAAGGCAGAACAATTCCCGGCTCGCTCGACGCAACTGCCGCAGGAATTGAAGCATTCGGGGTTCAGGCCTTGTGTCTACAAGCCGATCTCTTCGATCGAGCATCGCTCGAACGTGCGGTCGCAACAGCCCTTGACACCTTCGGTCACGTTGATGTGCTCGTCAACAATGCTGTCGACACCGGACCGGGGTCAATGGTGCTTATTTCGGAGTTGAGCGTCGAGCAACTCGCATCGAAACTGACGGGAAATGTCGTGAGCCAGTTTGTCGTCATCCATGCCTTGCTCCCGTCCATGCTGGAACGAGGCCAAGGCACCATTATCAATGTCACCTCCCATGCGGGAGTGGTCGATCCTCCAGCTCCGGCTGGAAAGGGTGGATGGGGGCTCGCGTATGCCGCGAGCAAATCTGCCTTTCATCGCTTCGCCGCCTTTCTTGCCCTTGAACTTGGTGACCAGGGAATCGTCGCCTACAACCTGTCGCCGGGATTTGTTGAAACTGAACGTCAACTGGTGAATGCAAGCAAGACCGGTCTTGGGGCCTACCAAGGTGCGCCACCTTCGGTGCCGGCTGCGGTCGCGGTTTGGTTGGCGGACAAGCCTGAGGCTCTCGAGAATGGCGCCACCGCAATGGCACAGAAGCTTGCCCTTGAGCGTGAACTCCATCCTGATTGGCGTGTGAAGAACTAACGGAGCCACGCGAGAGACCTCGACAAGCACGGGTCCGAACTCGAGGTTCCTGCTCTCTTGCAACTCTGAGTGACAGCAGTTGAGCGCATGCGTCCCCATTGGTCGTCAGAGGGGCTAGGGTTTTCCTTCCCCGGATGCCAGACCCGCATGTTCGAGGTTCGAACGGATCACACGCATCCCTCCACCAGCGATACCCCCGGTAGAGAGGAGCACGTCATGCAGCCCTTCGAGGAATTTGAGTCCGCAGTCCGGTACTACTGCCGGAGGTGGCCTGCCGTCTTCTCGACGTCACGCGGGTCGACCCTGACGACTGAAGAAGGTGTCGAGTATCTCGACTTCTTCGCCGGCGCCGGAGCCCTCTCCTATGGCCACAACAATCCGCTATTGGTTGACGTTGCGATCGAGCACCTCCGTGCAGGAAAGATCCTGCACAGTCTCGACACCTTCACGCCGGAGAAGCGTCGATTCTTGGAGGCGATGGAGTCGCTCATCTTGAAGCCGAGGCAGCTCGACATGGTCGTACAGACGGTTGGACCGACTGGTGCCACCGCAGTTGAGGCAGCCCTCACCCTGGCCCAGCGCTTGACGGGCAAGCGTGCCGTCGTTGGCTATGCCGGTGGCTACCACGGCATGACGTATCGGGCGGCTTCGATCTCTGCATCAATGGCCGGACGAGAGGTCGTTGCCCACGTCGGGGCATTCCGAACACTTCCCTTTGTTGCCCATGTGACCGATCATGATTTGCAGTTACTTGATGAGGCACTCACGACTCCAGTTGACGGACAGGCAATTGGCGCGGTGATCTTGGAGCCAACCCAAGGTGAAGGCGGAGCACGACCCTTTGACCCGGCATATCTCGGAGCAGTTCGACAGCGTTGCACCGAACTCGGTGTCATCGTGATTGCCGATGAAGTGCAAGCAGGGGTTGGTCGCACTGGCCCCTTCTTCTCATTCGAAGGCTCCGCGCTTGATCCCGACATCATCTGCCTGTCGAAGTCCATTAGTGGACTTGGACTTCCTATGGCCATTCTTCTCGTGCGCCGAGAGCTCGATACCTGGGCCCCAGGTGAGTTCACTGGCACGTTCCGAGGGAACAACTTGGCCTTTGCGACGTCGGCGACCATGCTCGAGCACTACTGGTCTGATGAAGAGACCGAGAAGGAAACCGAGGAGAAGGGTCTGATCATTCGAACAGCCCTCGATCATCTGGCCGAAACCTACGGTCAGGGAAACTTCTCGGTGGTTGGCAATGGAATGCTCGCCGGACTGAACGTGACGAATGATTCGCTCGCCACAGCGATCGCCGATGAAGCCTTTGCCCGTCGCCTGATCGTTGAGACCTGTGGCACTGGTGACGCGACCGTGAAGTTGCTCGCCCCGATTGTCATTGAGGAAGACGAACTCCACCGGGGTCTTCAACTGTTGGAGGCATCCGTCGCTGCGGCCTGCTCCGCTCGGTGAGCACCGACGCTCCGTGGCAGCAATTTTTCGTCTCCACTGATCTCGCGGGACTAGAACAACTCAACGTCGCGACACTTCAAACCGTCGAGAGCCTCTTGTCGACAGGTGATGCGCCGAGGTCATCGCTGCTTCCGGCCGACCTTCATGCTGCGGTTGGCAGGCTCGAGGTCTGTCCCGAAGATGGCGCAGCACTCGCTCAGGTGCTGGACGAATTTGGCTCAATCGTCTGGGCGAATGGCGTTGTTCCCGGAGATCCACGGTGTGTTGCGCACCTTCACCCACCAACGCTGCTTCCGGCTGTCGTCACTGAACTAGCGATCGCGGCGACCAATCAATCAATGGACTCGTGGGACCAAGCTCCTGCTGCCACTGAAGTTGAACTGCATCTGATGAGTTGGCTCGCGGCAGCCTTAGGTTTCGGCCCGGACGGAACTGGCGTCATGACGTCAGGCGGAACTGCGTCCAATGTCCTCGGAATGACGCTCGCGAGAGCGGCTGCAGCAAACCGCCTTGGTGTCGACGTTGGCAAGTCAGGTCTTCCGCCCGAGTCAAGAACATGGAGAATTCTCTGCTCTGATCAGGCTCACTTCTCCATTCAACGAGCGGCAGCACAGCTTGGACTTGGTCGTGACGCGGTCGTGACCGTCTCGACGACTCCAGCAGGAGCAATGGATCTCGACGCCCTCGACGAGAAACTCGCAGCACTCGGGCACGACGGGCTCGTCCCTCTTGCCATCGTGGGAACAGCTGGAACAACTGATCTCGGCGTGATCGATCCCCTCGAGGGTCTTGCCGAACGCGCAGAACAACATGGAACGTGGTTTCACGTTGATGCTGCGGTTGCTGGGTCGTTCATCTTGTCGACAAAGCTCGCCGCTCGGCTCACTGGGATTGAGCGCGCAAACTCGGTCACCATTGATTTCCACAAGTTGTGGTGGCAGCCATTTAATGCAAGCGCGCTTGTTGTAGCGAGCGAAGACGCGTTCGACCTCCTTCGCGTTCGATCGGCCTACCTCGATCGAGGTGATGAGCTCGAAGGCATGGTGAATCTCGTCGGTCGATCGCTCGATACTTCTCGGCGATTTGATGCAGCCAAGGTGATGGCCTCACTTCGGACGGTCGGAAGAAAGAACCTTGGCGCGATGGTTGAGCGATGTGTTGCGCTTGCGAGCTACGCCGGTGAGCTCATCGCCCGCACGAGCGGGCTCGATCTCGTTGCGGTTCCGACCGGAGTCATGTGTGTCTTTGACGCTCCTGGACACTCAGCAGAAGATCTCCGACGAGTACAGCAGCATCTGCTCGCCTGCGGCGAGATGGTGCTTGGTCGCACGGAGATTCATGGACGCGCAGCGCTCAAGTTCACGTTCATGAACCCCTCGACGACTGAGGTGGCGATTGATGGCCTTGTCGAGAAAATCCTGGAGACCTTGGTCTTGGTTGCGAACTAGACCTCAGCCGCCGTTGCCAGCAGCGAGGTAGGTCCGACATGGCTGGCCCCGATTGGTGCCACATGCTGGTTGGCTGTCCGTTGGCGTGATGCCTGCAACGACCGGGAAGACGAACGCCGACGAACCGAGCTGGACGGTATTGGTAGCTCCAGCTGCATAGGAGTTCGAGAATGCCCACGAAGGCCGGTCACCGCCAGGAGCCGAGATGGTGACTCGAAGTTTCGACCCGGCCCTGAAGGTATAGGCAATGCCGTCCAAAGGAACCCGAAGAGAGGTAAAGACCCCTGGGACAAGCGCCTTCGTCGTGTTGTAGGAGTAGATCGGCTCAAAGGCTGTCGACGCCGCAGCGTTCAGACTCTGCATGTACTTCGCTCTGAGCCAACCACTCGTGACGTACATTTCGGAGCCATTTGGCCGAACCTCAGAAATCGTGACCTGAAGGTCAGTATCGGTGGCCGTTGACGCGAGCAGCAAGTTGAGGCTGCTCTTCCCGACGATGGTCAGGTTGCTCGACAGGGGCGCCGTCGTGAATCCGAGACCATTGGTTCCTGAGACTGGCTGCCAGTTGTAGTTCGGCTGTGCAGCCCAAGCATCGAATGATGTCCCGGCGCTGGTCGCCGGCCGGGCTGAGGGGTCTGGCTCATAGGTCGTTGTTGACGGTGACGGTGCACTTGGAACGAGTGTGCCTCCTGGTCCGAGGTAGAGCGTCGTTGCCGTGGCATTTGCTGGTGGGAACGCCGTCAACTTGGCGGAGTATGCCGCTTGAGGGTGGCCTGCACCAGCTGCGCTATTCCCGTTGTCAAAGTTGACCGTCACTCGTGCTTCACCTTTTCGGAATGCGGCAAGTGCGAGCGCTGGAGTCTTCAGTCCCGTATAGGGAACGGGCTGGAGGGAAGCGCCACCTCCGAATGTTCCAGTGAAGCCGCCGAGGATCAGTTTTCCGAGCAATCCTGGGTCGGTCGGTACCTTCTTCGCGACGAAGATCGAATTGAACGCCATCCAACGGTTGAAGACATCAGGGTCGAGTGAGTCGATGTGCGCTCCGTTTTGCACGGTGGCGTAGACGTCCTTGTCCTTTGCCAGTGCCTTGATGAGCGAGGTCCACTGTGGGCCAGTCTGCTCATCTTGAAGCGCAGCAACGAGGAACACCGGGACCTTGATTTTCGCAGCCCAAGCCAATGGTGAACGGAGGTCGTAGAGGGCAGGTACTCGGTCGGTGCTGCTATTCAGAATTCCTTGAACATCCTGTGCTTGACCATGGAATTGCTGGTTCGCAGCGCAAACCGTGTCGCCGGCGTTGATCTCGGCCCATGCCCACGCTTGTCCGGTAGTTGCGGACGCTGGCTTTGCGTCGTGCACTCGTTCGGCAATCCATCCAGCGGCGAACCCGGTGTTGGTGATGCCACCTGGTGAGCCGGTTGAGTAGAGGTCTTCAGTCGGGCTCAGTGGTGCGATGGCGGCAAGACCAGGAGGGTTCAGTCCAGCCGCTCCGAACTCGCTGATTCCTGAATACGAGATACCCACAAGGCCAACCTTGTGGTTGGCAACCCACTTTTGGTTCGCAATCTCAGTGATTGCGTCGTACCCATCGGTTGGCGTGGAAGGACCGAAGAGATCAAAGGCGCCACCAGAACATCCCGAACCCCTCATCTGAAGAGAGACGACTGCATAGCCAAGTGACGGCCCAATGAGTGCTCCGACGACGGTAGAGGTGTCAGGAAGCAGCGCACGGTTGCCCTTGTAACTTCCGAGTTCGTAATCAAGCAGCGAACCGGGTGCAGCCGTTCCGTAGCCGGAGTACTCGACCAGGGTCGGGAACGGTCCCTTTGCGAGTGAACTGACTCCGGCAGGTAGGCGGAGGGTTGCTGCCACGGTGATGCCGTCGCGCATTGGGAGGTAATTGAGGCCGACCTTGAGTGTCACCTTCTTGTAGAACGATGAGGGGGCTGGCGTTGTCTGGTTGAGCACGGTGATGGACGACGACGTTCCAGTGGTCGAGCCTTGGCTTCCAGTGACGAGGTAACCGCTTCCGGGCACGATGTCGTGAAACACAAAGGCTCCGAGCGTGTCGGCGACACCTGAAGCAATGGTGGTTGAGCCCTTCAAGAGTGTGAGGTTCGTCCCACTCGGTGCGGTCACGTAGACCGCATCCACTGACCCGGTTGCCTTCATGGCAAGACCCGACGCCCCAGCCGAACTGAAGAGCGCTCCTGGAAGAATGCTCGTAGCAACTGCGGCAGTTGCACTCGTCACCGCAAGCCAGCGACGACGGGTGGTTGGGGCTGCTGCGGACATAGAGGCCTCGGTTCAGATCAATTGCTCGTCGGTTGGAGTGTACGCCTGACCAAAGGGTACGGAATCTCTACGACATTGCGTCGTCAGCACCGTGAAACGCCTCAGGAAGCGTTCCCATGCCGACGTTCTTCGCCGGCCAGTTTGCTGGTGGCAAGGTCCTTGGATCGACGCCCATTGGCGCCGAGTACCAGAGGAGGTGCTGACGTTTGACGAATTTCCATCCTCTTGAAGTATGGCGATACTCGTCTCGGTAGAGAATCCGTTGACGGAGCCAGAGTTCACCCTGCTCGATTTCTGCACTGCAGTAAACCTCGCCGTGTGCTTCCGTGAGGCCCTCGAGCTCAATCACCTGGTTTGCCACCGAGAGAATGGTGGTTCCAAGTGGTGCAAGTGAGGCTTCGAGCGAGGCGCGAAGTGCGGCGTGGCCCGTTCCAAAACTGCCAACTTCTACGTCATCAACGAAGAGTTGAACGAGGTCGTCCAGTCGTCGGGCATCGAGTGCTGCGGCATATTTGGCTGCGAGCTGTCGGATCTCCTCGTAGGCGAGCAACTTGTGCAACAACTGGTGATCGTCCATGGCCGAAATCTACGCTTCAGGCCGCTTCCCTGCTGTTGAGGTGAGTTCCTGAAGAAATCAGTCAATCGGCGTAGATTAGACGGGTGCCTTCAGATGGTGGAGGTCAATGAGTGCCCCGAGCCTTGGTGCGTCGGTGGAGAAGCACTCTCGAAAGAGCAGGATCGTGATGAGAGGACGACGACACAGCCCCCGCGGTCGACGTGCCCTTGGAGGCGTTGCCGCTGTACTCGTGGTGCTCACGGGAAGTGTCTCGAGTGCCCTCGGGACCGGTGGGTCTGAACCGGTCACTGCCCCCGCAGTCTTCGCAACACCAGATTCAGTGGCTCTGCCACATGATGCACTTGCCGACCCGAATGCCAGCATGGATGGGATTGACTGCTTGAGTCCAGGCAACTGCGTGGCTGTCGGTCGCTACAACCTTGGCGAAGCAGTTGCCGTGAGTGAGGTGTCAGGGCAGTGGGGAACACCCATCCAGGTCACGCTCCCAACTGGCTGGACCTCAGGAGATGCAAATTCAGGACTCCACGCCGTTGAGTGTTCTTCCCTCACGACCTGTGTCGCTGTTGGTCAGTTTGATGATGCATCGCACCGCCAGCAGGCACTCATTGCTCAACTTGGCAGTGGGCACTGGTCGTCAGCTGTCGTTTCACTTCCAACTGGAGTGGCAAGCGGGAATCCTTTCGCAACTTTGGACGCCATTGACTGTCCGAGTGCGACGTCGTGTGTAGCGGTCGGCGATTACCTAGACAGTTCGGGTGCCCAGCAAGCCATGGAGGTTCCCATTTCGAACGGTGCTGCTGGAACGGCGACCAAAATCCTCATGCCTTCGGGAGCTTCGACGTTCACTCCCACGGCGACGCTCTCGGGCATCAGTTGCACGACCACTGGGAGCTGCACGGCAGTTGGGACCGTTGTTGACACCGACGGCGCCAATCGGGCGATGGCAGTGTCAAAGAATTCAGGCAATTGGTCGACGGCAGAACTCATCACGCCGCCGTCTGGTGGAGTCCCCGGTGTGAATGCACCAACGTCACTGAATGCGGTGAGCTGCGTCTCATCTGGCAATTGTGTCGCTGGCGGAACCTTCGTTGACGGCCTGAACAAGAATCAGGCCTTTGTCACGTCACAGTCACTCGGCGTCTGGGGGGGCGCACGAGCACTCACCTCGTCGGCCAAGGCAAGCACCTCCAATCCGAAGGGGACGATCGAAGCGCTCTCGTGCACCGCAGCCAACACGTGTGTCGCGGTTGGTACTTTTTCCAACCCGATTGGGCGAATCTTGCCGATGGGTTACGTCGAAACCAATGGGACGTGGGCCCCGTCCGTTGATCTCTCACTCCCTCCAGGTGCCTCATTTGGTAATCCAGCCACGGTGTTCGGGGCACTTGAGTGCCCAACGACGGGCCAGTGCGCCCTCGCGGGTTCCTACCGTGACGGGTCGAGTACCCGTGGATTCGTTGGAGCTTCAGTTGCGCAGCTCGGGCTCACGATTCCCCTCACCAGCGGAGCTGTCGGGAACTCCTATGTTCAGCCAACCGCGGTGGCAACCGGAGGGACCGGTGTCGTCTCGTATCAACTTCAAGCGGGATCGGTTCCTGACGGGCTCTCGTTGAACGAGCAATCGGGGGTGCTTTTCGGAACGCCAACCACGACGGGAAGGTCCACGTTCACCATTGTCGTGAGTGATCTCGGCGATCCACCACAGACAACTTCGGCGACGTTCTCGTTGACCATTGGAAAAGGTACGCCACCGATGAAGGTGGTTTCTCTCACTCCGAACCCGAAATCTGGTCAAGTGATGAGTCTCAGGTTCACCGGGCTCGTTGCCAGTGCGGCGTTGACCGTCACGGTCAAAGGTGCAACTGGACCGGCAGTCGCCAGTTTCCAGATCCCGAGTGTCGGCGACATTCAGCAGTTGAACTTCTCGCTCGTCACTCGTGATCACAAGGCATTTAAACCAGGTATCTACACCGTGACGGCTTCGATGACGAGCACGGCTAATTACGCCGCCGGTGTTCTCGCCCCCTTCACGTTTGTGGTGCATTGACGAAGGTCCGGTTGACGATCCCGATCAGCTGGCACAGGCAAGGTCTAGCCTCCGGCACGTGATACACCTCACCTTCGGGACGGATCTTGAGCGTCTCGCCGAGCCACTTGCAGCGTTCCACTTCAACAGTCCAGGGGACGAACTCGAGCCGCTTTGGACCGTCGTGCCGACGATGGCCTTTCGCCAATGGCTCGATCAGGCGGTGGCCTCGAGTGGAAACGACACCGAGGTCTCCATTGCTGCAAACCTCATTGCGATCTTTTCAAGAGATCTGGAAATTCGCGTTGAGCAGCTGGCCCTTGGGGACACCTGGGTGGATTGGAGTACCGAAACAACGGCGCTCAGACTCCTGAGTGCCCTCAACCTTGAGACATTTGCACTCGCGATGAAACTCGCACAAGCGATTGATGACGTCGTGAACTGGCGGCCTTATCTGCTTGAGAATTCGAAGAGGCACCTCCTGCCACCAGAGGTTGCCGTTGCGATGGAGGCCATTCACTTCTTTGAACAAGGTCCACACGTCCAACGGAACCGAGTGCTTGAGAAGATTCGAGCTGGAGAGGTGGAAGGGCTTCCGAGGCAACTCGCGGTCTTTGGCTTCTCGACCGTGCCAGGTGGACGCAGGTTTCTGGAGCTCCTGCAAGCCATTGGAACCCAACTTCGCGTTCATGCCTTCCTCCCAATTCCGAGCGCCGACTGGCTCGCGCAGGTGCAAGAGCGTCCCTCGATCAATGGTGACGAGAGGCAGTTCTCCTTCAGTTGGCTTCGAGATCTCAGCGACTCGACGTCCCTGTGGCTCGACTATGGCCAGGTTGAGGAGGTCGTCGATTGTTCGACCCCACCAGTGTCTGAACTTGATCTGCTCCGGTTGACGATTCTCAATGAGGCAGGCAAGCACAACGCAGAACCTCTCGTCGAACGATCAATTCGCTTTCTTGGTGGCTTTGGTCGAAGCCGTCAGGTCGAGCAACTTCGCGACGCCCTCTTGGAACTGGTGGCAACTGGTGTTGCTCCACATGAAATTCTTGTTGTCTGCCCTGATCCGACTGCATTTCACGCTGCACTCGAACGTCACTGGAACTATCAAATTTGGCAAGGAGAACAAGGTCCACGTCTTCCTTTTGAGCTCCTCCAGGTGGCACCGAGTGGCCTTCGAAATCGCCTCGCCACGTCGATCGCTCTCTTGGAACTCATTGGGAACTACGCAACGGTGGCCCAGATTGTTTCCTTTTTGTCCTTCCCCGCAGTTGCGACCACGCTCGGACTCAGTAGTGAAGATAGTGAAACGCTGTCTCGGCGAGCGGAAGAAGGAAAGTTGATCTTCGGCGTTTCGGCTGAGCAGCGCGCTCGGTTTGGCGTCTATCCGTCCTCACCGCAGCGTGATTTCCATTTTGATATTGGAACGTGGTCACGAGTGAGTGACGCAGTGGTCTCGTCGACGCTCTTTCCTCCCCAAGCTCTTGAGGTTGTTGGAGAGAGCGCCCTCAAGGTTCGCTCACTCGGCGAGCCGCATGATCTCTCTGTCTTCGGCGCCCTGCAGCCACTCCTTCGAATCTTGGAAGCGGAAGATCACCTCCGACCCGAGGGCACAACATCAGTAGGGGTGCAACTCCCTCTCGCTCAGTGGCTCGAGAATCTGAGTACATGGATGGCAGTACTGGCCGCACGGCATGACCATGATGATTCGTTCGAACGGATGCTTGAACGAATGCACCGAGCGTCCCAGGTGATTGAAGGAGCCGGAGGAGTACACCTCGGGTTTGATCAATTTGTTGAGTTTTGGTCGACGGTCGCCAGTCAAGGTTCTGGGACACGAGCCTTTGGTCGCCGTGGCGTTGTTGTTGCTGGCCTTGAAGCCTTGTCGTGGGCGCCGCATCGAGTGGTGGCGATTCTCGGTCTCGACGAGGAACTTCTCCCCCAAGCCACTCTCTCGAGCCAGGTGATGGCAGCGGTAGATCCTGACCTCAACACTCGATCAGTCGGTCAAGTTGGTGACCCTGACCCTCGAAGGACTGCAATGGGTGCGCTCCTTGGGGCGGTGTTTGCCGCAAGAGAAACCTTGCTCGTCTCGTGGAACGTCACCGATGAAACGACTGGGCAAGCACTTGATCCTCCAATTGCGCTCAGTGAATTCCTCGAGGTGTTCGTGCGTACGAACCAAAAGACGTCAGCGAATGGCCCGACGGTGGACGCATTGCTGCTCCAGCAAGTTCATCACGCTCGCCGGCATGGCTTTAGTGGAAGCCACGGACATCCTCGATTCGACACAAGGCTTCGAGAACTCGAGCAACCACATGGTTCGGTTCCAGAGGCGCAGCTTCAGTCAGCGCCACAATCCGCGGCGATCGACGATCTTCATTCCTTCTTTCGAGATCCAGCTGGGTTTCATCTTCGGAGTGCTCGCAACTTGAGCACTCCTCGTTCGCTCGAGGTGCCACCAGTTCGACCTGCTCTGTCGGTTGACGGCTTGACGAAGTTTCGACTTCAAGAAGCCTTCATTCAGGCGTCGTTCCAACTCGACTCCTGGACAGCACTCCTTCAACAGGTTGAGAACGAAGACTCCTACCAGTCAGCCTTTGCTTCTTGGCGGGCAACGACGGGTGAACTTTTTGATCGTCTCAGCAGGAGCGAAGAATTTGCGGGAGACGTACCCACTCGTCTCTGGCTTGACGAAGAGCTCAAGACTCGGCTCGATCTCTTCACCTTCAATCTTGCTTTTGATCTTGCAGGCTTTGCGAAGGTTGCTGGTTCTTTGGGTGAGGTGCAGCCCACGCTGCTGTTGCACGGGGGAGGATCGGTACTGCTCTCGGGGGCTGTGACCCCTTCGGGATCAGACCTCTTCAACGGGATTGTGGAATCGAAGACAACCAGCGAGCTGCATCTGCTTCGGTATCGAACGAAGGTCGGCGAGAGTGCTGGTTCGCACAATGGTCGGATGGTTGGCGATCTTCTTGACCTGCTGGTCCTCGAGGCGCTGTTTCCAGACCGGACCTGTGTTGTCACGACCTTCTACCTGCCGAAGAGCTCGACTCCGGTGAAGAAAGCGAGCGGAGGCCGCTTCGTGCCGGTTGGTGGGTATGTCCTCAATCCACTGTTTCACGTTCGACGGGCACCAGGAGTCGAGGTGGAACGAACACCGCTCGATCAACTCGACGTGTTGTGGTCACTCTTCCAGCGTGGGTTTGAAGAGCCACTCGCGCTCTTTCGAAAGACGTCCGAAGCCTTCGCGTTCGCGAGCTATGCGAGGGTGGCGAAACTCGACTCCTCGGAGTTGTGGACATCTTCAACTCCTCGGGTCCATGGCGAGTCATCAACCGCCGTGCATCAACTGCTCTTCCCGTTCGACTTCGAGGAACTGTGCACGGCAACACGCTTTTCGGAACTCGCTGAAGAATTGCAGAAGGCGGCGCGTGGAGTGGAATACGTCTTTGCTCCGCAGACCAACCGGCCCGCCAGTGCGGCCCTCAGCGAGCGACACCCGGGATTTGTTTCAAACGGAACCTGGCCAGTTCCGATTTTGCTTGTGGAGCAAAGCTCGTGACCGTTCTCTTCGACCCAGTCATTGGAGATCTCCGGGAACTCGACTCGTCGGTGCTGTTGATTTCGGCCTCGGCCGGAACTGGCAAGACCTGGACGATAGCCCACTTGGCCACTCGGTGGCTTTTAGAGGACTCTCAACATGATCCATCCCAGTTGCTCATGGTCACCTTCTCGCGGGCTGCTGCACGAGAACTGAAGACCAGGCTTCGTTCGAGAGTCGCAGAGATTGGAGAACTCCTAGCGGGAGCGACTGCTCCACCGAATGCTGACGCCTGGACGGCTGCACTCATTGACCCAGAGGTCACGAGTGATGAGGAGCGCGCCAAACTGCTCGCAAGGCAGCGGCAGGTTCTGGCTCGCCTCGACGAGGTCAATGCCAGAACCATTCACTCGTTTGCCGCGATGGTTGGTGGCCTTGGGTCTCGAACGCCAATGTCGGGGAGTTTGCTCTACGAGCGAGCGGTCAATGAAACCCTCACCCGCGTGGTCTTGCAAGAACCAGCGTTACTGGAACAACTCTTGGAAGGGGGGATGAAGCTCAATGAACTGCAAGAACGCATCAGAGCTACGGCGGCATCGGTTGCGGGACTCGGAGGACTCCCCAGAGGAACCGATACCACGGCACTCGTTCAACTTCGACACGCCGAGGGCGCTCAAGAGCGCTCCAGTCAGATCCTCCGCGGACTGGTTCAAGAGACTGAAGATCGCGTGGCAACCGCCATGCACCTCGACTCCATCACCACCTTCGACCAACTGATCGCAGAGGTCTATGCAGGCACCCTCGACGCCGTTGGAACCGCCGGTGCGTCACTTCGTTCCGCCTACCGGTTCGTCCTGATCGACGAATTTCAAGATACCGACGCGGCACAGTGGGCGATTTTTGAAGAAGCGTTCGTTGGTCATGTGCCCGTCGTTGCGGTGGGTGATCCAAAGCAGGCGATCTATGGCTTTCGAGGTGGAGATGTCGTCATCTTCCAGCGACTTCTTCGGGAAGCTCAAGCAGGGGCCGGCCCCTACCGTCGGGCCGAGTTGACCATCAACTTCAGATCAACACCTCAACTGGTTGCGTCGGTCAATGCGCTGTTCACGTTGGCGGAAGATGACGACGTTCAACAACGGCTCTCGACGATGACGATTGGTAGCGAAGCGTCGACCCTCACCTTGGCTCGACAATGGGGCTTCTCGAGCGCCCTTCACTCCATTGACCAAGAGGTCGAGCCAATTCGCTATCAGCCCGTGGTTGCCGGCTTGGCAGGTCGGCTCGGCTCCGGGCTGCAGATTCGAGATCTGACTTCCGAAAATGGTTTGCTTCCTCTAGGAGCAAGCGAGCTGCACTACGACCACGCTTCAGATAGCGGTGCACCAGCGGCGGAGGTCCGCTCGTCGATTACTGCAGACCTTGTTGGTGTTGTTGCAACGCATCTCGAGCAGGGAGTGGCACCTGAGCAGATCGCGGTACTGGCGCGAACCAACAACGTTGCTCGAGATGTCGTGACTGCCCTTCGGCAAGGTGGGATCAAAGCGGTGCAGACGCGCACCGAACCCGTCTTCACCTCGAGAGCAGCGGAAGAATTGAGGGTCCTCCTCTGGATTCTGGCTGAACCGACGAATCCACGACGGACGGGGATGCTGGTCTTCACGTGGTTCCGCTTTCACGAGCCCGACCAGGTGCCCGGTCTTGCACAAGCCCTCGAGGCATTCGGGCCAGGTTCATTGAGCCGTCGACTCCTTGACCGCGCCACTATGCAGTGTGTGCTGAGTGATGGGTTCCCTGAACGCTCGTGGACGGATCTTGATCATCTTCTCGACCTGCTCGGGGAAGCGTTTCCTACAGGAGTCACACCCACCTTGGCCCTTACGTGGCTCGAAGAGCAGATGTCACTGCCAGAGGTTGACGAAGCCGGCGCAGATGCGTCAGCGCGCCGGGTGGAGAGCGACGGAGGTTCGGTTGTCGTGACGACGATTCACGCGGCCAAAGGACTCGAGTTCGACGTCGTGCTCATTCCAGAGATCGAGCCATCGCCGAGAGGTAAGGACAAGGCACCCCAACGCGGCATTGTGGCCCTGCCTGATGGCCGACTGGTTGATTTCGGCCGGCTCTCTTCTCCGAAGGTGGGCGACCAAAGCGAGTTGTCGCTCGATGAGGAACGACAACGAACTGACGAGACTGCTCGGCTCATCTATGTAGCGCTCACTCGAGCCAAGACAACGCTCGTGGTGTGGATTTCTGATCTCAATCACCACGGCTATCCGAAAGACAAAGGCTCGCAACGGCAGCGAATCTCTAAGACCAGTCTCTGGCGTCTCTTAGTTGAGTCATCGAGAATTGCCCAAGGTGACTCGATTGCTACGGCGCAGCGGCGTTGCGAAGAAGGAGGCGCGCCATTCTCTTCGCAACTTGCTCTCGTTCGAGTGGGCACCACGGAAGGGGCTATCAGGGGTCACGAGCCTCTGACATCTTCTGTTGGACTCGACCTTGAAGGCATTCTTGATCCTCCTCCAATTGATGAGCTCTTGCGTCGGTGGTCCTACACGGAGATCCATCTCGGTGATGTCCTCGATCGGCCTGTCGCTCCTGCAGACCTTCCGATTGGTGATGCCACTAATGGCATGGCAGGAGCGCTCGCCGAAGACACCTATGGAGACGGTGAGCTCGAAGATGCCGCAACGAGTGAGGCCTTTGAACGTCGAGGAGGGACGGACATCGGGATTGCCCTCCATGCCGTGCTGGAAGACCTCTTGAGAAGCCGCGATGCACTGAACCATGACGACGTGGCGGAGCTCGTGACCACGCGATTTGAAGAACAGGGAATTGTCTTCAATGACCCAGACCGAGTGGTTGCAGAGTTTCTTCAGATTCTTCATCACCCACTTGGAGAGGCCTTTCATGGACAGAGCCTCTTCGATCTCAAGTCCTCTCCCTCCGCCTCGACCGTGAGCGAAATGCGGTTCACCCTGCCGCTGGGTGGTGGAGGGCTCGTTGTTGACCGAGTGGTAGAGCTCTCAGAAGCGGTGGTTGCGGGTGATCCTGAGGGACCGTATGTGGAGTTCTTTCGAGGAATCGCCCAAGCACCTTCAGAGCGAGGGCGTTTGTTCCATGGATTCCTCAACGGGAGCATTGACCTCGTCGCGAGGATTGGCACTGACCATCGCCGATTCAATGTTCTTGACTACAAGAGCAACCAAATGAAGCGTGCTCCGTCGTTTGCACCTGCGGGACTGGTGAGCGAAATGGCCTTAGCCGGCTATCCGCTTCAAGGTTTGCTCTACATGGTGGCGCTCCATCGCTACCTCGGTCGACGAATGCCCGGATATGACCCGGCAAGCAATCTCGGGAGTATTTGCTACTTCTACGTCCGTGGAGCGGTTGGCCCTCGAGTTCTTCCCGGAGATGGACTGGCTACGTGGGACCTTCCTGCTGAGGTGGTGGTTGAGGTCTCAAAGATTCTCGCTGGCCAAGGTAGGAAGCGATGATCCCATCGAGCGCGCAACGTTCTTCTCCACTCGTCTTCACTGAAGCAGATCTACTCCTCGTACAAGGAGCTGTTCGTCTTTCTGAACGCGATGGCCCGACGATCCTCGTGAGTGATGATCTTCATCTTGCGCTGCTGGTCCTCGCGAAGGCGATTCGATTGAACCACGTAGCTATTGCACTCGAACCCTCGGCGCTTGAAGAACTTCTCCAAGAACTCTGGTCAGAACATGGGGGACGAGGCGACGACGTCGGGAGTCCGATCGAGCCTCACGCAGTCGTCGCAGCGCTGCTCGCTGCTGATCCTCGCCTTGTCGCGCAGGAGGAGCTTGGTGCAGGCCACGTTGCCCCAACCGGACCACCAATTGTTGTGTCGATGGAGAATGGGAGTGTGCAGTTTGCAACGATCCGTCGATATGCATTTGCAGAGTGTGCAATTGCCACACGCCTCCTCGATGCAGCGTCGGCCGAACATGCAGTGGGAGCTGACGGGGCCAACCTCCCCAGCCCCAGTGATCTTCTTGAGCGGGATGGTTCGGAGGATCAACCTAGCGAGGTCACTCGATTCATTGACCATGCACTCACCCGGAAGATCTCCGTACTTACCGGAGGTCCAGGAACTGGGAAGACCACCGCTGTTGCGACCTTTCTGAAGTTGTTGGGTGAGCATGCCCAGACGGTGGGCCGCTCTTTCTCGGTTGCACTCTGTGCGCCAACCGCGAAGGCCGCGGTGAGAATGCGGGAAGCCATTGATCACTCCTTCGGCCCTCTCGGGCTTGAGAGGTTCAGCGAGGAATTGCTGATTGCTCCAGGTTCGGGTTCGATCCATCGACTGCTCAAGATCCGACCTGATGCGTCAGTCTCGACGACGCAGCTCGAGTGCGACTTCATCATTGTTGACGAGGTCTCAATGCTTGAGTTGACGCTGCTCGACCAAATCTTGCGCTGCGGGGAACGTGGGCACATTGTGCTCGTTGGCGATCCCGATCAACTGGTGTCAGTTGAGGTTGGTGCAGTGCTTCGCGATCTTGTTGAGGCTGGAACCACCAATGAAGGGCCGATCGCCTCTCTCGTCACGGGGCTCACGACGAGCCACCGAGGCAACCGCGCAATTCGTGCACTCGCGGCAGGCATCAACGAGGGAGATCTTTCGGCGGTGATGAAGGCGTTTCTGGACTTCCCCCTGGAACTGCATCGATCGGTCGATGCAGCCGAGGAACTTCCCCGTGTCATCGCTCACGCAGCCGATATTCGGCAAGCCGCGATCGCCGGTTCATTCGAAGCTGCGTTGGAACTCCTCCAATCAAGCGTGGTGCTCTGCGCGAATCGCGAGGGCCCATGGTCGGTGGCTTGGTGGCGCGAGCAAGTCCGCAGTGCAACCTTTCCAGAGCGAGGACGAAATGAGTCCGCAATGCTCGTTGGCACGCCCGTCATGGTGCTGCGCAATGAACAGTCCCCGTCGAAGCCGATTGCAGAGCGGCTGTCTAATGGCGACGTCGGTGTTGTTTGTGCCGCTCAAGATGGTCGGGAGGTGTTCTTTCTCCCTAGTGGCCCGTTGGCCCGCCGACGCCCGGTTCATGCCATTGATGAGGCCGTGCCGGCATGGTCGTTCACCATCCACAAGAGCCAAGGAAGTGAATATGACCGGGTCATTGTCTCGCTCTCGCCTTCAGTCAACCGAATTCTCTCAAGAGAGTTGCTCTACACCGCGATTACTCGAGCAAAGACTTCCGTCACCGTGATTGGCAGCGATGCAGTGCTTCGCGCGGCGATCAGTCGCCAAGTCCAGCGGGTTTCAAGTTTGACCGAGCGCCTCATTGCCCGTTCAAGGCCTCTCTAATGGGGATATTCCGGGCTTTAGCATTGCCCCTTCACTTCCTCATGAGATAGGCGTAGGTTCAGGCCAGAACCAAACCAGGGTGGGGGGGTTCTCAGAAGGAGGTGCGATGCTACTTCGACACCTACTCGATGTGAAGGGCCGGGACGTCTACAGCGTTCGGTCCGACGCATCGCTGGACCAGGCGGTACGCCTTCTAGCGAAATGGGACGTAGGGGCACTTGTTGTGCTCGGTCCTGAGCGGGAGCTCATGGGCATACTCTCCGAACGGGACGTGGCCCGAAGACTCGTCGAGGACGGCCACGGTGCTCTGGAAAAACAGGTATCGGGCGTCATGACCCGAGATGTCGTGACTTGCCCCAGCACGATGGCCGTCACTGAGGTGATGACCCTCATGACTGAGCGCCGCATTCGGCATGTTCCAGTGATTGATGACGGGTGCCTCGTTGGGCTCGTCTCTATTGGTGACGTGGTCAAGTCTCGAATTGTTGAACTTGAGCACGACCGCCGCGATCTTCTGGAGTACGTCGGAGCGCGGTAGTCCACTCCTTATGGTCATCGGGTTTTCGCCCGGTACGCTCGTGGTGAAGTTGTTCGCGAGCGAGGGCGGAACCCGATGACCGGAATGGGTGGTGGCGGAGTCGAGACCGGAAATCCGGTCGTCGTCGAGGCATTCCATACCCTCCTCCTCCACCAGTGCCTCATCGTTTTGGCGATTTTGCTTGCCGGGTCGCTCCTTTGGCTGCTGTTGTCAGGTAGCGCCGCACAACCTCGTCAGACCTCGTCCGAGCCCCGAGCTCGGGCGATTTTGCGTTACGGCTTCGGGGGGCTTTGGATTCTTGACGCACTCCTCCAGGCGCAACCTTCCATGCCGCTTGGCCTGTCTGATGGCGTGTTGAAAGCAGGAGCGGCAACGTCACCTTCTTGGGTGCAGCATCTCGCTTCATCTGGAGCTGGAATCTGGACCCGTCAGCCTGTTGTTTCAGCTGTTGCGGTCCTCTGGATTCAACTTGGTATCGGGATCTGGATTCTCCTCGCCAAGAATGGTGCGCCGTCTCGGCTTGCTGCGTTTGCTGGAATTGTTTGGGCACTGGTCATCTGGGTCAGTTCTGGTCTTGGGGGCATCTTCGCGCCGGGGGCGTCGCTGCTCCTCGGTGCTCCTGGCGCATCGCTCCTCTACGTTCTTGGTGGAGTTCTGCTCCTTGTGCCAACTGCACAATGGGCGTCGCCCCGTTTTCAATTGATGAGTCGGAGGCTGCTCGGTGGAGCACTCGTCGCCGCGGGCATTCTTCAAGCATTTCCTGGAAGGGGAACGTGGTCGGGCCTCAATGCGCACGGCAAAATTGTTGGGCAACTCGCGTCCATGGCGTCGGCAATGGCCGACGTCCACCAACCTTCGCTCGTCGGCACAGCAGTTCGCCACTTCTCGTCGTTTGCTGCCCATTGGCCACTTCTCGTCAATGGACTTGCGGTTTGCATCCTTGTTGGTGTCGGTGGAGTCTTCCTTCTGCGTTCACCGAAGTATCTCAAGATCGCGATGTGGAGTGGTCTCCTGTTCTTTCTGGTGATTTGGGTATTCGTACAGGATCTCGGTGTCTTTGGAGGACTTGCGACCGATCCGAACAGCATGGTTCCCTTAGTGATCTTGCTCTTCGCCATTGGAACGGCGACGCTGCAACCGCCGGAACATGACGAGACAATGGCTGTTGTCACGAAAGTGCCATCTGATGTACCGGACGAGACGTCGCCGCAACGCGCTCAACACCCGATGTTGCTCTGGACCTCGACCGTTGCTTCGGTGCTCATCATTGCCCTCGGACTCATTCCGCTCGGAGTTGCCGCCGCGTCCGGGTCAACGGATCCAGTGTTGGCCCTAGCGCTCAATGACCCACCGCAGAAGGCAAACTTTGCCTCCTACCCCCTCCATCTCGTTGATCAGCACGGCGTGCCAGTCTCGATGGCGACCTTCCGCGGCAGGGCAATTGCCATGACGTTCCTTGACCCGGTGTGTGTAACCGACTGTCCCGAGATTGGGAGCGAGATGGCCGTGACGAGCTCCCTACTTGGATCCGACGCTTCGAAGGTTGCGCTCGTCGCCGTCGTTGCCAATCCGACCTACACCTCACTCGCTGCGGTTCGAGCATTCGATCGTCATCTTGGGCTCACGAGCCTCAAGAATTGGTACTACTTGACCGGACCACTGCCCGAACTCGAGCGAGTCTGGGCCTATTACAACGCGGGAACGGTCAATGTTGATGGAGGAGCAATGACGCTCCACAACGACTTGACCTATGTGTTCGATGCGAGGGGTCGAGTACGGATCATTATGAATTCCACACCGGGTGGAACGGGCGTCCTCCACGACAGTTACTCCGCGTTACTGACAAGGGAACTCCGGACGGTGCTCCCATGAAACGGTGGCTCCTCTTCGCACTGGTTTTGCCGCTGTCCTCCATGGTGATGGGGGTCGCGAGCGCGTCAACTGCTCGTCCTGTTGTTCTGCCACTCACCGCCTCGACGACCGGTGCGGCTCAAGCAACAACGGTGCTCACGGTTGGCAATCTCTCGTCTCCCTACGACCGGTTCAGCAACCTGGTGGTCGAACGTGGGTCGAAGTGGACGGTTGAGACCCCCCCGGGCGTGGCGACCAATGGTGGCTTGGTGATGGCGAGTTTTGGTCCGCGACTCGTGACAGCGACCATCCCTTCGCAACTCCTTCGCTTCACTCCACTGGCCTCGACCAATGATGGAACCACATGGACGCCCGGTCTCTTCGATGGCAGCATTCGAAGCGCTCCCAATGCCCTCACCCAACGCCGTGGCGTCACTGCGCTCCTCGACACCCAAGGTCGCCTCCTCGAGTCGACCGACGGGACGCATTGGCGCACGGTTGGGTTGCCAAGGTCGCTGCAGAAGCACGTCCTTGGTCAACGTCCTTGTCGAGGGCGACTCGTGGCAGTTGCGCTGACGAGCGGGGGACCGGTATTTGGCAGGTCGTGCAGCGGACCCGTTCGGTCCTCGGTGATCACGCCAACAGCAAATGGCACTTCGATGAGTGCCGTTTCGGCCACCCCTCGTTCGACCCTCCGACTTGAAGCGACGTCCATTGGTCTTCGAGAGCTGGTCTGGCTTCCCAAAGAACGTTCGATTGAACTGCATTCGATTACTGCGGGAACAACGTGGCATGACTCGGTCGTCGCTCACGCTCGGCTGAACAAGGTGACGGCGACTGCAGTGTCGATCAATGGAGCAGTAGCGGTGCTCGGGCGAGAGGGATCGCGCTCAGCCCTCGTCGTCATCAAGCCTTCCGGTGCGACCTCTCGCTACGACACACTTCCCCGCAACGCGAGGGCGGTCGTGTTCTCTCCGTCGGGCACGGTCCAGGTTCTGAGTGTGGTCGATCACGTCCGAAGAGAAATTGCGTCGCTCGTCACGGTATGGAACCTTGTTGGTGAGCGGTGGGTCAAGGCGACCTCATTTGGTGTGCAGGTGCCCTATGGCTCCTCTCATTGAGCGCCCGGAAGCAACACTCCTGGCGGTTCTAGGCTGAGGCAGTGGCGATGACTCCAACTGATGACGGAGACCTTGCGAGCCGACCTCAAGCGTCGAGAGGTCGTCGAGTGCTCATTCTGCTTGTGGCGGTTGCACTGGTTCTGGTTGCAACCTCGGCCCTGCTGGTCGGGACCGCAACCACCACGAAGAAGGTCTACCTCCCAGGCATCACGCTCGCCTCGGCGACGGGTGCAGGGCACGTGACTGCACCATTTGGCTCGAGAGTGCATCCCGGTACGGCCACGGTGCTGGTGTTCTTTGCCTCTTGGTGTGAGCCCTGCAAGCGTGAGCTACCGAACTTGGCGAACTATCTCAATCATCACCGTTCCTCTCGGGTTGCCGTCATTGGCGTCGATGGACGGGAAGAGAATCGAACCGCTGGATCAGTGTTTGCTCATTCCCTTGGATTTAACGAACCGTTGGTTGACGACCCGACCTACCGCATTGTTTCCGGACTCTTCAATTTGCCGGGATTTCCTGACACGGTGTTCATTGGTGCCGATGGGGAGATGGTGGATCGTCACGTTGGTCCGCTCACCGTCAGTCAGTTCGCAACCCTCTATCAACGACTGGCCACCGCCTGATTGCTTCCAACGTTCTTGCCAGTAGGTTGCAGGCGATTCCCCGACGACCACAGGAGCAACTCATGGCAAATACCTCAACGGCAAAGACCGAATGGCAAGGCACGCTCCTTGAAGGATCGGGTCACGTCACGCTGGTCTCCTCCGGAGCAGGCGAGTTCGACGTCTCTTGGGCATCGCGTGCAGAGCAGCACAATGGGAAGACCTCACCTGAAGAGTTGCTTGGGGCCGCACACACCTCGTGCTTCTCAATGGCACTTTCCTCCGCTCTCGCCAAGAACGGCACGCCAGCGACCAAGCTCGAGACGAGTGCTGAAGTTGACTTCGTTCCTGGTCAAGGCATCACCGAAATTCGCCTCACGGTCTCAGGTGACGTTCCAGGAGTTGACGCTGCGGCGTTTGCCGAGTTCGCCGAGGGTGCCAAGGTCAACTGCCCAGTCAGCAAGGCACTCGCTTCGGTGCCGATCACGCTGACGGTGGTCTAGAACGCACACCAGACGGCGGCCCCACTACGGGGCTGACCGTCACACCATGGTGCCGTGGTGAACTACACCAACAAGTCGCGTGCGATGTGGGTGATCTGGATCTCGTCGGTTCCGGCGTAGATCTGGAACACCTTCGCGTCACGGGCGAGCTGTTCCACTCGGTATTCGGCAATGTACCCATTGCCACCGAAGAGTTGGACGGCCTCCATCGCAACTTCTGAGGCCGCTTGTGCGGAGTAGAGCTTCATCGCCGACGCTTCGGCGAGGGTTGGCGTCTTGCCAGCCGAACTCATTTCAATGTGGCGGAAGACGAGGTTCTGCACGTTGAGGCGTGCGACTTCCATCTTTGCCAACTTCAACTGGATCAGTTGGTGTTGGGCAATGGGCTTCCCCCAAAGGACCCTCGACTTTGCGTAGTCAATGGAGAGCTTCAAGCACTCCTCAATGAGGCCAAGTGACATGGCGGCAACGCCGGCACGCTCGGTCACGAAGTTCTCCTTGGCCGACTCCCGCCCGGCAACCTTTTGGCTGGCATCTTTTCGGCCGCCAAGCAGACGGTCGACGCCAACTCGGACGTCGGAGAAGAACAACTCACCAGTTGGCGAGGATTTGAGGCCCATTTTGCGCATGGGCTCGGACTGCACCAGTCCCTCCATGCCTTTGTCGAGAATGAAGGTCAGGACCTCACGCTTTCGAGGGTCGGCTTCGCTTCCATCGTCGAGCTTGGCGTAGACGACCATGGTGTCGGCGTAGGGACCATTGGTGATGTAGGTCTTCGACCCATTGAGGATGTACTCGTCACCGTCGGGCCGAGCGGTGGTCCGCATGCCGCCGAGTGCGTCTGAACCGGAGTCCGGCTCGGTGATTGCCCAAGCGCCGATCTTGTCCATGGTCATGAGATCGAGACCCCAGCGCTCAAGCTGTTCTGGCGTGCCACCCTTCATGATGGTGCCCCCGGCGAGACCGGTTGAGACGCCCATTGAGGTCACGATGCCTGGGCAGTGGTGGCAAAGCTCAATGATGGGAATCAGGGTCATGGCGGCGGAATTGTCGCCACCTCGACGCTCTGGTCGGCCCGACTCTCCCGAACGCTTGCGCTCGAGGGCGCGCTTGAACGACTCCCTCGCCATTTCATCCATGCCGAAGGTCTTGTACATCTTTCGGATGATGTCGTAGGGAGGAACACCTTCGTGTTCAATGGCGTCGATGTGGGGGACGACTTCGTTCTCGACGAATGAACGAATGGCGTCGCGGATGGCGAGGTGTTCTTCAGACCACTCAAACATGGTGTGGGTTCTCTTTCAGTTGGAAGTGGAGCAAACATCGGCCACGGGCCGTGCTTGGGTGTGATCAGTCGGACACTCGGTGGAGCGTGTTCCGGTCGGTGTGCAAGATGAGGTCGTCGGAGCGGTAGTGCTTGTAGGTCGTGGTGGAGTCGTAGGAGAACACGCCGTCACCAACGGTGATGGTGCAGTCGTAGAGCAACGTGGTGGCGTTCTTGTCGAGGTATTGATTCGACAAGATGCCGTAGGTCTTTGAACCGAGTTCTGCACCCAACACAAATTCCGTCGAATCGGCGGTCACGTGGCCGCCGGCAATGACGGTCGATCCACGAGGAACCATGAAGCAGCGAAGGACCTGCTCATGCGCTGCATCCCAGAGCCAGTAACCAATTTCGGTGTGGAAAGGGTTCTCGTCGTCACCTTTCCATGCCGCCATCCGATAGTCGAGGCCCATGAGGCTTTGCGGACCATTGTCAACGGGTCCAAAGGCTTTGAAGGAGGTGACTTCGCGATAGGGAGTCTCACCAATTGCGCCCTTTTCGTTGTGATACGAGACATCGAGGCCCTTCTCGCCTTCCCATTGTCCGATGAGACCGGCCAGTGGCCCCCAAGCTTCGTTCGACATAACAACTCCTTCAGTGGTGATCTCGTGACTGGACTGTGCAAGAGATTAGGCGGAAGGGCGCAGGGGGTGTCGCTGTCTCGTTCGAGAACTAGATCTTCTTGGAAGAATCAAGGAACTCAACGTGGTTGCGCGAAACGGCCACGACGACGGCTCGCAAGACCATGAACCACGCCATTGATCCAGCAGCGTCGAGACAAAGGCCCGCCGTGAGCGCTGCCTTTGAGTTATCGACCACTGCAGCGAACAAGAACAACGCTCCGCAAACGCTGAGAAGGCGCGTCGCCATTGCCCACCATGCGAGGCGACGGTCGCGGTGATCTGGTGGGAGGAGGTCAGCGAGCGCCTGATAGGGGAGAAAGAGGTTGGCAATCGGAATGAACCACATCCAAATCCCTGCCCCCGGGGAGAAGCGAGCGGGGTAGCCAATGGCTCTCGCCGTTTTAGCGGCTCGAAACTGCCAGACCAAGAGAACGATTACGGCAGAAATGGTGACTGCCCCAATGAGCAGGGTCAGCATTCCAGTCCAGGCACTCGAGCCAACTGGCGGCGAAGGTGCGACCCTCGTCGAGTTCGGATGATTGAACGCAAACTGAAGGAACGCCCACACCTTGTGCAGAAATCGAATGAGCTTCATGGTGTGCTCGCGACCTGAGAGTGAGAGCAGCAACTTCACTGCGGCAGCAATCACTGCAGCGTCGAGCAGCCAACGCCGGAGATGACGAACCAGGTTGGTTGTCTGGGCGTGCAGCGCTCTTGCTTCAACGTTTGGTTGGTCAGTTTCCACTGCCTCGGTCCAGAGGTCACCGTCGAAGTAGCGCCAACCCGAAGAACCGGCTGGATCGGGGTACCACCCGCGTGGCGGATTTCCGGTTTCGAGATCGCTCACGAGAGCCCGAGAGCGCTTGCCATGTGCCGTAGGCCTTCAATGTGGTCATCAACGTTCGTACAGCCCGTGTACATCGTGTTGATGGAGAGGTGGGTCGTGCCAGCTGCCTTCCACTGTTCAGCGAGGCGAAGTGACGCGTCGAGGTCACCTCCCGATGACAGCTGCCCTTCAATGCCAAACGGGAGGTGCGATCGTCCAGCGCGTTCTCGAGCGTTCATGATCACTTCGAGACCTTGCTCCAAGCCCATGCCAGGAGCAGCCATGGGGAACCAGCCATCTGCGACTCGTCCAATGCGCTCAAGGGCAGCGGGTGCGAACCCACCCATCCAAATTGGGATCGGTGAGGTGAGTGGCAGTGGGTTGAGGCCAGCCGCCGTGACGGTGTCGAAGGGGTCGGTGCTCGTCACCGATGGTTCCGTCCAGAGTTTCCGGAGCAGATGGACTTGGTGCTCGAGACGCCGGCCTCGAGAGGTGAAGTCTTGACCGAGGGCCTCGTATTCGACGTGGTTCCAGCCGATGCCGAGCCCAAGGCGAAGTCGGTTCCCTCCGCTCAACAAATCGACTTCTGCAGCCTGTTTGGCCAGAAGAGCGGTTTGACGCTGCGGAGCAATGAGGATGCCCGTTGCGAAACTCAAGTTCGTGAATCCGGCCAAGAACCCGAAGAGGACGAGCGGTTCGTGGAAAGGATGCGAGAGGTCGTAGGGGCCCTCGAGTGTGGTGTGGACCGCTTTATCAGCTCCGAGCACGTGGTCATAGGCAATGAGATGCCGGTAGCCAAGGTCAACCGCTGCTTCTGCGTAGGCCCGGACTGCACCTACGTCCCCGGTCATTTCATTTTGGGGAAAGACGACGCCAATTTGCATACTCGGGAGTCTTCCACTCCACCTGAGGGCCTGCCAGCACTAGCGTCTTGGGGGGAACTGAGGGGGGAACATGACCATTGTCCAACGGGGAGCAGCAGCTCCGACATCTTTGGCACCAGAAACCGTCGATGAAGCAGGGCTTGCAAAGGTGGTTGAGGGCGTCGCTGTGAAGAGCGATGCCTGGGCAGCAACACCGGTGGGAACCCGACGCAAACTTCTTGAACAAGTCATTGTGGCGACCGTTGCAGAGTCAGACGCGTGGCTTCGTTCCGCCTGCCTTGCCAAGGGTTTGACCCTCGACACGACGGAATCTGGCGAGGAGTTGTTCTCGGGAGTCGGGACCTTCGTCACCATGGCCCAAGCGCTCGTGACCTCGCTTCACGACCTTGAAACGAAGGGTCGACCAATCTTCCCAGGACCTGTCGGCACTGCAGCGGACGGGCGAGCAATGGTTGGAGTGTTTCCTCGCACCACCTTGGAGCGCCTGCTCTTCTCTGGCACCACCGCTGAAGTGTGGATGAAGCCCGGCCTCGATCGACGGGCCATCCAGCTTGCTCAGGCACCTGCCTATAAGGATCCGACGGCCCACCGCGGAACCGCACTGGTGCTCGGCGCAGGAAATGTTGCCTCGCTTGGGCCTCGAGATGTGCTCTCAAAGCTCTTCGTCGAAGGCAAGGTGGTGGTGCTCAAGGCAAACCCGGTCAACGACTACCTCATTCCGCATTGGTCAAAGGCTCTGGCCCCGCTCA
>CAIXCS010000112.1 GCA_903918025.1 uncultured Actinomycetes bacterium
CACGCCCACTCGACGATCGCTCCCAAGCCTCGCGGCCATGGTCGAACTCGCACGATTGCTTGGCAATCCTGAGACTTCTTCCCCGGTCATTCACCTGACCGGCACCAATGGGAAGGGCTCGACCTCGACCATGGCAACCGCACTGCTCCTCGCAATGGGATTGACGGTTGGCACCTACACCAGCCCGAACTTGGTTGAGGTTGCAGAGCGCATTGCCATCAATGGACTCCCGATTGACGATGCCGCATTCCTTGAAGTGCTCAACCGGCTTCAACTTCTCGATGGCGTCCTTTCCGAACGGCCAACTCGATTCGAGCTGTTGACCATGGCGGCATTTGCTGCCTTCAGCGATGCAGCAGTCGACGTCTCGGTGATCGAAGCGGGTCTCGGCGGGAGTTGGGATTCGACCAACATCGTGACTGGTGACGTGAGCGTCATTACCAATGTCGGCCTCGATCACATGGAAGTCCTTGGTTCAACGAGGGAAGAAATTGCCGAAGACAAATCCGGAATCATTAAGAGCGGCTCGATCGCGGTCATTGGTGAGCCCGACACGAGTCTCCAAAACCTGATTGCGGCCAGAGCGAAG
The DNA here is from genome assembly GCA_903918025.1 of uncultured Actinomycetes bacterium. Lineage (GTDB taxonomy): Bacteria > Actinomycetota > Acidimicrobiia > Acidimicrobiales > RAAP-2 > CAIQEU01. The sequence goes on from CAIXCS010000112.1 coordinate 590, forward strand.
AACGTCGGCGCCGCAGAGATCCTCATGGTTGGAAGGGAGTTCGAACTTCTGAAGAACCGTTTGGCGGTAGGCGGCCGTGTTGTGTCGATTCGTACGCCGTTCGGCACCTATGAGGACTTGTTCGTCGGTCTCCATGGTCCGCACCAGGGTCGGAATGCACTCGTTGCCGTCACGGCAACTGAAGCCTTCTTTGGGCGAGCGCTTCCCGACGAGGTTGTCGAACTCGCCATGGGAGCAGTGACCATGCCTGGTCGTCTTGAGGTACTTGGACGGTCTCCACTCGTCGTGCTTGACGGAGCCCACAATGTCGCCGGCGTCGCTGCGCTCGCAGAGGCGGTCACTGAGGGTTTCTCGGTCACCGGGTCGACCATTCTCGTCACGGGGATGTTGAAGGGAAGAGATCCCCACGACATGCTGGCGGCGCTCATGCCGATTGGTATTGATCAAATAGTCGTCTGCACCCCCGACTCTCCGAGAGCAATGCCATCGGCGGAGCTCGCCGAGGCCGCTCGTCAACTCGACCTTGACGTTGAAGAGGTGCCGTCAGTAGAAGAGGCGTGTACGAAAGCTCTTCAAATGGCGGGGCCGAATGATCTCGTCCTCGTTGCGGGTTCGCTCTACGTTGCCGGAACCGCCAGAACTGCACTCAAGAAACTCCTCGCTAAAACGTAGCGGAGGAGGGTGCTGCTAGGGTTGCCCCTCGTGAACCGCACCCTCGTCCTCGTGAAGCCAGATGGAGTCGAACGAGGTCTGATTGGTGAGATTGTTGGACGTCTTGAGCGAAAAGGACTCAAGATTGTCGCAGCCGATCTCCGTTTGACCAGTCGTGACCTTGCATCGGCGCATTACCTTGAACACAGTGAGAAGCCGTTTTTTGGTGAGCTTGTTGACTTTTTGACCCGATCACCGGTGTTCGCGATGGTGCTGCAGGGCCCCGATGACGTCTACGCGATGGTCCGGCTCATGATGGGCAAGACCAACCCAGCTGACTCCGCACCCGGCACGATTCGTGGTGATCTTGCGACGGAAATGGGCGAGAACCTCATTCACGGGTCGGACTCAAATGAGTCTGCTGCTCGTGAGATTGCACTCTGGTTCCCCGACTTCGGCTGAAGACGGCAGTTGTGTGTTTCCAGCCTGAGGCATAGCCTTAGGTTCAACGCCCCTTCGGGCGACACCTCTGAGGACTGACATCGACATGGCAGAAAATCGTTTTTCATTCCTTGGCCGAGATATGGCCGTGGATCTCGGCACGGCGAACACGCTCGTCTACGTTCGCGGTCGAGGCATCATTCTCAACGAGCCCTCGGTTGTTGCCGTCAACGTGAAGACCGGCGTTCCTTTGGCTGTTGGCGCTGAAGCAAAGCGGATGATTGGACGGACCCCAAGCCACATCCAGGCAATTCGTCCGCTCAAAGACGGCGTGATTGCTGACTTTGATATTTGCGAGAAGATGCTTCGCTATTTCATCCATCGGGTCCATCAACGCAGATTTGCCAAGCCTCGTATGGTGATTTGCGTACCTTCAGGCATAACGGGCGTCGAACAACGGGCCGTTATGGAAGCTGCAGAGTATGCCGGTGCCCGGGAGGCACACATCATTGAAGAACCAATGGCGGCCGCAATTGGCGCAGGACTTCCGGTCCATGAGCCTGCAGGCAACATGGTGGTCGACATTGGGGGAGGGACCACGGAAGTTGCCGTGATTTCTCTCGGTGGAATTGTCACGTCACAGAGCATCAGAATTGCGGGCGATGAACTCGACGAGGCCATCGTTGCCTACGTCAAGAAGGAATACTCGCTAGCGCTTGGAGAGCGCACAGCCGAAGAGATCAAGATTGCCCTTGGTTCGGCATTTCCCCTGCAGAATGAGGTGCGTGCCGAGATCAGGGGGCGTGATCTTGTCACTGGGCTTCCAAAGACGATCATCATTTCAACCGCCGAAGTCCGAGAAGCGATTGAAGAGCCAGTTTCGGCAATTGTTGATGCGGTTAAAGTCACGCTCGATCGCACCCCTCCAGAACTTGCTGCCGACATCATGGAGCAGGGCATTGTGCTCACTGGTGGCGGCGCGCTCCTTCACGGTCTTGACGCCCGACTGCAGGATGAGACGGGAATGCCAATCGTGGTGGCACGAGATCCACTCAATTGCGTGGCGATCGGGAGTGGACAATTCCTCGAGGAGTTTGAAGCACTCCGCCACCTGTTGACCTCTTCTAATCGATAGCGCAGATGGCTCGCGCCCGGCGTTCACGCAGAACAACGTTCACCGTTGTCGCGCTTGTTCTTGCCAGTCTGACCATCCTGACGGTGAATGCCCGCGGTGGTTCGTCAGGTAGCGGGATCCGTGGTTTCTTTCAGGATGTCACGCATCCATTCGTCGCGGGTGCTCGAACCCTCCTCCGACCAATCGGCAACTTCATGGCGGGCTCGGTCAACTACGGCCAACTTCGTGATGAGAATGCCCAACTCCGCTACAGCCTCGG
>CAIXCS010000113.1 GCA_903918025.1 uncultured Actinomycetes bacterium
CGAAGGTCAGGTGGTCGGCAAGTCGGGCAAAGGTGTCGTCATGGGCGTAGTTTCGACCGAGGCCTCCGCCAACGACGACCGAGAAGCCTTCGCCAAGTTCAGGGTGAACTGCCGGGATGAGTCCAATGTCTTGTGCGAAGACATCAACACAGTTGTCTTCGGGGTGCGCAATGGCGATCTTGAACTTTCGAGGCAAATAATTGTCACCGAAATACGGTTCCTCTTCCACGACTGGAGCGGCGACTGCTGGCTCGCCGTTGACAAACAGTTCCCAGTAGGCCTGGGTCTTCGGACGGAATGCGACCGCAAGATGATCGACCATGCGGGCAAGTCGCCCCTCGGGATCGTGAAGCGTTAAGTCGGGACAAGCAACAACGTTGCGCACCACGTCGCCACATGCGGCGAACGACGTCATGAGGTGACGATCAAGCGTTTGAACAAGCGGGCGGAGCCCACGCTTTCCAATGCCATGGAACTGCACTGCCTGTCTTGTCGTCAGTCGGATACTGCCGTCAGCTACTTCATCGGCAATGGTGTCGAGCGCGAGCCACTGGGAGGCGGTGAGGCGCCCTCCTGGAATTGCAACCCGGAGCATGAAGATGAACTCCAGCACTTCTTTGGCCAATGCTCGCTCTCGACGCACGTCTCGGTCATCTTGGGAGTAGACCCCATGGAACTTGAGTAATTGCTCAGCATCATGGCTGACATTCGGCGTTGAACTTGAGAGTTCTTCGGCCAAGGTGCCGCGAAGTTGCGCGCTCTCGCGCTTGATTGCCTCAACGGGGGTCTCGTCTACTTCGGGTTCCACTCAGTGCTCCTGCGATCGTGGAAGTCCATTCTCGCAAAATATGACCGGATTTGTCAAGAATTGGATTCTTCCCACAAATCTGGGAGTTCTGAACGGCTCTACGCGACGATTCCCGCGTCTTTCAGGGCAGCTACTTCCTCAGGGTTGAGGCCGAGTTCCTCTTGAAGCAGTGTCGACGTGTGTTCGCCAAGCCACGGCACGCGCGCCTCGGGGCCTTCAGGGACACCAGCCAACTTGATTGGATTGCCCGGGGTCAATACCGGTTCATCAATGCCGTCGGTCCGATCCATGGCCACGAGCATGTGTCGCTCGGCCAAGTGAGGATCTGTCATCACTTCATCGGCCGAGAAGCATGGCCCGGCGATGAGTCCAGCACCCGTCAACGCTTCACAACACTCGAGTTTGGTCTTCGTTCCCGCCCAACCTTCAACGACTGGACGAATTTCCGACTCGAGCAAGCCTGTCCACGAGGCACGCGTCGCAAACCTCTCGTCGGTGATCCACTCGGGTTTGCCAAGGAGTTCACAGAGTCCGGCCCACTGGTGTTCTCTGATCACCTGAAGAATGAAGTAGCCATCACTGGCGAGAAATCCGTCCATGATGCCGACCGCACCGAGACCACCTCGGACACCCAAACTGGCGAAGTTGACGACGATGTCGGTCATCGCGACAAGGACATCGAACATCGCCACATCAACGCGCTGTGGCTTGCCCGTTGCATCTCGTAGGCGAAGGGCACACAACATGCCGATCGTTGAGTAGAGGGCAGTCGAAATATCTCCAAGGGCGCCCATTGGCGAAACGGTCGGAGGCTTTCCAGGCTCGCGCTTCAACTCATAGATCCCACTCATTGCTTCAACGACCGCGGCAAGCGCTGGCCACTCGCCGTAGGGAGAGGGAGCGCCACCGTCGAGTGCATGGCCAAATCCCGAAAGCGAGCAGTAGACAAGGCTCGGGTGAACAGCCACGAGGTCTTCATATCCAAGACCCAAGCGCTCAATCGCTCCCGCCCGGAAGTTCTCACACACGACATCGAACTTCGGCGCGAGATCAAGGACGAGTTGTCGTCCTTCGGGAGCTTTCAAGTTCACCGCGATGGACCGCTTCGACAGATTGTTCCTGAGGAATGTGGCACCAACCGACCTGCCCTCGGGGTCAGTCATTGCTGGCAAGGAACTCCGCCCAAGGTCGCCGGTTCCTGGCGACTCGATCTTGACGACGTCGGCCCCAAGGCGCGCGAGTAACTGCGTTGCATAGGGCAGCGCCTGCATCTGCTCAAGCGCTAAGACCCGAACTCCCTCGAGTGGCTTCGGGCCAGGCGTGCCAGCGACGTCGCCGACCCTGAAGTAACTCACTTCGGGAACGAGAGTCCATACAGGTCAATGGCATTGCCGCGAATGACCTTGTTCACCTGCGATTGCGTCAACCCCTGCACCATGTCGAGGGCGATTGCCTTGGTGTCAGGCCAGGTGGAGTCAGTGTGGGGGTAGTCCGTCTCAAAGGTGACTCGGTCTTCCCCAATGACGTCCAAGGAGGCAAGGCCATGGAAGTCCTTAAAGAAGCATCCCCACACCTGCCGAGCGAAGTAGGTCGATGGAGGCTCAGGAATGAGGTCCTTGACGCCACCCCAGGCCCGGTGGTCAACCCAAACTGCATCGGCCCGCTCCAAGATGTAGGGCAGCCAACCAATCTGGCCTTCTGAGTAGGCGAGGCGAAGCTCGGGGAACCGAACGAGGACTCCAGAGAACAAGAAGTCCGCCAGCGAGCTCATGGCATTGCCGAACGAGAGCGTCGCTGCAACCGCAGTTGGGGCATCAGCAGAGGTCGCAGGCATCTTTGACGACGAGCCGATGTGCATGTTGACGACCGTGCCCGTCTCTTGGCAGGCAGCGAAGAATGGATCCCAGTACCCAGAGTGAATCGACGGGAGACCGAGGTGCACGGGAATCTCAGAGAAGCAGACTGCCCGCACTCCCCGAGCGGCATTGCGACGAACTTCGTCGGCTGCCAATTGGGCATCCCAGAGAGGAACGATGATCAAGGGAACGAGACGGCCCTGCGAGTCGCCACACCACTCTTCGACCATCCAGTCGTTGTAGGCCTTCACGCAAGCAAGAGCGAGTTCACGGTCCTTTGCTTCGGTGAAGGTCTGTCCACAGAACCGTGGAAAGGTCGGGAAGCAGAGTGATGCCTCAACCCAGTTGACGTCCATGTCGTCAAGACGAGCTTTCGGGTCGTAGCAACCGGGTCGCATCTCGTCATAGGTGATTGGTGACATCGACATGTCATCACGGTCAAACCCGACGGCTGCCACGTGACGCTTGTTGATGTAGACGAGGTCCTCGTACACCCAGCAGTCTGCCTTCGGTCCATCCGGGTCAAAGGTCTGCTCATAGACCCCTCCGCCAATGTGCTTCATCGAGCCGATTCCACGTCGCTCAGATCGAGGTCCACGGTCACGGAACTTCTCCGGCAGCCACGTCGTCCAGAGATGTGGTGGCTCAACGACATGGTCATCAACAGAAATGATCTTCGGGATTTCCAACTTCGTGGCAACTTCGGTCATCTGCGCACCTTCCGTCTTCGCTCCGAGCACCCTACCGCCGGACTCGTGCACTCAGCCAAGTTGAATAGGTCTGGGTATTCCGTTGACTTTCTCACTGACGAGAAAGGATGGAGTCATGCCCAGCGAACCAACCAAGAAGAAGGTGGCACCTCCACCTCGCTATCCCG
>CAIXCS010000114.1 GCA_903918025.1 uncultured Actinomycetes bacterium
ATCTCAGTTCGTAGTGCAGGAGTTCGCTTTGAGACTGCACCGAGACCCACTCTCCCGACGCCATCGAGCAGGCGCCGGCGATGAGGCCAGCCATACCAGCCAGTCGCACCACCGAACCTGAGGGGTGGGCGCCAGCAAATCCAAGAATGAGTGAGAGGTTCGTCAACAGTCCATCGCTCATCCCGAACACGGCTGCTCGTGCGCCTCCACTCGCGACGTCCCGGTGATGATCTACGTCCTTAGCGGCCATGCGGCCAGCCTACAGAGCAAGGGGGGTCGCCCGACTGGAAGAATGGGTATATGTCCGATCGCAGATTCATCAATCACAGTTTCCCGAGCCCCTTGCAATTGGCGGTGTGGTTCAGCTACATCAATGGAGCTTTTGCTTTGCTTGGGTCACTTGGCGGAGGAGGAGGCATCTACAGCATTCCAGCTCTCGCTGGAGCGGTTGGCGCTTACGTGATGGTCAATGGAAAGAAGTGGGGCTACTGGATGTGCGCGGTCGTCGCGACGCTTGGTCTCGTGTCGAGTGCGCTCGGCGTCTTCTACTTCGGCATGGCCTTCGCGCTCAACGCAGTGTTCTCTGTCGCACTCTTTGCCGGCCTCTTGCATCCAATGAGTCGGCGCTACGTCAAGATTTGGCTTGACTAATCGATCTCGCAGTCGCCGCCCGTCGCTAACCTGAAGACAACCATTGAGGAGAACAACATGGCTACAAGCGTGCATATCAGTGAATTTGCAGGACTCGTCGGGACCCATCTCGGGTACAGCGATCCCTACACCGTGACCCAAGAGCAGGTGAACCTATTCGCCGATGCGACAGGTGACCACCAATGGATTCACGTTGATCCAGAGCGTGCGAAGGCAGGTCCATTCGGTGGTCCGATCGCTCACGGCTATCTAACGCTCTCCTTGATCCCAACCCTCCTCGGAACCGTGCTCCACGTCGATGGCACCTCAATGGGCGTCAACTACGGGACGAACAAGGTTCGCTTCTCGGCACCCGTCCATGTTGGCTCCACGATTCGTGCAGGAGCAACCGTTGCGGAGGTGACCGAAGTCGCCGGTGGGGTCCAGGTCTGCCTCGATGTCGTCGTCGATAGTGAAGGCGCTGCCAAGCCAAACTGTGTCGCCCAGGTCGTCTTCCGCTACTACTCCTGAGTTAGTGGGCTCGCTCGCTCCAGACTCCTCCACCCTTCCTCAGGGTGAGGAGAAGACCACTGTTGTCCGGTCCATGTTTGATGCCATTGCTCCGCGCTATGAGCTCGTGAATCGCATCATCACCTTTGGCCTCGACACACAATGGCGGAAAACGACGTTGAAGAGTCTTGGCCTGCCAAGTGGTTCTCGGTTGCTTGATCTTGCCTGCGGAACTGGCGACTTCACTCGAATGGCGACGAGCGCTGGATTTGACGTCGTGGGAGCCGACCTTTCCCTCGGCATGTTGAGCGCAGCAAAGGGCTTAGAGCGGGGCGTCGAGGCCGACGCGGCGCATCTGCCATTTCCAAGTCACGCCTTCGATGGACTGCTCTGTGGCTACGCACTTCGGAACTTCACCGACCTCGATGGTGCAATAGCTGAAATGGGTCGCGTCCTTCGGCCTGGAGGTCGGCTTGCAATTTTGGAGGTTGCGGCTCCGAAGTCGCGTTTCCTCCGATTTGGCTATGAGCTTTGGTTTAACCGCTGCGTCCCGTTTCTCGGTGGCTTGTTGTCCGACAAGCAGGCCTATGCCTATCTTCCAAAGTCCGTGGCGTATCTCCCTGAGCGCGAGGAACTCTTGGATCTCTTTCGGAAGCATGGATTTTCGGGGGTCAACCACCACGTCATTCTTGGTGGACTCAGTCAACGCATCAGTGCCACAAAGCGTGGTGCCCCTCAGTGACGTCACTTTCACACCTCGTCGCTCGCTCTGTCGTGCTCAATGGACCAATTGACCCAATTGGACTTTCTGGTGAGGACGGCTGGCTGCTCACCGGAAGAGATTGCGTGATTGCTGCCGTTGGTCAGGCGGCACTCCTTGACCTTCCCGATGGCCTAGCCGGAGCCCGAGAGGCTGCGGTATCTCGTTGTCTCTCGTCAATCGTTCACTTTGATACGGCCGGCATTGGGCCGGCTGGGCTCCGGGCATTTGGGGTGCTTCCCTTTTCGCCGACGTCACCCGCTCAGCTCACCGTGCCGTCACTCATCGTGCAACGAAGGGGCGATGGAACGTGGGTGGCCACCTCAATTGCAAGTCACGACACCATGCCCCTGGTCTCGACGGATGATGGCGAACTTTCTGAGGAGACTGAATCCCCGAAGGTCCGCTCCGCCGTAGCGATGCCAACACCATCAGGGTATGAAGAGGCGGTTCAGGCCGCCACCAAACAGATGGAGTTTGGTGACCTGCAAAAGGTGGTGCTCGGTCGTCGCCTCACGGTGTCACTCGACCGGCCATTGGCAGTTACGCCCGCAATCCGACGTCTTGCGGCCCGAGAGCCACTGTGCACCGTCTACGCCGTTCCAACAAGCCGTGGACGGTTCTTCGGCGCTTCACCCGAACTCATTGTCGCCAAGCAAGGCACCTCGTTTCGTTCACGACCGTTGGCAGGATCGATCGCGATTGATGGCTCAGATGCCGACGCTGCCCGAGAGCAAGCGTTCGAAGCATCGGTGAAGAACCAGCATGAACACGAACTCGTTGTCGTGGACATGCTTGATCGACTGAGGAGCGTCACCACCTCAGTGCAAGCCGCGTCACAACCGTCACTCGTCATCCTTCGCTTCCCATGGGGGCTGAGATATGGAGTGCAAGTCGTCGGCCATGGCAACCTGGGATGCTGCAAATACTTGGTAGATCGGAAGAGCGTCGTGTAGGGAAAGAG
>CAIXCS010000115.1 GCA_903918025.1 uncultured Actinomycetes bacterium
CCATTCGGACTTGTAGTCCGCACGGTTCTCGATCGCCATCCTCACTGCTCGTTCACGCAACTCCGGCGAGTAACGGGTTGAACCTGACATAGACGCATCCTCTCAAAGGATTTCGTCTCCAAGATTCCCGTCGCGATTCATTCCCCCCGGAAATCCGAAGAGCCCATTTGGGGTTCCTAATAACTTGCCGCTTGGCCGGCGAAGGCGAGCCGTAAGCGAGCTTCAACGCCGTCAAGGTGTGACTTCTATTTTTACCTACAACGTGAATTCCGTGTTCGCTCAATTGGCCGAACCTGTCACAGACGTCACCAGTGGCCACTCCATTTGCCCTGTCTGCGGCGGCTAACCCTCCTGGCCTCCTCGATGATCGCTCGTTCGATCGTCAAACTTGACCCTTAGAGGGTAGTCACCGAGCGTTCAGGATCAAGGCTTGCACTCACGTCGCTTGCCGTGTCCCAACGGCCGGTGAATTCACCACAAGCTCCGAGCACAACAAATACAACGCCGACCAGGTGCAGCACGAAACCAGGTCCGGGCACCCAGTTCTGGTATCCGTAATTCGGTGGGTACTGGATCCAGTAGCCCAAGAGCCACGCCAGTTGCCAGATTGAGATCGAAACCGAGCCGATCGCAACTGCGACCACGCCTGCGCTGACTACCAGTGCAGTGACGAGCGAGTGACGGCGCAGCCGGGGAGCCATCCACGTCCAGGTCAAGACAATTACACCGGCCAACCACGCGGAAAAAAACCAAGGGGACGTTGATACGCCTTCACCCTGGGACCACCCCACGACGTCTTTGGTGAACTCTGGCCACCAGAGTGGACTGCCCGACAGACAGTTGTCCGCTACAGGCGGACAGGACGACCAGAACAGGACCCACGGAAGGAATGTGGAGCAGATCAACGAGACGCCGCCAAATGCGCAAGCACGTCGACTCAAGACCCATCTCACAAGACCATTCTGTCATGACCACCTTGGATTTTGGCCCTTGATGCTTGGGTCTTGAAGAACTCGTTCACCAACCGGCAACCACGATGGTTTAGCTTGCTGATGTGCCTCATTGAGACCTCTTGACTGATGTAGAGAAAAGTTACCCGAGGTTGCCGTGAGTTGATGGCTGAGTGGATCTCTAGGGGGAGCTTCGATCTCGTGTCGAGAATCCACTGATGTCCACCAACGTGCGTTGATTGCCTTTATCAAAAACTTGGATGGAGGTTGGCACTCCGGGGGCCAGAAAAAGACTTTCTCCTAGTGAAGGTGGATGTTCCGTCTTCGAAAGGAGAAGGCATCATGCAGCGGACGGGATCGATCCCGTGAGCAAGGCAGCAGCCTGATGCTGAAGCTCCTGTTCTTGGCGGTGCTCACTTACGTGATCGCGTGGTGTGTGTTCTGGATATTGGCTCACGCCGTCCTCTTGGTGATTGCTGCGCTTTGCTTCGGTGGTTGGAGCTGGTGGCAGTCGAAGAACCGTCAGAACAGTGAGCGTCCGTAGGCAAGGCGGCACGAGCAGACACCCCCAGACGGCCCCAGTCGTCTGGGGGTGGCGGCTCGAAGCCGCACTCGCACTCGGGGCGTTCACAATCTTGCGATGCTCAGCGAAGCTTGGCTCAGGTGGTCCGTTGCTCGTTGGCGGCATCTTCGCCCTAGTGCTCTGGCAGATGCCAGGTCTCCGAGCAAGGCTCCACACTCGTCTCGTTGAGGCGCGCCTGCGCCGAAGGATGTTGATGGCGTTCCGACGGTGCAATGTCGTTGGTTACGTCGGAGACACACCAAGGGTTGCTACCTCTTCCGTCCTTGCCCTTGGCAGGCGAGACAGTGAAGTTCACGAGTACGCGCTGCTCCAATGGAGACCATTGCCATAAACGAAGTTCGGCCGTTGTCGTCGAGAGCAGAAGGTGAATGTGGAGGTATTCGTCGATGGTCTTGACGAAGCCTGCCGACTCGGTGGAGATGTAAGGACCAAGTTCTAGGTTGAGAGCAGTTCGTGAGGAGACGTCATGGGACAACGAAGAGGTCGTGGAGACGGAGCCATCTACCAACGGGCTGATGGCTCATGGGTTGGACAAATAGATCTCGGTTGGATTGATGGCAAGCGCAAGCGAAAGTATGTCCGCGGGCAAACAAGAGCAGACGTTGCAAAGCGACTGAGAGACCTCGCTCCAGTGATTGAGAGTGGCATCACGCCCGCTCCTGAACGCCTGACTGTCGAGCAATACCTCGAAAGTTGGTTGACGATTCGGATTCCAGGAACGGTCGCTCCTCGCACTCAAGAGCTGTACGAACGCGCCGTGCACGACTACATCAACCCGTCAATCGGCAAGATCCGACTCAACAAGTTGGCCCCATCGGATGTGGCGAAGATGCTCCAAGAACTCGAAGTTCGAGGACTGTCGCCTTCCACGCGTCGAATGGCTCGAGCGACACTTCGTCGTGCGCTGCGTTTCGCTGAACAAGATGGCATCTTGACCAGGAATGTCGCAGCGATTGCCGAAGGTCCGAAGATGAACCACCGAGAGGGCCGCTCGCTCACTCCTGAACAGGCAAAGATCTTCCTCGCGGCGGTTCGTGGCCATCGACTTGAAGCGGCCTACGTTTTTGCGCTGTCGCTGGGACTTCGCCGTGGTGAGATTCTCGGGCTTCAGTGGGGAGACATCGAACTCGGCGAAGGAACTGTCGTGCTCAACATCCGACGTCAATTGATTCGAGACAAACGAGGCGTGTCGCTCTCTGACCTCAAGACCCAAGGGAGCCGAAGGACGCTGCACCTCTCGAAGCCACTCATTGAACTCCTTGACACGCACAGGGCCTACCAAGAAGCCGAGGAGCTCGTGAAGGGCGACAAGTGGAACAACGAACACGACCTGATCTTCACGTCAACGATCGGCACACCACTTGACCCTGAGGCATTTGGCTACTCCGTGCCGAAGATCTGCAAAGAAGCCGGTCTCGGTCACTGGTCCATTCATGAACTCCGCCATTCATGTGCGTCGCTCATGATGGCCATGGAAGTGCCGCTTGAAGCTGTCGCCGAGCAGCTCGGTCACGCGTCGATCAGGGTGACGAAGGATGTCTATGGACACCTCATGCCTCGCTCGAGAGCCAAAGCTGCAGAAGCAATGAGGACCGTGCTTTTCGATGATCCTGTCCACGAAGGTCCAGAGGTGACCGATGGTTTGGCTGTCAATATGGCTGTCATTGACAGCCAAACAAGTTCTAAAAACGCTCTGACCTGCGGATACGTGGGCCGCCCGAGTCTCGATCTCGGCACCTTGGGATTAAAAGTCCCCTGCTCTTCCAGATGAGCTAGCGGCCCCGGAGAGAATCTAGTAGACGACATCACCTGTTTTCGAAGAGAAGTGGGCAATGTGGCCTCTGGCTCCGGAAGTTTCTTGGCTTGCTACGGTTACTCCCGTGAGCGATGACTTCGATGACGACCTCCAGCAGAGTGAACAGTTATTGAACGAGGTCGACCGCGTCCTGCGCTCGCTCGACGATGGAACCTTTGGAACGTGCCACTCCTGTGGGGCAGCGATTGAGCCATCTCGCCTCCTGGCCGATCCGTTGATTGCAACGTGTGAAGCACATCCACAACTCAGTGAGCAAGACCAATCTTCAGAGCCGACAGCAACCGCTGAGCAGGAGTAGTCGGTGCCCGAATCCGAACACCTAGCTGACTTAGGACGGTTCATTCGAGAGCAACGCGGTGCGGCACGAATGTCGCTTCGGAGACTGTCAGAGGTTGCGGGAATTTCGAATCCCTATCTGTCGCAGATTGAGCGGGGCCTCCGAAAGCCGTCTGCAGAAATCCTCCAGCAGTTGGCCAAGGCCCTCCGTATTTCTGCAGAGACGATTTACGTGCAAGCGGGAATTCTTGATCCTTCTGAGGCCGGGTCTGTCGTCGCTGCGATTGAGGGAGACCCACTCTTGAAGGACTCGCAAAAGCAGGCACTCCTGCAGATTTACCGATCGTTCGTTCTCGAAAGCGGTGCTACAGAGGCTCCTACTGAGGCTCCCGAGCCCGAATAGGCGCTCTCGGCCATAGGGTGAAGGTGTGCGTCGGCTAGCCGTCCTTTCTTTCCACACGTCCCCGTTGTTGCAGCCCGGTTTGGGTGACAGCGGCGGGATGAACGTTTACGTGCGCGAGATGGCCTCTGCCCTTGCGCGGATCGGCATTGCTTGCGATGTGTTCACCCGTCGCACAAGCCACCTCGAACCGGATCTCGTCGAGGTTGAGCCCAATTTCCGCGTGCACTACGTGACCGCAGGTCCCGTTACTGAACTCCCGCTCTCTTCCCTTGAGGCCTACATCGGTGCCTTCACCGAAGGCGTCCTCACGGCCATCACAGATCAAAGCGGTTTGCCCCTTGATGAGTCACAGGGCGGCAGATACGACGCCATTCACGCGAACTACTGGCTGAGTGCGATTGCTGGCCACACTTTGAAGCATGAGCTCGGCCTTCCGCTGATCTCGACGTTTCACACCCTCGATCGAGTGAAGGCCGAAGCAGACCCAGAGACTTCTCCGGAAGCGTTCATGAGTCGGCGCGCCACTGCCGAGGCTCAAGTCATTGGTTGCTCGGATGCAGTCCTTGCTTCCTGTGACGTTGAAGCCGAACAACTGGTTGAGCTGTATGGGGCCGACCCTCGCCGAATCAGCATCATCCCGCTCGGTATTGAGCACGCGTTCTTCGCACCAGGGAATCGTGACGCTGCTCGGGCAGCGGTGAAGTTGCCAGCGTCGGTGACGCTGTTGCTCTTTGCCGGACGACTCCAGCCACTAAAGCGCGCAGACATCGCCGTCACGACACTGGCCGAACTCACTCGGCGAGGTGAAGATTGTCATTTGGCAATCGTTGGTGGTCCGAGCGGACCCCATGGCGACGAAACGCTCACCTCACTTCGGACACTTGTTCAGGATCTTGATCTCGGGAGCCGTGTCCACTTCGTCGATCCGCAGCCTCATCACCTGCTCTCGTCGTACTACCGAGCAGCAGACGTCGTGCTCGTGCCCTCACGCTCGGAGTCGTTCGGGCTCGTTGCGCTCGAAGCGGCCACGTGTGGGATTCCGGTTGTTGCCTCGAATGTCGGTGGCCTCTCGACCTTGGTGCTCAACGGTGAGACGGGATTCCTTCTCGACGAGCCGGACCCGTCGCTCTATGCGACTGCGGTCCAAGAAATAACTGACGATGCCTCGCAAGCGACAGCGTTTGCTGCCAAGGCGGTAGACCTCGCGGCGCCGTATACCTGGCGACGAGCAGCAACGACGTTGGCGGAACTTGCAACGGCTCTCGTGGCCAAGCAACTCGTCGAGTGCTGACATGAGTGACGTGGAGATTGCAGAAGCCTCGACGGTTGACGCTGCGGTCGAGGCCATTGATGCCTGGATTGCGAACTGGCTCGATGTC
>CAIXCS010000116.1 GCA_903918025.1 uncultured Actinomycetes bacterium
CCATTCGGACTTGTAGTCCGCACGGTTCTCGATCGCCATCCTCACTGCTCGTTCACGCAACTCCGGCGAGTAACGGGTTGAACCTGACATAGACGCATCCTCTCAAAGGATTTCGTCTCCAAGATTCCCGTCGCGATTCATCCTTTACAAGCACTACACCCGAGCAACCAATGCCATTGGCAAGCCAGAACTGAGATTCCATGATCTTCGCCACACGAGTGCCACCTGGGCTGCAGTTGTTGGCGGAACCACAAGAGAACTCATGAACCGACTTGGTCACTCAAGCCCAAACGCAGCCCTTCGGTATCAGCACGCAACCGTTGAGCGTGACCGATCGATTGCAGAAGGGCTCGGGCGGCTCTGGGACGCAGGAAGAGAGGGCGATTCGACTGGCTAGGCCACACTCACATTGACGGATGCTGCAGGACTCGCTCCGAACTTTGTGAAGGCCATGATTGAAGCTTTGTATCTCGTTGCATGAGATAAACCAGAAATGGTAACGAGAGGGTTCGCAACTGTCGAAACAAGATTTGGCTTTCCTGTTGATGAAAGAGTCACGACGTACTTCAAGACCGGCGCGCCGCCAGTCCACGCTGGCTTCAACCAACTGATTTTGGCAACCCCGAGTGCAGGCGTCGATGCCTTTGGGCTCAAAACAACTGTTGGACTAGATCCGACCACATAAACCCGATACGAACCGATTGCATATGCGCCGACCGCTTTGAAAGAAACGACGCCAGTCAGCGTCGCGCAGAACTTCAGAGTCACCCGTCCGATTGAATTCGTCGTTCCTGAAAGTGACTGCCCACTACAACTCTTGAACCCAGGCGGCAACACCGCTGAAACTTTCACGCCAGATTGAAAGGTATGGGCTCTTCGAGCATTTGCAAAGGCTGGCGCAGTTGCCTTGAGTGTGACTGACACCATCGAGTTCGCCGTTGTGATCACTTGCGTTGCGGTCGGCTCAACAACGGGCTCATAGGGGAGCTCAATGGTTGTTGTTGGTCCGGCAACCGTCGAAGTTGCAGTCTGGGTGATGACGGAGTCGTTGTAGGAGACCGTCGCTTGAGAATGGGTGCTGATGTAGCCAGTTGCAACAAAGATGCCCGTGGCGTCGGTCCTTCCCGACGAAATCAACTGCTGCACTGAAAAGGTGGTTCCGTTGACAGTGGCCGATTGGGAAATTGGCTGCACCGAAACAGTTGCGCCAGGGACGCCAAGGCCACCTGGAGTCGTGACATTCACCGTGGAACCTGCGGCACTCGGTTCTGCAGGCAAGTTGATAACTGAGAGTGCAAATCCAAGAACGACCTTGTAGGTCCCACTGACGCTGCTTCCATCGGGCATGACACCATTCGTCAAGGTCACCGTTGCGATGCCAGCCGGAGCACTGGGAAAGCGGATTTGCCCATTTGCGGTGAGTCCATAAGTCACAGCCGATTTCACATTGGTCGCCGACCAAGTAATTGCGCCACCAGTTACCGGTTGACGGTCAGCACTCAGTACTTGAACAACTTGGGGTGCTAGTCCAGGAGCAGTGGCCGTCGAGATTGAGGAATAGGTTCCAACACCAAGTGCATTGACTCCGGCGACTCGAAAATTCACGGCCGTCCCAGGCGTTGTGAAGTTGATCGGATAACTCGTGCCAGTAATCGAACTCGTCTTCCAGGTCTGACCGTCAGAGCTCGTCTGAACCGAGTATCCGATGATCGAAGAGTTTCCGTTCGAGGCAGGTGGTGACCAGGAGAAGGTCGTCGTAGCACCACCACGCGAGGTTGCCTGAGCGATCAAAGTTGGAACTGAAGGGGTATTGACGTTCATCGCAATGCCGAATGCTGCTTGCTGAGATCCACTTCCGATATCGCCTACGGCCGCACATGAGCCATCAGGGCCACAACCAGCAGCGATGAGGCCCTTTGAGGTACCAAGTGGTTGCGAGATGTCCTGAGGACTTCCCCAAACTCCGGCTGTCTCCAGGAGCAGCGAGCCATCTGCACTGGCGACGCAATTGCCAACGGACGAGCATGAAAAGCTTTGGAAACTCACCACGTTGACTGGAAGCACGGGTGTACTCCACACTCCGTCCGTCAGAGATGTCACGAATCCTGTGTAAGCGGAGGTGTACCCTGCCGGAGTTCCAATTTGACCAGCGATAGTGCACGAAGTGAACCGCTCACACTCGATGTACTGAATGGAACCCACCATGGATCCGTGCGGGCCAAAGTCGACTGCCTGACTCCAGACTCCGTTCGTCTCGGTCGCTAAGAATTCGTAGTTCACGTCCCCAGATGATTGGTAGTGCAGACCTGTGGAATACGTTCCACCTGCGTAACAGTTTCCAACTGAAGGGCAATTAACGACAACTACTTTTGCTGAATTCGTAACAGGAGTAGAGGTGGATCCGTAGTACGGAGCATTGAGGAGATTGGTCGAAAGGTCAAGGGTGTTTCCCCAGCCCCCATTCGTAAATTCCGCGACAAAAGCAATGGTTCCAGTGCCGGGAAGGTATCCAGAACCTCCTACTGTGCAGTGTCCAATGCTCGGACACGTTGCAGAAGCGATAGTTGTTGGAGTGCTTCCATCAGTTGAGTTGATCTGTTGAGCAGTTCCCCATACGCCATTCACCTCGGCATCAACGATGGCGTTGGATTGGTAGGTCCCTCCCATCACACAATTCTCGGAATTTGAGCATGCGAGCGTGAGGCCTTGCCCTGCATCAAATCCAGGAATGACCACGGGGCTCCCCCAGACACCTGAGGACTCCTTGACAAAGAACGGAGCACTCCCACCTTGCCAATAGGTGTTGCCGAGCGCAGCACAGTTGCCAATGCTGAAGCATTGAACTTTCATCAAACTCGCTCCGCTTGTTCCACTTTCTGGGAACGAGATTGACTTGCCAGGTTGCCAAACTCCAGCGATTTCGCTCACGGCAAAAGGGTGTGCGATGGAGTCAGACTGAGTGCTGTAGGTACCTACCGCAGTGCAATTCCCGCCAGAAATACAGGACATGAGGTAGGGATATGAGTTTGATGGAGTGACTGAATTCCACTCAATGAGTGATGGTGAACCCCATGCGCTTGGTGTGGCTCCAGCGATGCCGCTTGTGCTGAGAATGAGGACATTGGTCATTACGAGAAGGCATGGCAAGATCGCTCGAATGTTTTTCACAATTAATGGTCTATCGCATTGGAGTTACATCTAGGAAGTGAGATGAAAAAATTGTGAGAGATTGATCTGAAAAAAACGATGTAGGGCGGCGTCATTGTTGCTTGCTTGCGCAGGTCGGCTCCCTCGCCCTGGATCTTCTGCGTGAAGTGAACTAAGGCTCAGAGCAAGGCGTGGCCAATGGATCGCGCCTCGGAAAGAGTCGTCAAGCATGGTCGTAGCATGAGCCCATGCCTAAGCAAGTAGTCCCAGCGTCGCAACGTTCCCCGCACATCGTGGTGATTGGCGCAGGCTTTGGAGGCATTGCGGTGGCTCGAGCGCTTCCCAAAGACGCCAACGTGACCGTTGTTGACCAGCACAACTATCAGACCTTCCTCCCGCTGCTCTACCAAGTTGCCTCATCTGGTCTTGCTGCCGACCAAATTGCCTACCCCGTCCGAGCAGCCCTTCGAGGGACGAGTGCCAACTTCCGTCTCGGCACGGCACAGCGTGTTGATGCAGTCAATCAAGTGGTCAAACTCGCTGATGGCACTGACTTGCACTACGACCACCTGATTCTCGCTGCGGGTTCGGTGACCAATGACTATGGGGTGAGCGGTGTCAGTGAGTTCGCCTTTGGCATGAAGTCACTGAAAGAAGCCTTGACCATCCGAGCCACGTTCTTGCGCAGATTCGAAGAGTTGGCATCTGCCATTGACGATGGACGCGAGGTAGTCCCTTTGTCGGTGGTTGTCATTGGTGGAGGACCAACAGGAGTTGAGATGGCAGGTGCCCTCGCCGAGCTTGCCGCTGGTCCACTGGCCAAGGACCGAAAAGATGCAGCCTCGATGATCTCGGTTGAGCTCATTGAACTTGGCGACAGGATCCTTTCAACCTTTGCTCCTGAACTGTCAGATCGAGCAGCGAAAGACCTCGGCTCACTTGGGGTTCGGATCCACCTCAATACTCCAGTCGAATCGGTCAGCGAACGTGCAATCGGCGTGGCTGGAGCACCATCGATTCCAGCGAACTTGACCATCTGGGCAGCAGGGGTCAGAGGCGTCGACCTTGGCTCAGTCAGTGGAGCTGTTGCGGCCAACGGCCGCCTTGTCGTTGATGAGACGCTTCGCATTGGTGGGGCGGAGAACATCTGGGTCATTGGAGACCTCTCTGGAGCCATTGGACCAGGTGGCCGCCCCTTGCCAATGGTGGCACCCGTTGCCATTCAGCAAGGTCGCCACGTTGCTCGCCAAATCACTGCCCTCGAACGTGGGAAAGCCATTGAGCCTTTTGTCTACAAAGACAAGGGCTCTATGGCAACCATTGGTCGACACAAAGCCATTGTCGAGACCAAACACCTTCACTTTGGTGGATTTGTGGCCTGGTTTGCGTGGCTTGGGCTCCACCTCGTCCAACTGATGGGCGGGAGAAACCGCGTTGGCACCTTGGCTGACTGGTCATGGAACTATCTGACCTTTGATCGAGGTAATCGCCACATCATCGATGTGGAGTAGCGGGCGCTCAAGGAGAAAGCCTTCGTAGTCAGACACTGAACGGTGAACTGAAGCACCGCACTCCAACCAAAGTCGAGGAGGAGTATCGAGTCGACACTCACGCTAGAGCGGCTTGATAGCGCAGGCCATTGTCTCTACTAAACCAAGGCAGGTTCATTCTCCTTCTCCAGTTCATTCAGGCGCTTAGCGCTGTTTGCCTTCATCCCGCCATATTGATGGCTCTTCGGATTTGAAGGGGGTTCCTGTCTCTGATTTTTGACGGACGTGACTCTCTGCTGTTCGTGCGGGCAAACTCTCTGCGTGGATACTCATAATCAAAGCGACGAGGACGAGCAGGGTTCAGTTGAACGTGGCAGCCCTCGCGGCCAAAGCCAGCTTGAGATTATGAATCTGTTGCTCGGCACTGAAGACGTTTGCGTCATTGGAGTTGAGCAGAAGCACTCCTCCAACAGGGTCCACGTTGAAACCTTGAGTGATGAGGTGCCGTGCCCTCACTGCGGGGCTTTTGGTGAACCAATTGGTCGCTTTGAACGCGACTGACCTTTCCCCCAAGAACCGGACACATTGTTTATGCGGCTTGGATCTGACGCTGAGCGAATCGTAGTTCCCACTCGATCGGCGACATGTTGTTGATCGAACTGTGCAGACG
>CAIXCS010000117.1 GCA_903918025.1 uncultured Actinomycetes bacterium
CTCAACAAGATTGATCTTCCGGCAGCGGACCCCGAGCGTTGTGCCGCTGAAATCGAGCAGGTACTTGGGCTTGATGCCAGTGAGGTGCTCCACATCTCTGCAAAGACCGGAGCTGGAGTTCCTGAGCTTCTCCAAGCAATCATCGAGAGGATTCCAGCCCCAAAGGGTGATCCCGATGCACCGCTTCAGGCACTCATCTTTGACTCTGCCTATGACCAGTACCGAGGCGTCGTCAGTTCGCTTCGAGTGGTCGAAGGCACCCTCCGTTCGTCGGCGAAACTTCGATTCCTGCAGGCGGGCCAAGACCACGAAATTGAAGAGCTTGGGGTGAGGACGCCAGAGATGGTCCCCGTCAACGTGCTCGGGCCGGGCGAAGTTGGCTACCTCATTGCTGGGATAAAAGATGTTCGAGCAGCTCGTTCCGGTGAAACGGTGACCACCTCAATTCATCCGGCCGAGACCGCGCTTGATGGGTACCTTGACCCGAAGCCAATGGTCTTTTGTGGGATCTACCCGATTGATGGCGATGACCTTCCGGTACTTCGAGATTCGCTTGACAAACTGAAGCTCAATGACGCAAGCGTCACCTTTGAGCCGGAATCATCGCATGCGCTCGGGTTTGGGTTTCGGTGCGGCTTTCTGGGTCTCCTCCACATGGAAATTGTTCGAGAGCGCCTTGAGCGTGAGTTCAATTTGGCCGTCATCGCCACGGCGCCGAGCGTTTCGTATCAAGCCTTTCTGACCGATGGCACCATGCGCACGGTCGACAACCCAACAGAACTTCCGGATCCAAGTCGCCTTGACCACATTGACGAACCAATGCTCAAGATCACGATCCTGTCTCCCTCGGAGTTCACCGGAACGATCATGGAACTCTGTCAAGCCCGCCGGGCTGAACTTCAGCGAATGGACTACTTGAGTCCGACTCGCGTGGAGCTGGATTACACGATTCCTATGGCTGAAGTCGTCCTCGACTTCTTCGATGCCCTCAAGAGCCGGACCAAGGGCTACGCGAGCCTCGATTACGAGCAGACCGGGTATCTCACCTCAAACCT
The DNA here is from genome assembly GCA_903918025.1 of uncultured Actinomycetes bacterium. Classification (GTDB taxonomy): domain Bacteria; phylum Actinomycetota; class Acidimicrobiia; order Acidimicrobiales; family RAAP-2; genus CAIQEU01. The sequence goes on from CAIXCS010000117.1 coordinate 1,056, forward strand.
CGTCCGAGTGGACCTCCTCATCAATGGCGAGTCGGTCGATGCCTTTTCAACCATTGTTCACCGGTCGCAGGCGGACTTCTATGGGCGAAGAATGGCAGAACGCCTCAAGGAGCTCATTCCTCGTCAAATGTTTGATGTTCCAATCCAGGCAGCGGTTGGCGGACGCGTCATTGCGAGAGAGACGGTCAAAGCTCGCCGGAAGGATGTTCTGGCGAAGTGCTACGGCGGTGACATCACGAGGAAGCGCAAACTCCTCGAGAAGCAGAAGGAGGGCAAGAAGAAGATGAAGAACATCGGTCGGGTAGAAGTTCCTCAAGAAGCCTTTGTCGCAGCCCTCCGCCTCGAGGACTGAGCACGTTGGGATTTAGCACTCGATAGAATCGAGTGCTAGCCGCCACCTTGGAGGTGTGATGCCCCCGTCGAAGTCGAAGCGACCGGTTCCAGCGAGTTCGAACACGAAGACGTCTCCCGCGCTCGGTGAGCGGCGTGCGTCAATTCTCGACGCGATTGTTTCTCGGTACATTGGCACGGCGCAGCCAGTTGGCTCTGGTCAAGTCGCCGATGCCACTGGGCTCCACCTTTCGTCAGCGACGATCAGGTCGGAGATGGCGCAATTAGAACAAGAGGGTTACTTAGCTCAACCCCACACGAGTGCGGGTCGCATCCCGACGGACAAGGGTTACCGCTACTTCGTCGATCACTTGACCACTCCGACGTCTGCTTCAACTCCGGAGTTGAAGAAGGTTCGGACCTTCTTCGACGAAGTCCATGGAGAACTGGAGGAGGTGCTCGAGCGTTCCTCCACACTTTTGGCAGATCTCACGTCCTATGCCTCAGTCGTTGTGGCACCGGGCCACACGAGTTCTCAAGTTCGGTCGATGCAATTGGTGTCGCTAGAACCAACTTCAGTGCTGCTCCTCGTGATCTTGAGCGATGGAACCGTCGACAAGGCAACCGTTACCCTTGACACCCCAATTGAAGAAGCCGTGGTGGCTGAAGCCTCTGTCTTGCTTGATGCGCACTGTCGAGGCAGGCAAATGGTTGACATTTCACCACTTCCGTCCTCAAACTCACCAGCGGTTCAAGCAGTGCTAACTGCAGTTCAAGCCTCCGTCATTGAGGTTGAGCAAGGTGCGACCAATGATCATGTCTTCGTTGGCGGCCCATCAAAACTGGCCGATGCGTTCGATGCCGTCGAAACGGTCAGGTCGGTCCTCTCGATCCTTGAGGAGCAACTCGTCGTGGTCTCACTGCTTCGTGATGTGCTCAACAGTGGACTCTCTGTTGCCATCGGGCAAGAACATGGGTTCGAACCACTCGCGTCATGCGCAGTGATCGTGGCGCCCTTGTCGATTGATGGGAAACCAGCTGGAGCGGTTGGCCTTCTTGGGCCAACTCGCATGCAGTATCCGGCGGCAATGGCTGCCGCCAATGCGGTTGGAGCAGAACTTTCCGAGCGTCTGAATCGACGCAAGAACGATGGCGGAGCGGCATGAGTAACGAGTTGTATTCGCTCCTTGAGTCGTCTCCATCGGCCACTCAAGACGAACTCAAGAAGTCCTATCGGAATTTGGCAAGGCGTTATCACCCTGATGCAAATCCCGACGACCCCGCGGCCGAGGCAAAGTTTAAAGAGATCAGTCACGCCTATGAGGTGCTCTCTGATCCCGAACGACGATCGCACTATGACCGCTTCGGTGTTGATCCTTCAGCTTCTCCTGGAGGATCAGGCCAAGGTGGATTTGATGCCGGCTTTGGCGACATCTTTGAAGCCTTCTTTGGCGGAATGGGCGGACGAACTGGAGGAGGCCGTCGCGGCCCGCAGAGTGGGCAGGACGCCGAGATTCGCATTGGCCTCACGTTGTTGGAGGCGTGCTTCGGCGTTGAGCGGACGATTGAAGTTTCGATGGCCGTGCACTGTGATGACTGTGAGGCAACCGGCGCCCAACCAGGCACTTCGGTTGAGCAATGCGGTGAATGCGGAGGGGCTGGCGAGGTCAGGAGAGTTCGCCAGAGTCTTCTTGGCCAGATGGTGACTGCGTCACCGTGCATGCGCTGCCACGGAACAGGCCAACTCATTCCAACCCCTTGTGAGCGTTGCCGTGGTGATGGCCGGGTGACGGCAACCAAGTCACTGACGCTCGATGTTCCACCGGGGGTTGACACTGGGACGCAGATGCGGCTCGCTGATCGCGGTCCTGCTGGCCCACGTGGTGGGCCCAATGGAAATCTGTTCGTTCAAATCATTGTTGAAGAGCACGAGTTTCTCCATCGTGAGGGAGATGACCTCCACCGAGAAGTTCACGTTTCGGTTGCCCAAGCGACCCTTGGTGCTGACGTGACGGTCGAAACGCTTGATGGAACGACCATGCTCACGCTTGCCCATGGAACGCAGCCCGGTCACGTAGCAAGAGTCAAGGGCGAAGGGGTCACCCACCTCAAGGGCCGTGGTCGCGGCGATCTCTTCCTGCATGTCGTCGTTGACATTCCAACGTCACTTACTGAGCGAGAAGAAGCATTGCTTCGAGAGTTGGCATCGATTCGCGGTGAGTCAGTAGCAACGCACGCAGAACCTGGCCTCTTTAACCGACTACGGTCGGCCTTCTCGTGACCGATCTCTTTTCCAGAACTGGCCTCTCCATTCGAGCGGCAGCTGCGGCACAGGTATTTGTTGGGGATCTTGTCCATCCGATCCTCACGTCTGATGATGACCATCACCTCACGAGAGTTCTGCGCCTGCGAGCTGGAGAAATTGTCATCGCCGCCGACGGTGCGGGTTCTTGGCGGAGGTGTGCGTATTCCTCCCTCGGGGAAGCACTTACCCTTCTTGACGACGAAATCCACCATGAAGCGGTCACGGCTCCAATTGCGGTTGCCTTCGCACCGGTGAAAGGGGACCGACCCGAATGGGCTTTTTCAAAGTTGGTCGAACTTGGCGTCGACACGATTTGCCTTCTCATGACCGACCGCTCGATCGTCAAGTGGGGGGATGAGCGTGCTGAGAAGCATCGACTACGCCTCGACAAGTTGGCGATTGCCGCTTCTGGACAATGTCGGAGGGTTACCCTTCCGAAGTTAATCGGGCCAATGACGCTGCAGGAAGCCGCCCAAGCCCTTCCAGGCCTTGTGCTTGCCGACATTGGCGGCGCTCCTGCATTGCCTGGACTCAACATGGTCGCCATTGGTCCAGAAGGTGGTTGGTCAGACGCGGAACGGTCCCTTGGACTCCCGACGGTTGGGCTCGGAGGGACGGTCTTGCGAGCAGAGACTGCAGCGGTTGCCGCTGGTTCACTCCTTGGGGCACTACGGTCCGGTGACCTCATCCCTGGGCCGAGTTCGTGAGCAGGATGACCAGCAAAGACTGCGACGAGTGACTATGAATATGGCAATGGCTGATTGTGTTTTCTGTGGAATTGCTGCAGGAGAGATTCCTGCAAAGGTTGTCGCTCGCACTGAAGCAGTCATTGCATTTCGTGACATCAATCCTCAAGCCCCGCTCCATGTCCAAGTAATCCCTCTTCGCCACATTCGAGATGCAGCAGCTCTCGAACCTGCGGACGCGCCATTGCTCGCAGAGATGCTTTCGGTTGCGAAGCACCTTGCCGAGGAGAGCGGGTATGACCCGGAGACACGTGGCTACCGGTTGGTGATGAACGTAGGTCCCGACTCACAGTCAACGGTTCCGCACCTTCACCTCCATGTACTTGCTGGACGATCGATGAACTGGCCGCCCGGGTGACGACGCCAGTGCAAGAAGAAGTTCCAGATGAGGAGACCGTTGGCGCCAAAGGGACCTACGCGGAGTTCGTTGTCCCAAGCAATCACCTCATGGTCGGGCTCCTTGGTGGGCGCGACGAACATCTCCGGTTGATTGAGAAGGCCTTTCCAGAGAACGCAATCTCGGTTCGAGGCAACGTCATTGATTGCACTGGACCAGAAGCCCTTCGCATTGCCAGACTCTTTGAAGAGTTGGTGTTAGTCCTGCAGTCGGGTCAGGCGCTCAATGTCGTGACGGTTGGTCGAACGGTCGATATGGCCCGAGAAGACGTTCGCCCGAGTGAGGTCCTCAATACCCATGTGCTGAGGAGTGCCAAGGGTCAAACGATTCGACCGAATACTGCAGGACAGAAGCGATACTGCGATGCAATTGCTTCGTCGACGATCACCTTTGGGATCGGTCCTGCTGGAACTGGAAAGAGCTACCTCGCCGTTGCGATGGCAGTCCAGGCGCTCCAGAGCCGACAAGTGACGCGAATCATCCTGACGCGGCCAGCCGTTGAGGCAGGGGAGCGCCTTGGCTTCCTCCCGGGGGATCTCATGGCAAAGGTCGATCCCTACCTTCGCCCTCTCTACGATGCGCTCTTTGACCTGCTCGGTCCTGAAGGATCGCAACGCCTCATGGAGCGAGGCACGATCGAAGTTGCGCCACTTGCCTTCATGCGAGGACGGACCCTCAACGACGCATTCATCATCTTGGATGAAGCACAGAACACGAGTCCTGAACAGATGAAGATGTTCCTCACGAGGGTGGGGTTTGGATCAAAGGCCGTTATCACCGGCGACGTCACACAGATTGATGTTCCTGGAGGCCGGTCAGGGCTGATTGGCATTGAAGACATTCTCGGCGATGTTGACGGCATTGCCTTCGTGCACTTCAACAAACGCGATGTGGTTCGACACCGAATCGTTGCCGACATCATCGATGCCTATGAGCAGGCTGATGCTCGACTCCATCATGAGCGTTGAGCTCTTTGCGGCAAATGAGCAGGAAGAACTTCCGGTTGATCTCGATCGTTGGGTCACCTTTGCTCGAACCGTCGTCGAGTCGCGAGGTCTCCGCGGCGACGTGGAGATGAATTTGTTGTTCGTCGACGAGCCAACGATCGCGCACCTCAATCAGGAGTTTCTTGGAAAGACTGGGCCAACCGACGTTCTCTCGTTTCCAATTGAAGATGAAACAGAATTTTCCGGTCGATCGCCCGATCAAGGCGGGAGTGGACCCGGTTCGGTGCCACTGTTGAAGCCAACAACGCTGCTCGGAGACGTCGTTCTTTGTCCGGTTGTCGCAGCGAGAAATGCCATTGCCAATGACACCTCCGATGATGACGAGACGGCACTGTTGATTGTCCACGGCATCCTGCACCTCCTCGGCATGGATCACGTTCAAGAGAGCGAGGCAGAAGCAATGGAGGCCCTTGAGCGCGAGTTGCTCAAGGCACACTTCAGTGCAGCGTGGGGAAGTCCACGATCGTGATCGGAGCATTCACACCCGGTGATCTCGGGCTCTCCGCGGCAGTCGTGGTCTTGTTGGTTGCGTCAGGCCTCCTCGCCATGGCCGAAACCGCCCTCGTTCGAATGAGTAAGGCCAAGGCCAAGTCGCTGCTTGATGATGAACGACGCGGTGCCGAGGACCTCGTCGCGTTGGTTGAGCACCCGCAGCGCTTCCTCA
>CAIXCS010000118.1 GCA_903918025.1 uncultured Actinomycetes bacterium
CGGTGCGCGGCTTCAGTTCGAAACTCCAGCGTGAACTTTCTCCTGGTGGCTCCCATAGGGACATCCTTTCAGCCGACCCTCGAGTCGGACTAACAGGTGTCTACTTTTTCTGGGGAACCTCACACCGCTACTCCAACCCTAAGGGTCTCCTTGTGTGACGGTGAACGGGAGACCAACAACGACGATCAGCGCGCTGGTGCAGCAGCGACCCTGCCGTTGACGATTCGGTGACCCTCTTGTCGAAGGAGCTCACCCTGTTCCTCGGCTAGGTGCGGAGCGAGTCTTCCCGACGCAGACGTCACACGATGCCACGGCACAGCTCGAGTGGTCATCTTGAGCGCGTGACCGACGGCTCTCGGGTTCTTGCAACCTGCGGCTTCAGCAACTTCCCAGTAGGTCCAGAGATCCCCTCGTTCAATCGAGGCAACCACGTCGAGGATCTTCTTCGACAGTGCTGTCTCGCTCACGGTTCACCGTTCCCGTGGCTGGATGACCGTTATCCCCTTTGGCAGGACCATGCGGCGCATTGCGTCGAGGAGGTCATCAGGATCCTCCGAGACGAGCAAGCTATCGGCATAGTGCGGCGCAATGAAGCCTTGATCAACTGCATGATCAATGAACTCGAGCAATGGGTCAAAGAACCGAGCAACGTTGAGGACGCCGCAGGGCTTTGCATGGACGCCCAACTGATTCCACGTCACCGTCTCCATGAACTCATCGAGTGTTCCAAAACCACCGGGAAGGATGATGGAGGCATCAGCAAGATCCGCCATTCTCGCCTTCCTCGTGTGCATGGTCGACACCACCTCAAGTTCGGAGATCGCTGAATTCCCAACTTCTTTGTTGTGGAGCGCTTCGGTAATGACACCATGAACGCGGCCGCCGTGCTCCATGACGGAGGTGGCGAGAACACCCATCAGGCCAATTGATCCTCCCCCGTAGACAAGGTCAAGTTCTCGGCGAACGAGAACACGTCCGAGCGCAGAAGCTGCTTCGCTGTAGGCGGGAATCACTCCCTTGGATGACCCGCAGTAGACCGCGATTGCTCTCCAGGGCTTGAGTTGAGGGATGGACATTTCTCCAGTTTGGTAGCAAGAGCCACCCATGTTGCGTCATGGCCTACTCTCACCTCTATGACACGACCCCTTGGCTATTGGAACAGCCCTTGGCCCGGAGAAGATGGTGGGCCGACGCGCCAGCAGCGAGTTGCAGGTCATTCCGGACTTGTACCGAGGGCTCATGAGCGTTACGAGGTGGTCCATCGCCTCAATATCGCCACCACCATGGTGGTCAGGCGAGAACCAGGGGAACTCTTTCTTCTCAGTCACGACGTTGGCGGAGATGCACCTTGCCATGTCGAACGAATTGACCCGTTGACCTTGGAGCCACTTGCTCGGTCAGTCGATTTGCCAGGTGGGCCAATTTGGCCTGGTGGTTTGGCGGTTCACCGAAACGGTGACCTCTACGTGGTGTTCGGGAACCATGTCCACCGTCTGAGTCCCTCACTCGAGCTCGTTGCGTCCGCCACACTCCCCCGCCATGCCCCCTACAACAGCTTCGTGATTCTCGACTCGGGATACCTCGTCACCAAGGACTTCGGCGGGAGACTTCCCGACGGTCGCGAGTTCTCTGGTTCCACCGAACTCTTGGTACTTGATCCGGAAACCTTGGCAATTTGTGCCTCAATTGAGATCAATCAGGGTTCAATCGCACGGCTCTCCTCGCAGGGCGACCAGATTGTCCTCGTCGGCGTTGACGACGTCTTCATGTTGACGTTCGATCCTCAGCAACGAACCATTGAAGAGACGTCGAAGATCAACTATCGGAGCCTTTCGGGCCAAACCTATGGATGGGACCCAGTTCTTGTAGGAACGTGCGCCTGGTTTCTCGATAATGGTGAGGGGAGTGAAGCATTTGACGGGTCATTTCGAGGAAAGGGGATCTCACCCGCCCCGCTCCACCTCATTCGCGTCGATCTCTCGACCCACGCAGTCCAATTGACCGAAGTAGCTGGACTCCCCAATGGACTGATTGCCAACCCACCAATCATTGATCCAGTCAGAATGCTTGCCGTTGGCTACGACTCGTCCAATGCCGTCCTGTCAGGGTTTCATCTCGATGCGAATGGTGTCACGTCGCTGGCGTGGAGTCGCCAACAAGACCACGCCAGTCACCTGGTCTTGCTGGATGAGCCTGGACAACTGGTCACCTTTGACTTCAAGGCAGGATCGACCGATGACCTCGTCATCCTCGACATTGCAACCGGCAAAGAACTCTCAAGGGTGGCAACCGAATCGCCAGTCCAGTCGGTTCTCTTTCCGACTCCAGGCGAGCAGGCCGACCTCTACTACTGCTCACTCACGAGCATCTCGCGCGTGGCGGTTGTTGAAGCCTGACGCTTTGGTTCTTCGCTACCGCCGAAGGTCTACTTCTGCGAGGGTGATGTTCTCGAGATCTTGAAGTTGACCTCGTCGAAGATCGGTAGAGCCTTGTGGCGTTCCGAATCGGAACTCGTGTCCGCCTTTTCGTCCCTGACCTACGCCACAACGAATCGTCGCCCGCATAATTGCCTCAATATGTTCTGGCTTGGTTGGGACAAAGACTTCAGGGCAAAGGGCAACCCCTGCATCGATCGCTTGAATCTCACCCTTCGGGGTAATTGACGGGCAGTCGAGGAAGATCCCGGCCACTGCATTGCGGCGGGTCATCTCTTCGCCGGTGTTGTGCTCAACAATGATGGCCTCGGTACCTGGACTTGCAGCTCCAACGACGAGCGCTTTTGAATACCGGTCGACAGCGTCGAGCGTCGCTTGAGCGCCCGAGGGGGCAAGAATCACAATCTGCGAACCTCGAGTGGTCCGTTCAATGAGGTGATTCCTCGTCAAGGCATTCATCTCGGTC
>CAIXCS010000119.1 GCA_903918025.1 uncultured Actinomycetes bacterium
AGTACGCCCATCGCTCCATTGCTGAGCACGAGGTGCTCCAGCTTGTTCTCTCAACGGAACCAGAGCTGCTGGAATCAACCTTTACAAGAATCGGAGCCACAACTAGGGAACTGGTTGCGGCATTCCTCTTGCCCTACTTAGAACAGCATGATCTCGTTGACGGTGTCGTGCCGAGTGAGGCTGCTGATTACCTCGCTCGGATGGTGCTCAGTTACATGGGATCGTCAGGACGCTGGAACTTGGATGACCCGGAACAGGTTCGCACCCTCGTTCGAGTTGAGTTGCTTGGGGGAATCGCCGCCTAGTGGCGTTGGAGAAACGCCGCGTGCTTGGTAGCGTTCGCACCTATGGGGCAGACCACGGAGCGTGGTGAGCAAGTGTGGCGACACCGTCGTCGCGGCTGGACTCTCGGCGGGAGCACGCTGCTGCTTGCCGCCCTTTGTTGGAGATTCAGTCCTACGGCTGTTGCAGCCGCATCCTCGCTAGGAAGTGGTGTCCGCCATCTTGCAGCGAAGAAGGGTGCAGCGTCGGCTCCCGTGCTCGTTCCTGCTGGAGTCGCCGTCAGGACGGCCGTGGCGGCGACGAGGGCGAGCGCTGCAGCTCGAAGTGCGTCTGCGGCAGGAAATGCCGGTCGAGCAGCGAGAGCCTCAGGTTCCGCGCGAGTCGGGGGTGCTGCCTCGGGCGCAAAGAATGTTGTCGGCAAGACTCCAGCAGGTTCGTCGAGCGCGAGGGTCGACGGTCGGACAACCAAGGTGCGAGAGAAGGTAAAGGGGGGCAAGGAGAGTAAGGCGAGAACCAACTCAGTCGACGTTGGTGATTCCAATGCGGTGGCCAGCGAAGGTGCGACGAGTAGGGGCGACCTGTCGACCTCCTGGCAGTTGCCCGGGCACGCCATCGCTGATTCCATGAGCGTTCGACTTCCCGTCGCCCTCGCGGCGAGTTCACCGTTCTTGGCATCGGTGGCTCGTGACGGTTCGTATCTCCGCGCCTGTGTTGGTATTGCGGAATTCGTCTTCCCGGTCACTGGTCTCGTTCTCGGAACCGCCAGCATCATTCAAACAGGAGGAGTCCCTGTCGCTCCTTCTGTAGCGCTGTTCACGCTCATTGCAGGGCTGGCGATGCTCAATGCATCAGTGGGTCTCTTTGCAACGCTCATCGTTGGAGTCGCAAGTGCCTTCACTGGAGAGCTTTGGTCGATCCCGATGGCGGGATCGCTCCTCGTCATGGGAGCGGTTTGGTGCGGGATACCCATCATGATTGGTTCATTGCGGCCATTCTCGCGACCCCACCCAACGTCGTCGGTTGAGTGGTGGGTCCGTGGCGGCGATGTCGTCATTGGCGCCAGTCTCGCTGGCTACCTCGCAATGGAGTTCACCTCCATCTTGCCCCTCGCGAGCGGTATGCCTGCCGCCGTGGCAGAGTCATCCGTGTTGGTCGGCTGGGTCGTAGCCGGAGCGACGGCGTTTCGCTACATCGTTGCGACGTTCGTGTCGCTGCACTATCCAATGAGGCTTTCTCGAGTTCACGTCGCTTCGTTGCCTGAGCGTCCTGTCCTCAACGAAGTCATCGCTACGGTGGTCAAGGCAGTCCTGGCAGGAATTCTTGGCGTCGCGGTTCTTGGGAATCAGCCGGCGGTGTATGTGCTGGCTGTGGTCTATGGACTGACGGGAATCTTGCCGCTCATGCACTTCCACTGGGAAGCACCGTCGTGGCTCGGTCCGCTCGTGCCACGAAACACGGTCAAGTTATTTCTGCTGGCGACGCTCGGCGTCGTGTCGGTTCACTGGTTTGAGCCCTTCGGTGCAACGGATCTCTGGCTTGTTTGTGTGCCACTGCTCCTCACGCTCGTCGTTGCGTTGTTGCTTGAAATTGTTGAAGAGGTCGCCCACTACGAATGGGAATTCACCTGGCCACTTCGACTGCTCGGCGCACTCATGGTGGTCTTGACCGCCTTGCAGCTCACCAACCATCTCTTCACCTAATTTCGACTCTCAGGCAACATGCGTTGACAGTGAGACAGAAACGGTCGTATTGTCCCATTTAATGTCTTCGGCCACAGTGGTGCATCCGAGAATCGTCGCCGCCTCGTCGACGAATCGCGTGAAGATGATCGACGCTGCGCTTGCGTGCATTACTCGCAGCGGAACACGGAAGATCACCGTCGACGATATTGCCAATGAAGTGCCCTGTTCAAGAGCGACGGTGTATCGAACCTTTCCTGGAGGAAGGGA
>CAIXCS010000120.1 GCA_903918025.1 uncultured Actinomycetes bacterium
GCTCCATAGATCAGGCGTAGTCGACCCGAGATCGAAGCGGTGATTCTTAGATGAGGCAACGATGCCGTCTACGCGGAGGTTTTAGGTGAGTCAACTCGGGTGGCCTCTCAAGTGAACCTCCACTTGGTAGCCTTGCTCCAAGTTGAAGGGTCGAATTCAGACCAACGACACGTTCTTTCCATCTGGCGGAGGTCGGACAATTTCTAGCAGAGACGACCGAATCGCCAACGAGGACTCGCTGCGCGAGCTAGGTCGAGACATCAACTCAGGATCAGTCAAAGGTCCAGCCCACGGTCGACGCCGGGTGAAGACACGGCGACGGTGGGTGAAGTGGGTTGCAGGGAGTGTGGCGGCACTCGTTCTGTTGGGTGCAATTGGGGCTGGCTACGAGTACTACCTCGTTCGATCCGCGGTTTCAAAGATCACCGACAATCCGAATATCTGTGGTCCAAACAACATCTACTGCAAGGCGGAACTTCCAAACGCCCCCTTCAATGTGTTGGCAATTGGCTCTGACTCCCGGGTAGGACTCTCGGGAAGTGTTGCGGCACAAACTGGAGCCTCTCAAGTTTCCGGCCAGCGATCCGACGTCATCAAGATCTTCCATGTCGATCCCGTCAAGGGCAGCATCTCGGTGGTGTCCATCCCGCGCGACACCATGGTGACGCTTCTCGCAAATCAGAGCCTCTACGGCACCTATAACCGGATCAATGTCAATCTTCCTGAGTCGGGAGATCCGAGTCTTCTCGTCAAGACCATCGAGGCAAACTTCGGCATTCCCATCAATCACGTCGTGATTGTGTCGTTCGCTGGACTCATTGACGCGGTGGATGCCCTCGGCGGTGTTTCGATGAGTTTTCCGTACCCGGCCCGCGATGACTACTCAGGCCTCAGAATCCACAAAACTGGGTGCCAATTGCTCACGGGCGTGAAGGCACTTGCGGTCGCACGAAGCCGGCACTATCAGTACTACGTGAACGGCGTTTCTCAGTACGACGGGACAAGTGATTTCGGCCGCATTGATCGCCAAAATCAATTCCTTCGAGCTCTCGTCTCCGCAGCAAAGTCGCATTACAACCCAGCAACACTCAACGCATTTCTGAGGGCGCTTCCAAAGGGCGTGTCGATTGACAACAAACTTTCGTTCAATGAGCTCATTGGTCTCACCATCAAGTTCCACAGCATTGATCCAGCGACCCTCGCCGCCTACACCTTGCCCACGGCTGGCTATATGTACGGCCAGGCCTCGATGCTCACCGTCGAACAGCCTTCGGCACAACAGGTCCTCGTCAAGGTCTTCGGCCAAGTTGGAACTCCTGGTGGACTGACGCAGCCGACAAATCCTCCACCGGTGAATCAATCGATCTACACCCCTCCACCTCCAGTCGTGGCTACCCCGACGACTGTTCCACCAACCACGACAACGACGACGAAGGGTGGCACCATTCCGCCCACGACGACAACAACAGTTCCTGTTCACAGCGAACCTTGGTATGGCTTCAATCCCGTAGCGTGCAAACTCCGATGAGTTCCCACCCGCTCCACAAGGCGTACAGCGCAACCTGGGGTCGCTGTTTCGCCGCGATGTACGACCGAATGCTGGCGAAGGCCGAAGTCGGAAAACTCGGACGCTTGCGACATGAACTTCTCGCTCCGCTCGATGGGACCGTGGTTGATGTTGGAGCAGGGACCGGGGTGAATCTGCGGCACTTCGGTGATGGTGCAGAGATCACGATGGTTGAACCCGACCGATTCATGGCGGCCAGGCTTGCGGTCAAGGCGCATGAATTCGGGAGGAGCGTGGACGTCGTTCTTGCCCCCGGCGAGGCGCTGCCTCTCGCCGATGGCTCCGTTGACCATGTGGCGTGCACCCTGGTTCTTTGCACGGCGAGCGATCCGGCTGCAGTACTTGCTGAGGCGTATCGAGTGCTCAAGCCGGGTGGCGAGCTTCACTTTCTTGAACACGTTCGATCTGACGATCCAAAGGTTGCACGCATTCAGGACAGATTTCGTGGGCCATGGTCGCTTCTCGGATGTGGGTGTCAGGCCAATCGCAAGACTGGATTGCTTCTCGCTCCCGCAGGATTTGTTACCGAAC
>CAIXCS010000121.1 GCA_903918025.1 uncultured Actinomycetes bacterium
CGGTCTTGCAACTTGGTGATCTCACGATTGATCCAGAAGAGCACCGATGCAGGCGGGGCGACGTTGAGATTGAACTCACTCCTCGTGAGTTCAGTCTTCTTGAGTACCTGATGGCAGCAGGTGGGGCCGCGGTGACCAAGCAGGAGATCATTGATCACGTTTGGGGTTCGGAGTTCGACGGAGACCTCAACATCGTCGAGGTCTACATTGGCTACCTTCGTCGAAAGATTGACCGACCCTTCGACCGAGTGACGGTTGAGACGGTTCGAGGTATTGGGTATCGACTAGCCGCCGAGGCGAAGTAGGCCTCAATGCCGTCGTCGGGTCCGAAGAACCGACGAGGATCGGTTCGATTCAAAGTCGCAGCAGCGGCAACGTCGATTTCGACTCTCGCCCTCATTGTCGTCGGGTCGGTGCTCGTCGTCTTGCTCCATCGGACACTCATCAACTCGGTCGATCAAGCTGTTCGACGAGAGGTTGAACTCACGGCCTCTGGGCTCGCGGTCGGCTTTGTCCCTGGCGAGTCCGCAGCCCCGAATGGAACGGTCGTCCAAGTTGTCGCCGTCAATGGAGGTGACTTCCTCTATTCCTCCGGAGCAATCTCGGGCCTTCCACGGATGTCGCTCCTCATTCCAACGTCGCATGCAACCGTCGCAGCCCCCCTCAATCCAGCATTCACGAGTCAGTATCCTCTCGATCTCGCCTATGCAACAACGGTTGCTTCGAGCAAATTTGGCGCAGTGATTGTGTATGCCGGCGCATCGACTGCCCAGGCCAATAGCGCAACGCGACTCCTCGTCATTGAACTCTCCGCGCTCGCCCTGCCGACGGTCGCGTTACTCACCGCGCTCATTTCGTGGTGGGTTGTCGGACGATCGCTTCGACCCGTTGAGGCCATCCGGCGAGAGGTGGCGGAGATTTCAACCGTCAGTACTGGCCTCCGGGTGCCGCTCCCCAAAGGTGACGACGAGATCGTTCGGCTGGCGTCAACCATGAACGCGATGCTCGATCGGCTCGAGACCGCAACGATTCGGCAACGTCAATTTGTTGCCGACGCGAGCCATGAACTCCGGAGTCCTCTTGCATCGATTGTGGCCCAAGTCGAGTTGGCGCAACGCCGGCCAGAAAGAACGGATTACGACGCCATGGTCCGCATTGTCGCCGATGAGAGCGGTCGGCTTGATCGTCTCGTTGATGACCTTCTGATGTTGGCGAAGTCCGATGAGCGGGCGATTGTTCTTGATCGCAAAGAGGTCGACCTCGACGACCTCATGTTGGCGGAGGCTGAGCGACTTCGTTCCGTCGGTCGAGTCAGCGTCGTCACGGTCAAGGTCGGTCCTGCTCGTGTCAGCGGTGATCGAGAACTCCTTCGACGAGCACTTCGCAACTTGGTCGATAACGCCGAGCGCTATGCCACGTCAACCGTCACCTTCGAAGTACGTCAAGGCGCAACCAATGCCGAAGTGGTGATTGCCGATGATGGACCAGGCGTGCCAGAGGCGCTTCGAGCAACCCTCTTTGACCGCTTCAGCCGAGCGGATAGTTCGAGAGTGAGGGGAACCGGGGGAACCGGACTCGGTCTGGCGATCGTTGCCCAGATTGCAACGCTCCACGCGGGAGTAATTGCTTTGGGTGACAGCTCCTCTGGTGCGCGATTTGTTCTCACACTTCCAGCGGACAACTTCGACGACTAGGACGCTTGTTTCACCGGTCGACGGTATCTCCTGTGAAGTTTGGTGTTTCTCAGTTCAAGAAGTTTCATGAACGCGATGCCGGCAGAGGTGTGTTGGAGAAGATCCGCCTGGCCTCCCGGTCGCGCGAGCATCCACGAGTGTCCGCCGGGAACCCACTGAACCGGGCTGCCAGACAGTTCCGCAAACTCTTCTGCGGTAGTGGCATCGGTGAGGTGATCAAAGCAGCCCCACTCCGCAATCAGCGGAATTCCAGAGTCTCGAAGTGCTGCGACTTCGTCGCGTTGGTCAACTTCTAACAACATCGAGCCAAGTGGCACCGCATGAGCAATGGTCTTCAGGTTTCTGCGAACATCGGGAAGCACCGAACGCAAGGTGGCGATGAGGCGCCCGACCATGAGATCGGGGAGGTCCAACACCACGGCTGCGGCCATGTCGGCCACGGGTGCGAGGTCGGGCATGAGACGACTAACGAATCGAGGAATGACGCCGTCACGACGTTGCCACGATGGGGTGGCGATGCCGTCTCGGTAGACGACGGCGACGGTTGAACTTGGAAAATTGGTCGCGTACTCAATGGCAACGGCGGCGCCCATGGAGTGCCCAAGCACGACGACCGGCCCAAGTTCTAAGTGCTTTCGGAGTGCTTCCACTTGCTCTGCCATGGTCTTGATGGATAGGTGCTGCCAATCGAGGGGATCGGAACCGCCAAAACCGGCAAGGGAGGGATTGACGACCCTCCAGCCCAATCGATGAGCAAGCGTGCAACTCTCCCGCGCGTACATCTCGCCTCCGGCCAAATAGCCATGAAGGTTGATTGCCCAGATGGGAGGAGTGCCAGGACCTCCAGAGCCGTGTGCGTCGCTATTTGATGAGACCGAGTACCGAACGACATGGTCATCGAGGACGAGCTCGAACTCTTCCATCTCAATGGCAGGGCGATGCCGCCACTGGTCGATTGGCAAGACGGGTCCGTGACTCGGGACCGGCGTTCCGTCGTTTCTGACCATCTCACCACCCCCCTCAGAGCTCATACCGCTCTCGCAACCTACCTGCACCTACTGCTCAAAAGGTGGCATGGGCTGAAGGCAGACGAAGGCTTCTCAGGATGTTGGAAGGAGGAGATCGACTGCAATCTCAAGTTCGCGATAGATGCGCTCGATTGGCGACCACCCGGCCACCCAGCCAACCATTGCGGAGTACCAGATATGTCCAATCATTCTGCTCCTGTTCTGCGCATCGATTGGCGGCGTCGTGCCAATGGCCTGGAGGACGATGGCATCGAGCGTTGTCGTTACCTGCTGCTGGGCCTCAATGGCGGCTGGATCGGCAGAGTTGATGGAGGTAAACAATGCCGCTCCAAGAAGTGGCACGCGATTCATTGACCGCAGTGCACGATCGAGTACCTCGAGGACTCGTTCGGCTGGAGAGGATCCCTTTGGGGGGTGGCTCCCGAGTTGGACGTAGAGCTGGTCCACCCAGTAGACCATCGCCGCTGCCAAGAGGTGGTCCTTGGAGGTGAAGTACCGATAAACCGTCCCCATGGCGACGTCAGCGGTGGCAGCCACATCTCGCATCTGGACTGCGTCGTAGCCACCCGTTGCCGCCAATTGCATGGCGGCATCGAGCACACGCTGCCTTCGGGCATGTTGAGAGGGGGTGAGCGAAAGCTGCTCATTGGTAACCACGTGCCAATGGTACCTGCGAGCCCCATTGGAGCCTTGCCTCGACACACCTCCCGGCGACAGTGGCAGGATGGGCGCTATGCCACTGACGCAATTTCTTGAAAATGCCAGCTCTCGAATCAATGATCTTGGTTGGGCGTTCTACTTTGTCCCAGAAACAACTGCCAGGGGCGAAGCGCTTGGTCTCGACACCTTCACGTTCTATGGCGTGGGACGAGGCGGCGTACTCGGCGATGTTGAGCCTGCCGTCGTCGCTGCCTCCTTCGGGTATTTCAAGCCTTCGGTGGTCGAGTTTCTCTGGAATGAAGGTCGCTCAAAGATCAGCCCCCGAGATGCCGCCCGAGCACACATGGAAGCAGCTCACGTGTTTGCCAGGGAGACGTTTGCCAACGTTCCGGGACTCGATGCCTACTGCGCAGCAGCCGAGCAGATTCTTGACTATGCCCGTGAGAATGCGGCCGGCTATCCGCTCTTCGCTGGTTACGCCGCTGAACCCCTCGCCGAAGACTTCCCCGCCAGAGCCATGCAGATCACCACGATTCTTCGTGAGTACCGCGGCTGTGCGCACCTCGTCGCCCTCGTCGCCTCTGGCGTTGATCCGAAGGTTGCCCACTACTCGCGTCGTCCAGAAATGTGGGGAATGTTCGGCTGGGCCGCTGACGAAGTTCCAACGGTGACCGAGCACGACATTGATGCACTGGCAAAGGCCGATGAATTGACCGACCTCTTGGTGGTCCCTGCCTATGCCGTCCTCGACGAAGCGGGTCGTGCAGCGATCTTGAAGGGTCTCGACGGCATGGAGCAAGCCATCCAGGCAAAGGCTTCTGCATAGAAGCTGCAAGATTCAGCCTTGGTGGCGTGGCCGGGCTGGTTACTTTTCCCAACGTTCAACGTCCAGGTGATGGAGTGCTCTTGGTCACCGCTGCTCAGCGAAGTGCGATTGGGTTGAGTGGTGACCCAACGCCGCCCGTGAAGGGAAGTGGTGACGCGTCGAGCAGGAAGGTGTAGCGCCCATCTTCACCGCACGCCGTTGCTAATCGGTCGAGCACGAAGTTCTGCCCTTGGGTCATTCCCATTTCAACGAGATGGAGCAGGTGGACTGGCAGGTAGTCCTCCTCGCGTTCACCGGGGAACACCTCGCCAACCAAGGTGTCGGTTGCAACCGCGGCAACGTCGCGTGCGTGGAACCACAGCGCTGTTTCGATGGTCAGTCCTGCTGAAGGAAACGTGTAGGCGATGAGGTCCTTGGTTGGCAGCGGGGCGTTGTATGGCTTCTCCGGGTCAAGCGTCAAGAAACCTTGCTGACCGGTTCGCACGAGGACGATATCGCCCGGCAGAATCGAGACCTCTGCCATTTGGCAGGCAAGGTCAAGGTCGCTTCCGGTGATGGCGTAGCCAGGTTCAAGCCGGTCGAGGCCGAGGGCACGAGGAACATCGAGCAAGACGCCTCTCGAGAGCAGTGAGGTGACCTGCTCAATACCGAGGGAGGAGGCGCCGAGACTCGTAATCGACGACGCCGGGTAGCCGTTGTAGAGCTGCCCGTTATACGAAACATGAGCAAGGCCGTCCCAATGGGTTGCTGCTTGAAGTGCCATTGTGACGACGTCTTCGCTCGAGCAGATCCACTCGGGATCTGGAGAGAGCGGACCATTGATTGAAATCATTGTCCGGTCGGGATCAACCCGTCCTTCAATGAAACCTGGCTGGATGCCTTCGGCTTTGCCGAGGGCGAGACCAAGGGAGAAGGTTTCACCCGTGACGACGGACTCAACTCCACGGAGCCGGGCTTGAGCGTCGATCAAATTGAGCGTGCCGAGTTGATCACTCGGTCCCCACCTTCCCCAATTTCTGACCAAGGCAGCGATCTCGTGGAAACGGGCTGATGGCATGCTCAGACTCCCGTTGCATAGGTGGTGGAGCGGTCTTCAGTTCGGCGGTCACCAACCGTACGAACCGCTTCCTCAAGGTCGGCGAGAAACGCAGGAGTGGCCTTGACCGATCCGGCATGCACCGTGAGGTGCAGCGAATCGGGGTGTCGCTGACGGTCGAGGTGCCATCCGCTCTTCGCCAACACTTCACTGACGGCAAAGATGTCGAGGGCTGCAGAGTCCCGTGCTCCAAACGCGAACACCGCCATCGCTGGTTCCCCGCGAATCTCGAGCAATGGATTTGCGTTGACGGCGTCAATGATTTGTCGGGCGGCAGCGTAGGTTTCGGCGGTCAGGCGAAGGAGTCCTTCGTGACCGAGGGCCATGAGCGATGCCCACGCAGCGGCGATTGGTCCTGCTGGTTTCGTCCCAGCCATCGTGGTCGAGGCGTAGAAGCCACCGAGCCAGTCCTCGGTCATGAAGACCTGGTGGCGAGCAAGCTCGGCGGTCGAATAGAGCACGACTGACGCACCTTTTGAGGCATAGCCATACTTGTGAAGGTCGGCCGACATCGACGTCACTCCAGGAACACGGAAGTCAAAGGGCACGTCGCAGTGACCAAGTTCGGTGAGAAATGGCAGAAAGAAACCGCCCATGCACGAGTCAACGTGGCACAAGATGCCACGCTCTTGCGCCAGCGCCCCGAGTGCGGTGACGTCGTCAATGACGCCTTGGGGATAGGAGATTGCCGAAGCCACCACCATGGCGGTTCGGTCATCAATCGCTGCAGCCATTGCGTCGACATCAGCTCGAAAGTCCTCACCAACCGGGACGCGAATGATCTCAATGTCGAACAATTCACCAGCCTTGGTGAACGCTGCGTGCGCACTGGTCGCGCAGACGATTGTTGGGTTGGCAATTCCTCGCTCGCGAGCATGGTCTCGAGCGACCTTGGATGCTTGGAGCAAGCTCTCAGTCCCACCTGAGGTGAGAAAGCCCGTGACCGCACCGCCCGAACGTGGATCATCGCTGCCGAGCAGTGATGCCGTGATTCGAACAAGGTCATGGCTCATTTGCCCAATCGAGGGAAACGCCAAGACATTGAGTCCGTTCTCGGCTTCAAAGAGCGCCATGGCGTCTCGAAGCAGTTCGTGGTGCTCGGGGCCGGCGTCGTAGATGAGACCGAAGACCTTGCCTTCTTCCCATTGACGGTCGTCAGCCTTCAAGGCACGAAGCTGGTCTAAGACCTCTCCGCGGGAAAGTCCCTTTTCAGGCAGCGGCGTGGAAGGGAAGTCCATCGTGCTCAAGTGCTCCAGATGATGGACTGTGGCTCGCTGTAGGCCAAGAGCCCGTAGTCGCCACCGTCGCGACCGACACCTGACATCTTGAAGCCACCGAATGGAGCATCGTGGTTTCGTTGTGCGGTGTTGATGCCAACGTGTCCTGGCTTCAAGCGCTTGGCCACGCGGAATGCGGTGGCGCCGTCCTTCGAGAAGACGTAGTCGTAGAGGCCGAACTCGGTGTCATTGGCAATCGCAATGCCCTCTTCTTCATCATCAAAGGGGATAAGCGTAATGACCGGTCCGAAGATTTCTTCACGGGCAACAGTGAGGTCATTGGAGCCAACAATGAGCGTTGGGTTCACGTAGAAACCGCGTTCGAAGTCAGGACGAGTGCCGCCAATGACGACTTCTCCACCTTCAGGAGCGGCGGAGCGGATGTGTGCCTCGATCCGGTCGCGCTGCGCAGCAGAAATCACTGGCCCGACGATGGTCTCCATTGATGTTGGGTCGCCAACCTTCAAGAACGGTGCAACGGCAGAGAGGCTCTCAATGACCTGCTCAACAAGGCTGCGATGAACGACTGCCCGGGTTGGAGCGGTGCAGATCTGGCCCGAGTGAAATGCCCAGACTGACTGCAGACAACCAACTGCCGACTTGACGTCAGCGTCTTCTAAGACCAAGGCAGCGCCCTTGCCACCAAGCTCCAAGAGCAGGCGCTTCATGGTTTTGCCCGAGGCTTCCATGATTCGAGTGCCAACTTCGGTCGAACCGGTGAACGAAACCATGTCGACGTCGGCACTGTCAACGAGTGCTGAGGCAGCATCGGCTCCTTGGCCAACGACCAAGTTGACGACGCCAGGTGGGAAACCAACCTCATCGAGGATGCGCACCAGTTCAATGACCGCAAGTGGGTCTTGAGGTGCAGGCTTGATCACGACCGCGTTGCCAGCGGCAAGCGCTGGAGCGACCTTTCCTGCCATGTTGACCAGCGGGAAGTTGTAGGACGTGATGCAGGCGGCAACGCCAACGGGCTGACGGTTGACCATGCCACCAATGAGTCCACCAGGGGCGAGTGCGGTTGCCGCAGCTGGTGATGGCAGGAGCGGCGTTTGCAGAATTGCCCTTGGGTCCTTGGCGTAGCGCTCAAAGCGGTCGGCAGTGACCGGGACCTGCATTTGCGAGCCAACGCGGGCCGTTGCTCCGGTCTCTGCGATCACGAGTGGAAGGAGTTCCTTCGAGCGCTCCCGAATGGCTTCAGCGGCCTTTGCCAGCAGCGCACCTCGAGCCTCGTAGCCAAGGGCCTCCCACGCGGGTTGGGCGGCACGCGCCGCTGCAGCAGCCGCCATGCCATCAGCGCGGCTCGCATTGGGTGCGAGAGCGACGACTTCTTCGGTCGCCGGGTTGATGATCTCGTAGCTGCCACTCGACGCGGTCTGCCACTGGCCACCAATGAGTAGTTGTGTCTCGTCCTTAAACTGGTTGGTCATTGAAGTTCCTTTGTGGTTGACGGTGAAGGTTACGGGTTGAGGAGTGGGCCGACGAGGTTGCCGAAAGCCTCAGTTTGCTCGGCAAATTCTTGAGCTGACCTCGCACGAAGAGGAATCTGAAGGTGATTGACGCCCATGGCAACCAGTTCGAGCAGTGACGCGGCGATCCGCTCGGGCGAAGCGACCATGGTGTACTCCGGGAGGCCGTCGCGTCCACCACCAAGGTCGACGTGACACGGCTCAGCAATGGTCCCGATGTCGAGAGGGTCGCCGTTGCGAAGTTCTTCGCGGAGTTCCTTCAGTTTCGCAATTTGTCCAGGGAGATCTCCCCGTCGGGTTCCCTGTGGGAGCCAGCCATCGCCGTATCTTGCGGTCCGACGAAGTGCGGGTGGCGTTGATCCACCAACCCAAATTGCCGGGCGGGGCGACTGGACCGGACGTGGCGCAATCGACATGTTGGAGAACTGCCAGCGCTCGCCCTCGAAGGTTGCGGATTCTTCTTCAAGGCACATCGCAAGCGCCCTGATTGCTTCATCGGTCGCTGGACCACGATCAGCGAAGCCGGTCGGACCAGTTAGTTGATCGAATTCTTCGGTGACGTGTCCTGCGCCAACGCCGACGATGATCCGACCCTTTGAGAGGTGGTCCAAGGTGGCGAGCTCCTTGGCAGCCCGGAGTGGGTGACGTTGCGCCAAGATCAGCACGTGGGTGAGGAGCATGGTGTTCGAGGTGATGCCAGCCAACCAGCCGAGCGTCGCAATGGTGTCGTACCACTCGGCGCCCATTGCGGAAACGAGTCGCTCTGGAATGGCGGTGTGGTCGCAGACGCCGAGGTAGTGCCAACCTGATCGGTCAGCTGCCTTGGCGATGTCACCAAGGTCATCAACGGTTGCCGTCAGTTCCCAGTCGGAGACGAACAGTCGTGACTGTGACTGAATGGGGAGTTGCATGCCGTAGACAACTTTGTTGCCGACGAGTTCGATCGTATTCATGGGCACATCCTCCAGAAGTGTTCGTGGTCAGCTTGCGAGTGTGGCGACGAGTTCTGCCATTTGGTCGGTGGAGCCGAGCAGGGTCGAATGAACGCGTGCTCGTTTCAATGCGAGGTGGATCGGTACTTCCCAGGTGTAGCCCATGCCGCCGTAGACCTGGACGGCAGTCTTTGTGGAACTCAGTGCTGCTTGATCACACAACAGCTTTGCCCCAGCGGTTGCACGCCACTGCATTTGGGTAACAGAGAGTCCAGAGACCTCACCATCAATTGCCGCAACTTCCGGTTCATCGGTAATGACGGCTGCGTAGTGAAGGGCGGCACGAGCAAGTTCAAGTCGTGCAAGTTCATCGGCGAGGAGGTGCTTGATGGCCTGGAAGGAACCAATCGGACGACCAAATTGGTGGCGCTCCTTCGCGTAAGCAACGGCATGTTCCAATGCGAAGGTAGCGAGGCCAACTTCGAAGCCACTACCCAGTAACAGTGCTCGTCGACGAAGCACGTCGGCACGCTCATGGAGTTCCACATCACCAGTTGGTAGCGGAAGGTGGAGGCGACCAACTGGATGCAGTGGGTCCAAACTCCGTGTCGGAGTATCTGCGGTGAACGCGCCACGAGGTGCGTAGCCAACAGGTGACGCCGTGTCTCGAGGATCGGGCAAGACGAGGTACCCATCGCAGTCGCCGGGAAGTTCAATGACCGCTGGAAGAGGGCCTTGGCCATTTGAAGCGAGCAGGCCAACCAGCGTGGACCCTTCGGCGGCACCGGCAATGGTCCCGGCAGCGAGCATCGTTCCGATCACTGGACCGGGAAGGAGCGCGTGACCGAGTGCTTCGGTTGCGATGACCGCGTCGGTCATGCCGAGGCCAAGGCCACCGAGTGATTCGGGGACGAGGATGGAGAACACGCCGGTTTCGGCGAGTTGCTCCCAGAGCGTTCGGTCGACCACTGAAGCCTGGCCTTCTCGGGCTCGAATGGTCTCAAGACTGAAACGACCCTCCAGCAGGGCAATGAGGCCATCTCTGAGGGCGATCTGGTCGCTCGAGAGTTGGAAGTTCACGACTTCACCCCAGCAGGTTCCTTCGGGAGTCCCAAGATGCGCTCGCTGACGATATTTCGTTGGATTTGTGACGTTCCTGCGGCAATGGTCAGGTTGAACGACTTGATCCATGCCTCAACGAGTTCACCGTTCTCGAGGCTTTGGCCATCAGCGGTGTGGTCAAGGGGGTCGAGGAGAAGACCGGCTTCTCCGAGCAACTCCATCGACAATTGGGCCAATTGTTGGCCGGCTTCTGAGTAGGACAGCTTGAAGACGGTGCCGCCGATCCCTGGGATCCCGGTTGCTTGCGCTTCTGAGACCGTGCGCTTCGTGAGTGCCCAGAGACCATCAAAGGTTGCCGTCAATTGGCCGACTCTCCGGCGAATGCCTGGGTCGCCCCATGCGCCGGTCCGCTTCGCGAGTTCGGCAACTTCTCGGAGAAAGCGCATGGACTCGAGGAGCTCACCAACAAAGCCCGTTCCCCGTTCGAACGAAAGGGTCACCATGGTGACCCGCCATCCATCGTTCTCCTCGCCAACTCGATTCCCGACCGGGATGCGAACCTCGTCGAGGAACAACTCGGCGAACTCGGTTGATCCCGAAATGGTCATGAGCGGACGGACTTCAATGCCGGGACTCTTCATGTCCATGATGAGCCAGGTGATGCCCTTGTGCCTGCTTTCTTCGGTGCCAGTGCGCACCAAGAGTTCGCAATAGTCCGCAACCTCGGCGTGGCTCGTCCAGATCTTTGAACCGGAGACCACGTAGTCATCGCCATCTCGAACCGCTCGTGTCCGCATTGAAGCAAGGTCAGATCCTGAGCCGGGCTCCGAGAATCCTTGGCACCAGACGTGGTCGCCCGACAGGATTTTGGGGAGGTAGGTCGTCCGCTGAAGGAGCGAACCTTCGGCATTAATGGTGGGACCAGCGTGAAGGAGGCCGACAAAACCGAGGCCGACATACGGTGCCCCTGCGCGCTCGCACTCTTCCTTGAAGATCAGTTGTTCAACCGGGCTTGCTCCTCGGCCACCCGCTTCAACCGGCCAATCAATGCCGGCATACCCGGCGTCAAAGAGGAGCCGTTGCCAGGTCGTATCAAAGACTCGACGCGCGTCCCAGTCCGTGTGCGAAGGCTTTTCCGGCAGCAGAGGGAGCGTGGCAGTCAACCACGCACGGAGGTCCGCCCGAAAGGCCTCTTCGGCCGGTGTTGCGCGCAGATCCATGTGGAACTAGGCCGGGAGATCGAGCTTGAAGAGCTTGATGGCGTTGCCGCGAACAATCTTCCAGCGCTGCTCGTCAGAGAGGTGCGCCATCTGCGCGTCGGCGATTTCTTTGGTCTTTGGCCACGTGGAGTCACTGTGTGGGTAGTCACTCTCATAGGTGATGTTGTCCTCACCAATGGCGTCGATGAGCTTCAACCCTTCAGGGTCATCGAAGAAGCATCCGTAGACATGGCCAGGGAAGTAGGTGCTTGGAGGATTCGGCACCTTGTCGGCCACGCCACCCCAACCGCGGTTCTCGTCCCAGACGACGTCCATGCGGTGGAGCAGGTAGGGGATCCAACCAATTTGGCCTTCTGAGTAGGCGACCTTCAAGTTCTTGTAGGTCTCAAAGTGGCCAGAGAAGAGCCAGTCGGCCATCGACAACTCCGCATTGATGTGGGTCAGCGACGAGCCAACCGCGGCAGGCGCATCAGGAGAGGTCGACGGCATTTGGCTCGACGACCCAATGTGCATGTTGATGACGGTCTCGGTCTCATCGCAGGCTGCGAAGAACGGCGCCCAGTAGTTGCTTGGGTCGTGGATTGAAGGAAGTCCCAGTCGATTGGGAAGCTCCGAGAAGCAGACCGCGTGCACGCCACGAGCGGCATTGCGGTAAACCTCATCAGCGGCGAGTTGTGCATCCCACAGCGGAATGATGATGAGCGGCACGAGCCGACCATTGGTCCCCGCACACCACTCTTCTACTTGGTAGTCGTTGTAGGCCTTCACGCACAGCAGTGCGAGTTCTTTGTCTTCTGCTTCGGCGAAGGTCTGTCCGCAGAAGCGAGGAAGCGTTGGAAAGCAGAGTGACGCGTCAATGTGATTGACGTCCATGTCCTCAAGGCGTTCCTTCTGGGAATACGACCCTGGACGCATGTCCTCGAAGGTGATGCCCTTCATCGTGACCTGATCACGCGGAACGCCAACGGCGGAGTCAACGCGAAGCAGCGGTCGACGAAGTTTCTCGTAGTGCCAGAAGTCTGCTGGACCTCCGGTGCCACCCTCTTTGATCGTCAGTTTTCCGCCGACATAGGTGACCTCGGGCATGGTGCCACGAATGACGCGAGGTCCAACATCGTTGTACTTCGCCGGGAGTCGATCCATCCAGAGGTTGGCGGGTTCGACGATGTGGTCATCAACCGAGATGATCTTTGGGAGTTCAGCCATGGCCCGACACTAGACCGAGTGCCTCCAAACATGCACTTCCGCTGGATGAGTTGCGGGGCCTCGCTACGAGACTCCAGCCACACCGCCATTGGGCGCGAGGAGTTGACCAGTGACAAAGGTCGACAGGTCGCTGGCGAGGTAGAGGACCGCGTGGGCAATGTCGTCAGGCGTGCCAACCCGTCGAAGCGGTGCGAACTTGGCCATTGGCTGCAGCACCATTTCCTTCATCGCTTCATCTTCAGTGCCATCGGGATTCGTGTAGTACCGACTCGTCATCTTGGTTGGGACGAAGCCCGGAGCAATGGCGTTCACTCGAACGCCACGCTTGCCAACTTCAACCGACATGGTCTTGGTCAACTGCACGAGTGCAGCTTTGGTCATCGCGTAGACCGCGATGTCCGGTGACGGAGCAAGGACTGCGGTTGAGGCCATGTTGATAATGGAGCCTCCGCCGTGATCAACCATGAAGCGCCCGGCGGCCTGGCAACCGAAGAGCGCCCCCTTCAAATTCACCTGCAACATGGAATCAAGATCGGCCTCGTCAATGTCGAGGACCTTTGCCTCACTCATCTTTCCGGCGACGTTGCAGCAAATATCGAGGCGGCCCGTTTCGCCAATGGCGCGGTCCATGAGGTCTTCTACTTCTTGTCGCACCGCGACGTTGACCGTGACGCCTTCGGCATGGCCACCGAGAGCGCGAATCGCAGCAGCAGTTGCTTCTGCAGAGTCGCCAAGAAGGTCAGCACAGAACACCTTTGCTCCGGCAGCGGCCAGCGTGGCCGCACTTGCTTGACCAATGCCACTTCCGGCTCCCGTGACAACGGCGGTTCTTCCCTCAAGTGAAATGGCCTTGTGAAGCGACGCGGCATCGTGCATGGCAACTCCTAGTCTCGGCACCTCGAGGGTGTTGACGGGGCAACGGTAGCCTCTCTTCGTGCCAACAATCACTTTCACTCGAAGCGGAGTAACCGTTGTTGCCGACGATCACGGCCGAGCTGGTGATCCCGCGGTTGTTCTCCTCCATGGATTCCCGGACACGGCAGATCTGTGGCGCTTTCAAGTTCCTGTGCTCGTCAACGCAGGCTTCCGGGTGCTCGTGCCCGATCAGCGTGGCTACGGGCGCTCAGAGAAACCTGAGGAGATTTCTGCCTACGCAATGGCTGAACTGGTCATGGATGTTGCGGCTCTGCTCGATGCGGCTGGAGTCGAGACCGCACACATCGTCGGGCATGACTGGGGGGCAAACATTGCCTGGGCGTTTGCGACGTTCCTGCCAGGGCGAACGCAATCGCTCGCGGCATTCTCCGTTGGGCATCCGACCGCGTTTGCCAGTGTTGGTGCTGCTCAGCAAATCAAGATTTGGTACACGCTTCTCTTTCAGTTCGAAGGCGTTGCGGAAGAGTGGCTGACCAAAGACGACGGAGCGAACTTTCGCGGATGGTTTGGTCACCCAGAGGCAAGTCGTGTGCTCGGGCACTTGGAGCGCGATGGCTCGCTGCGAACCGGCATTCACTGGTATCGAGCAAACTTGAAGCCCGAGCAATGGAATGCGCCACCGCCGGTGCTTCCAGCCATCCAGTGCCGCACGCTCGGTGTGTGGTCGACCTTGGACCATGCGCTCACCGAGGAGCAGATGGTGAATTCGGCCAACTATGTCGACGCGCCATTTACCTATCGAGTGGTCAACGGTGCGGGGCATTGGCTTCCAGTCGAGCGCCCTGACGAGGTCAGCCAGCTGCTGTTGGAATTTCTCGTCAGTCCTGACGGAGCTTAAGAACGAGCTTCGACGACGAGGTCGAGAATTCTCGCTCGGTGGCTTCGAGCATCGCCCCATGCAGCCGAGAGACCCCAGGCACGCTTCATGGCGAAGTGCAGGTCGTACTCGTAGGTGTAGCCAATCGCACCGTGACATTGGAGGCTCACCCGAGCCGCTTCATCGGCGGCGTCAGCCGCGAGCGATTTCGCCATGGACACGTCATGAGCAAGCGTTGGCTCGCCTTGGGCGAGTGTGTACGCGGCCCGGTAGACCGCAGGGCGGGCGAACTCAAGGCGCACCCGAGCTCCGGCGAGATGGTGCTTGACCGCTTGGAACGAGCCGACTGGCACACCGAACTGCTTTCGCTCGGTCACATAGGACGAGGTCAAGGAAAGCATCGCCTGGCAGAGTCCCAAGAGTTCCGCAGCGGCGTAGAGAGCAGAACGCTCGACGAGGTGTTCGACGAGTTGGTCTGCCTCAACCGCACTTGAGAGCAACGTGCCCTCCGACGGTCGCCAGTGGATGGTCCCGAGTTCTCGAGTGAGATCGAGTGCGGGCGTCGCCTCGACGGTCACGTCGGCCTGCTCGACGAGGTGTAGCTCGGTGGCCCCATCGACGACGATCACCAGCAAGAGCAGATCTGCATGGCAGTGGGCGACTCGAGGGGTGCTGGCGATGCCGGCAGTGAGCGTGGTCGTCACGCGGTGCCGCTCCGCACCAAAGTCAACGCCACCGAAGGTCGCGGTCGAAAGCCCCTCTACTGCAGCGGCAAGTCGTTCACTTGCTGCTGGAAGACGTCCAAGCGTTCCAAACACCACCCCGGAGGTTGTTGCGAGTGGCTCAGGTAACACCACGACACCTGCCTCTTCGGCGATGCCAATGAGATCAAGGTCGGTGAGCCCGAGACCCCCGAGGTGCTCAGGGACGAGGAGGCCCGTTACGCCAAGTCCTGCAAGCGCATTCCACCGTCCATGTGAGCGGCCAGCTTGAGCGTCGAGCTCGACGTAGCGCGCGTGCAGATCAGCGGGAGTGCACCAGTCCGACAAGACGTCGGCAACAGCGGAACGAAAGGAGAGTTGTTCATCGGTAAACGAGAAGCGCATCTCAAGCCCTCGGCAATCCGAGCATGCGCTCCGCGACGACATTTCGTTGGATTTCGTTCGTTCCCGCGTAGATCGGTCCCGAGAGCGCGAAGAGATAACCATCGAGCCAGTCCGAGAGGTCGAGCCCTCCGTGGTCATTCGGCACGAGGAGTTCTGCGCTTGGACCGAGCAGTCTCAGCGCTGCTTGGTGGAGGTTGACGTCAGTCTCGGACCAAAAGATCTTCGTTGCTGAGGCTTCGGCGCCGACCTTGTGACCTTCGCGAACTTTGGTTGCGGTCATGTAGGTATGCAACTTGTACGCCTCAGCGTCGACATACGCCTTCACAACGTCATCCGCGATCGCTCCGCGAGGGTCGAGGCCAAGTGCACCAACTTCTAAGGAATGTGCGGCGAGTAGGTCCATGAGCTTCCCGGCAGCCTCGGTGTAGCGAGCGGGACTCCGGAGCGAAATACCCCGCTCCGAGCCAGCCGTTGCCATCGCAACCTTCCAACCGTCACCAATTCCGCCCAAGACATCGTCATCAGACACGAAGACCTCATCGAAGAAGACCTCAGCAAATCCTGTTTCTCCGTCCAACTGCGCAATTGGGCGAACGGTGACGCCGGGCGTGGCCATGTCAATGAGGAAGTAGGTCAGCCCACGGTGACGCTCGGCCGAAGGATCTGAGCGAAAGATGCCAAAACAGCGGTGGGCAAACGCCCCTCGACTACACCAGGTCTTCTGTCCGGTGAGCAACCAACCGCCGTCAGTCTTCGTTGCGCGAGAACGAATGCTCGCGAGGTCACTTCCCGCGTCAGGCTCTGACCAGCCCTGACACCAGATCTCCTCACCCGAAGCCATGGCAGGCAAGTACCTCGTCTGCTGAGCGGCCGTGCCGAACTCGAACAAGGTTGGCGCCAAGAGGAAGATGCCGTTCTGACTTACCCGGCGCGGGCCGCCAGCGCGGTAGTACTCCTCTTCGAAAATAAGCCACTCCATGATGCCGACTTCTCTGCCGCCAAACGGCTTCGGCCAGGAAACAACTGACCAGTGCGCATCAAACAGCTGTCGTTCAAAGGTCCGGTGGTCCTCGAATCCCTCTGCGGTATCGAGAGACCTGAGTGAGCCTGGTGGCGGAACATTTGCTTGAAGCCAAGTGCGAGCTTCCATGCGGAAGGCTTCTTGGTCGGGTGAGAACGTGAGGTCCATGACTTGGCAAATCTGACACACTCACCAGCCATCGGCAACAATGCGCACATGTCCTCTGCCGTGATTGTCGATGTTGTCCGCACACCAATAGGTCGAAGAGGAGGCGTGCTCTCGGGTTGGCATGCGACCGACCTTGCCGCCCAGCCTCTTGCGGCACTCGTTGAGCGAAACGGAATTGACCCCGCAATTGTGGAGGACGTGATCATGGGTTGCACCATGACCGTTGGCGAACAGGCGATGAATATCGCTCGGAACGCCGCGCTAGCCGCGGGGTTTCCGGTAACGGTGCCAGGTACGACGGTTGACCGCCAGTGCGGGTCCGCCCAACAGGCAATCCACTTCGCCGCCCAGGCAATTGCTGCTGGAGCCATGGACGTTGCCATTGGTGCGGGCATTGAGTCAATGACTCGGGTGCCGATTGGTTCAACGACAGAACCTGGACCAGGTGAGGCCTACGGTCCGCTTTACAAGTCCCGGTTCGAACTCATCCACCAAGGTGAGTGCGCCGAGGAGATTGCTCGACGCTGGAATATCTCTCGTGAGGACATGGACCGCTTTGGCCTCGAGTCGCATCAGCGCGCGGCAAGGGCAACGGAAGAAGGACGCTTCTCAACCCAGCTGCTTTCGATTCTTGGAAAGACTGCTGATGGGATTGACCTTGGACCTGTCCTTGGTGATGAAGGCATTCGTCCTGGAGGTACCTACGAGAAGATGGCCGCACTTCGACCAGCGTTTCGCGAAGACGGTCTCGTGACCGCAGCGACGAGTTCACAGATTTCCGACGGTGCGGCGGCAGTGCTGCTCATGAGTGAAAAGAGAGCGGTGTCGCTTGGTCTGACCCCTCGGGCTCGTTTTCACACGTTCGCCGTTGCAGCCAATGATCCGCAGATCATGCTGACCGCTCCGATTCCCGCGACGGCAATGGTCCTTGAGAAGTCGGGCCTCTCTCTGGAAGATCTCGACCTCATTGAGATCAATGAGGCCTTCGCCAGCGTTGTCCTTGCTTGGGAGCGAGAGTTTCACCCTGACATGTCCAAGGTCAACGTGAACGGCGGTGCAATCGCGCTCGGCCACCCAACTGGGTGTTCCGGCGCTCGGCTCATGTCGACGCTTCTGTGCGAACTCGAGCGAACCGGGGGTCGCTATGGGATGCAGGTGATGTGCGAAGGTGGCGGGCAAGCAAACGCAACGATCATTGAGCGACTGGGATGACCATGAATGGCACGGCAGCAGTAGAAGGTTTCTTCGATCCGGAAGCGCAGGCGCTCCTTGGATCACGGTGCACCGGGTGTGGGACGTATGCGTTTCCTGCCAAGCAAGGGCTCTGTCCAAACCCGCGTTGTCAAAGTGAGACGCACGACGTCGTGCCCCTTTCGCGGCGCGGCAAGGTCTGGAGTTACACGAGCGCGAGTTATCAGCCTCCTCCTCCCTATGTGCCCACCGATCCTTTTGTCCCATTTGCCATCGTTGCGGTCGAGCTCGAAGCCGAAGGCTTGGTTGTTCTTGGCCAAGCCATTGCAAGCGTGGGAGCTGAAGAGTTGTCAGTTGGCATGGAGATGGAGGTCGTGACCGATGTCCTGTTTACTGACGACGATGGTCCGAAGCTCGTGTGGAAGTTCCAACCAGTGGAGGCAACACGATGACTGATGCCAAGCGCATTGCTGTCCTCGGTGTCGGGATGCATCCATGGGGGAAGTGGGGACGAAACTTCGTTGAGTACGGCGTCGTTGCGGCGCGAGCAGCGCTTGCTGATGCTGGTGTTGAGTGGACGCAGGTGGACCTCGTTGCCGGAGCCGACACGATTCGAAACGGCTACCCAGGTTTCATTGCCGGAGCCACCTTTGCTCAAGCACTCGGCTTCACCGGTGCACGAGTGTCCTCGTCGTATGCGGCATGTGCCTCTGGTGCACAAGCCATTGCCAATGCTCGGGCCCAAATCCTTGCGGGACTCTCTGAGGTCGCACTCGTCGTTGGGGCGGACACGACGCCAAAGGGCTTCTTTGCTCCCGTTGGTGGGAACAGGACTGATGACCCAGACTGGCTCCGGTTCCACCTCCTTGGTGCAACCAATCCGACCTACTTTGGGCTCTATGCCCGCAGGAGGATGGAGCGCTTCGGTTCAACCTCAGAGGACTTCGCTCAGGTCAAAGTGAAGAATGCCCGCCATGGAGCGGCCAACCCCAATGCTCGCTACCGCAAGGAAGTGACGATTGAAGAAGTCTTGGCCTCGCCAATGGTCGCTGACCCTCTCCACCTGCAAGAAATTTGCGCCACCTCTGACGGAGGCGCAGCGCTCATTCTGTCGTCGGTTGCCTTTGCCAAGGCACATGGAATTCAGCCCCTGGTGACGATTGACGCCGTGTCAACCGTGACGCCGGTCTACCCAAACACCACCATTGAGATGCCAAACTTCGCCACCGATTCATCGGCGACCGTGGCGCTGCCCCCACGAAGCTTTCGTGAGTCAATCACCGCAGCGGTCTACGAAGAGGCCGGAATTGGACCAGAAGACCTCTCGATGGCCGAGGTCTACGACCTCTCGACTGCACTCGAACTCGACTGGTATGAAGACCTGGGGTTGTGCGGCGAAGGTGAGGCGGAACAGCTGCTTCGCAGCGGCGCGACCACCATTGGTGGGCGGATACCGGTGAATCCTTCTGGCGGACTTGGCAGCTTTGGTGAGGCAATTCCCGCGCAGGCGATTGCCCAGGTGGTCGAGGCGGTGTTGCAATTACGCGAACAAGCCACCGGACGACAGATTGCCAACGCCAATGTTGCCATTACGGCCAACCAAGGACTCTTTGGTCATGGTTCCTCCGTGCTCATCCGGAGATAGAACTCAGGGTTACGGGTGGGTGTAGAGAACCGCGAAGCAGTGGGTGGCCTTGAGTTGATAGATCGTTGGCTGCCAGCCTGAGCTTTCGATTGCAAGTTTCGTCGGTGTCGAGAGCGGAAAGTTGAGGAGTCCCGCGGGTGCGTTCGGACTTGATGCGCCAATGGTGACCCCGACATACCAAAGGCGATGTTTGGTCTTGAGGAGTTCAGTGATCCGTTGATCAGGCTGCAGATACTCATTCGACAGTGTCGTTCGAGGATCGCGACTGACAACGTGGAAGCCCATTGGCCAAACAATCCTTCCTTGGCGGAAGCTGACCGCCCACGGGGCTTCATCATTGTTTCCCCAGGTGAAACTGGCATAGCCATCAACGATGACGATGTCCTCAGCGTGGAGGCTTGGTCCCAGTTGGGCAACGACCCCTCGGAGATCGAGCTCTGGATACACCGATTGATGGGTGAGTCCGTAGGTGCCAAGGATGGCGATCGCGAGAGCGGTTGTGGCGGTTGCCGGGCGGCGAGCAGTAGGTGCTTTGTTGCCCTTTCGCTCAAGCAGGGGTTCGAGTGCGCCGGCGAGTAAGAGGATGAGCGCCGGATACAACACTTCGTCGGTGCGTCCACCGCCGAGTGGTGTGGCGCCAACTACCGCGCCGCCGAATGCCCCGACGATGACCACTGCGGGGGCGAACAGTCGTCCAGGCAGTTGGCGGAAGTGCGTCGCTACCTGCCAGAGGGGTGGGACCACGATGAGGAGGAGAACGAGTCCCGTGACGCCTGCAAGGACAACGGAGCCTGGAAGAATTGCACCACCATTGAAGGAAAATGGAATTGGAAGCCCCGTGAGGCCATGACCCAGTCCAGCGAGCATGTGCACCACACTGAAATACGCCGAGTGGAGCGAACTGAGGTCGAGCATGAAGCCCTTTGCCTTCCAGTTCACCTTCAGTTGCGGCACGATGTGCCGAAACCACACCAGCTCACCGAGAAGGCCCGTTGCGACAATCGCTCCGAGGATCCCCACTACCTGGCGGCGGCGGTCTGGCTCATTGACCGCAGCGACAGCCAAAAGAACGATGACGCCAGCGGTCACGAGCAAGGTTTGGGCGGAGAGCAAGAGCCCAAGACAACTCACGCCACCAATCGCGAACGCCAATCGTCTTGTTGGATGCCTTCGCCACTGCTCGGCCAAGTAGAGGAGTGCGCAGGCAACCAGGAGGTCTGCTGCGTACTCCTTGACTCGAGTGGAGTAGGTCGAGGCAATGGGGCCAACCGCAATGAGTAAGGCCCCGAGCCATGGCAGTGGCTGACGGAACGCGAAGGAGCGAAGAAGACCGAACACCGCAACAATGCCGGCAATACCCGCAAGGAAACTTGGTATCTGCGCCCACACGGTGGATCCAGGGTCAAGTTGGAGCCAGGATCGGAGCACCAACGAGTAAGCGGGCGTCGTCGTCACCATGTGGTTGGCGGTCGACAACGAAACCTTGGCCGGGAG
Source organism: uncultured Actinomycetes bacterium (assembly GCA_903918025.1). Taxonomy (GTDB): domain Bacteria; phylum Actinomycetota; class Acidimicrobiia; order Acidimicrobiales; family RAAP-2; genus CAIQEU01. Next base: position 20,852 of record CAIXCS010000121.1, read on the forward strand.
CGCTGCCCAGGCATCATCAAACCAGAGGTCGTAGGGCGAGAAGCCCGTTGCGCGCGTCCAGATCCCTAAAGCAATGATGCTCGAGAGCC
>CAIXCS010000122.1 GCA_903918025.1 uncultured Actinomycetes bacterium
ACGAAGGGTGCTCAACGTGCTTCCAAGAAAGCTCAGAAACGTGAATCAGTCCGTCCATGCCACCAAGGTCAACGAATGCACCGAAGTTGACCACTGAAGAGACCACACCCTTGCGGCGCTCTCCTGGCTTCAGGTTGGTCAGGAAGTCTCCACGCTGTTCTTTCTGCGCCTCTTCAAGCCACGCACGACGTGACAGCACAACGTTGTTGCGGTTCCGGTCGAGCTCGATGATCTTGGCCTCAATGGTCTTGCCAATGTAGGGCTGAAGTTCACGGACACGACGGAGTTCAACAAGCGATGCCGGCAAGAAACCACGAAGGCCAATGTCGACGATAAGTCCGCCCTTGACGACCTCGATAACTGGACCTGAGACCATTTCGCCCTTGTTCTTGAGCTCTTCGATCGTTGCCCATGCCCGCTCGTACTGTGCGCGCTTCTTCGAAAGGATCAGGCGACCTTCCTTGTCTTCTTTTTGAAGAACAAGGGCTTCAATCCGGTCACCAAGGGAAACAATCTCCGACGGGTTGACGTCATTGCGGATCGAAAGTTCACGCGAAGGGATGACACCTTCTGACTTGAAGCCAATGTCGAGGAGCACTTCGTCATGGTCGATCTTGACCACGGTGCCTTCGACGAGATCTCCGTCTTCGAACTCCTTGATCGAACCCATGAGGGCTGCTTCGAGTTCGTCGCCTCCGAGGTCATCGGCGGTGATGATGCGAGGGATGTAATTCCCTTCAGCATCAAAGGTTCCCATCGCTTCTGGCGAGAGGAGGGAGGTGCGGGTGCTGTCAGTCATGGTGCTTCCTTCGAGGGATATCGGTCGCGCTGGAACACTGTTGGTGGGTATGAAGCGAGAGACGCCATGCGCCATCTCAAGCCGGACTGCAAGGTTACCACTGGGTCGAGACCGAACGCTCCCCTAGGACTTGGCGGTCGCCCAGGAGTCGCCCCAGTTGAGTGAGAGTTCAAGGGGGACCCGAAGTGCTCCGGCTCCGCCGAGCGCTGCTCGAACGATTGCCTCGACCTGTTCTGCTTCCTGTGGCGGTGACTCGACCAGAACTTCGTCGTGCACCTGCAATACGAGTCTGGCTTCAAGATTGGCTTCGGTGAGCGCATGATCGAGGCGAATGAGTGCCAATTTGAAGATATCCGCCGCGAGGCCCTGAATTCCCGCATTCATCGCCTGTCGCTCTGCAGCTTGGCGGATTCTGAAGTTTGGATCCTTGAGTTCAGGTAGTGGACGAATTCGACCCATTTCGGTTCTCGTCTGGCCCTCGATTCGAGCCGCAACTACTGCCGCATCCATGTAGCTCTGCACCGAGGGAAATGCGGCGAAGTAGCGGTCCATGATCTCTTTCGCCTCTTCAACCGACGATCCAAGCCGTCTCGAGAGACCAAAAGCCTCCATGCCATAGGCAAGGCCGTACGAGACCATCTTGGCCCGCTCTCGTTGAGCGTGCGTCACGTCTGCGGGCTCGACGCCGTACACCCCTCCGGCGACCGCTCGGTGAATGTCATCTCCCGCGCTGAACGCAGCAACGAGACCGGGATCGCCAGAAAGGTGGGCAATGACCCTGAGTTCAATTTGGTCATAGTCGGCGACCAGGAGCTTCCATCCCTCACGAGGGATGAAGGCGCCTCTGAACCTCCGACCACCTTCGGTGCGGACGGGGATGTTGTGCAGATTTGGATGTTCTGAAGAGAGTCGTCCGGTCCGTGCCACCGTTTGTCGAAAGGTCGCGTGAATTCGGCTATCTGCCGCAACTTCGACGAGAAGCGCCTCTCCATAGGTTGAGCGCAACTTCTCCGACTCTCGATACCGGAGCAGCGTGTCAACAATCGGATGATCTTCGCGAAGCGACTCCAAAGTCTGTGCGTCGGTTGAATACGAGCCAGTCTTGGTCTTCTTGCCAGGAGTCAGGCCGAGTTCGTCGTACAGAACGGTCCGAAGTTGCTGGGTCGAATTCACGTTGAAGCTATGACCGGCGAGTTCGTGAACCTTGGCTTCGAGGCCCTGAGTCTCGTCTCGCAGGGTTGCCTCCAGTTGAACGAGAACTGCTCGATCAACGGCAATGCCAACGGCTTCCATACGGGCGAGTACCGCAACGAGCGGGCGCTCAACGGTTTCATAGAGCGACGTCAACCCTCCCTCTTCGAGCTGTTGGCGCAAGCGTGGAACGAGCAACGAAATCTGTCGAAGCCGTCGTTGGAGTGTCGTTGAGACTTCTGCCGGAGCAAACAGTCCTGCCTCTGTCGGTTCACTACTTGGAAGCGGCTGCAAGGCATCAAGCTCGTAGGCATCCTTCGAAGCATCGACCAGGTATGCAGCAATCGAAGTGTCGAGATCAAGCCCTGGCAGCTCTGTCCCGCAACTCGCTGCACGCCTCAGGAGCTCCTTCACCCCGTGGCCAGAAAATCCAACTCGGCCAAGAGATTCAGCTAAGAGCGCAAAGCTCTCTTCAGCAAGTGGACCAGCTACGAGGTAGACGTGACTCGCATCCATCGTGGCTAGTCCAAGTGCCGCAAGGGGTGATCTCCCCGCCTCACCGGTCCACGTCGGAGCGAGAAGCAGGGGTGCGACGTTTCCCGTGAGCAACTCGTGAAGTTGCGCTGAAGAAGCAATTTCGATGGTTACCTGCTCGAATTCTTCGGTAATGATCTCGACGGTGCTCGCGAGAACAGGCGATGATGGATCGGCAAAACCAAGGAGCCCTTGATCAAGCAGTTGTTGCCAACGTCGAAGTTGACCCTGCATCTCAAGCGTCGTGAACACCGAGGTCAACTGCTCAATACTCCAGCCACCAATGGTGAGTTCATCAACATCCACCGGGAGTGGGACATTTCGAACCAGCGTCATCACCGACAAATTGTTGCGTGCCAGCGCCTCGTGAGCAGCCAAGTTTTCCCGCAATTTTGGTGTGAGTTCGTCGAGGTGACTAAAGATTCCGTCGAGATCGTTGTAGGTAGTGAGCAGTTTCGCCGCCGTCTTCTCACCAACGCCAGGAACTCCTGGCAAGTTGTCAGAGGGGTCACCACGGAGCGCCGCCAGCATTGGATACTTCTGAGGAATGACGCCGGTGCGATCCACAATGCCCGCTTCGTCGTAGAGCGAGTAGTCGCTGACGCCTCGTCGGTTGTAGAGAACCTTGATGTAGGGATCTTCAACGAGTTGAAACGCGTCACGATCGCCCGTCACGACAATGACCGCTTCACCCCGTTCGGCAGCCTCAGTAGCCAGGGTGGCCAGGACATCATCTGCTTCCATCTGCTCAACCCCAATGACCGGCACGTTGAGCGCCTCAAGGACCGAGCGAATCATGTCGAATTGGGGCGGGAGATCTGGAGGCGTTTCAGCCCGTCCGCCCTTGTAGTCCTCAACCATTGCATCGCGAAAGGTTCCGCCAGACAGATCAAAAGCAACCGCAAGACGCCCAGGCCGGTGGTCCTTGATCAACGTGAGCAGCATGGAACAAAAGCCGTGAACGGCATTCGTGACGACACCTTGCGAGGTGGCAAGTTCGGTTGGCAGGGCGAAGAATGCTCGGAACGCGAGGCTCATCCCATCGACGAGGACGAGTGGTCCTTCGGGAACGTCCATGTCCTAAGGCGTCAGCGTGCCGGCAAGGACCTGCTCGGCAACCTCGCGCATGCGTTGACGAGAAGCCATTGCTGTCCGTTGGATGAAGGAGAAAGCGGCTGCCTCATCGAGACCAGCGTCTTCAAGTGCGTCCTTTGCCTTGTCAACGATTCGACGAGTTTCCAACTTGTCCTCGGCAGCCAAGCCAAGTTCGCCCACTTCAACTTCGAAGGCACGGTCCTCCGCTACTCGTTGGAGCACCGTCGCAAGTGCCGGAAGCAGCTCGTGGCGCCGAAATGGCTTCACCAGATAGGCAGCAACATTTGCTGCCCTAGCTTCATCGATCATCTCTCGCTGGGAGAATGCCGTGAGGAGTACGACAGCGGTTGGCCGACCGCTGAGTACGCTCGCAATCTCGAGGCCAGTCATCTTCGGCATCTTGACGTCCAAGAGCGCAAGATCAGGCTGGTGCTCTTCGATGAGCGCAAGAGCGTCGGCTCCATTTCCTGCTTCTCCGACCACGAGGTAACCAGCTTCAGTCAGGATTTCTTTAAGGTCGAGCCGAATGATTGCTTCATCGTCCGCCAGTACAACGGTCGCGGTCATTGCGTACCTTCCACATGGGCCAAGAGCTGTTCGCGGGCAGCGAGGAGTTCGTCAAGCGACGCGCGTACTGCATTGCGAGCCTTCTCCAACGTGTCGGCAGCCCGTCGCATTTCCCCATAGTCGTGACTGGTTTGCGGCGTCTCACTGAGGAGGTAGCGAAGCCGGAGGTCTTCTGCGGCAAGATTGAGGGCTTCGAACTGCTCGTCGAGGACCATGAGCTCAACCCGAGCTCGTTCGAGCCGGTCCTGGGTTTCGCCGAGTTTTCTTAAGACCACTGCCTGTCGCACGCGTGCAGCCTACCGTCCTTCCGGTGAGGCCACTCTTTCCCTACGCCGGTAGAGGTTGCCAATCAATTCCCGCTTCAAGCAACCACGAATCGTCCACGCCCGATACGCCAGGACCGGTAGGGACCGTCAATCTGCCCTCCACGGCCACCGGATACGACGTTCCACCTGCCAGCCCATAGGCCGAAGGACTCGTGAGATCTGAGATCATGGTTGCCCCGGGGGCAGCAGCCAATGCAATGAGGCTCGAACGGGCAAAGCCCGTTTCGAAGAATCCCCCAACAAAGGCATCAACACCGTGCTCCTCCGCCATGCGGAGTACCTCAACTGCAGCTGCCAACCCTCCAACGCGACCCGGCTTCACACAGAGCGCATCGGCAGCACCATAGCGAAGGATTTGTTGCACCCGTTGGGTTCCCGTCACTCCTTCATCAAGAGCAATGGGAGTGGAGATTCGTGAGCGAAGCGCCGCATGATCAACCACATTGGCCGCTGCGAATGGCTGCTCGATCAACGCAAGACCGACTGAACTGAGACGGTCAAGTGCTGCCGGGCCATCAACCTCATCTCCATCAAGTCGGTACCCGCCATTTGCATCTGCTTGGAGTTGAACGGCCGGGGCCACTCGTCGGATCATCTCGAGAGGCTCGAGATCGAATCCTGGACGAATTTTCACTCGAATTCGACTGACGCCGCTTTGGAGGAGTTCCAGCACTCGCCTCTCAACTTCCTCGAAATGCTCACCTTGATTGACGCTGACGAGTCCTCCAATCTCAACTGACGTCCTCGTCGCACGAAGCCAAGACCCGAGGGGGGTTCCCGCCTCCTTCAACTCGGCATCAAGCACGGCCATTTCAACCACATGGGCGACGGCACGTTCAACCGGAGTCGTGCCAAACAGTGACGCAATGACCGCAGCGGGAGGACGTTGGCCGCCTCTGGCGGCCGTTGTCCTAGCAAGGCGTTCGATACTTCTCCCTTTGAGTGCCTCCCTGACGTCGCTCAGTGACGGCTCCCCCGGCAGTGGACGTGCGAGGGCGGCACACTCCCCGAAGGCGATCAGCGACTCTTCCTCATAACGAAGAAGGAGAACAGGACGTTCTTCGTGGGTAACCGAAGACGTCTGGACGTGCACCTTGAGGCTGCCTTCAAGGACGCCGAGCATCCATTGACCATTCCCCATCAACCAGGTCGCTTCGGCAGGTAGGCTTTGGGAACTGCCCGGATGGCGGAATAGGCAGACGCGAAGGTCTCAAACACCTTTATTCGAAAGGATGTGCGGGTTCGAGTCCCGCTCCGGGCACTACATGGACTCGGCGTCGCGGCGGTCATTGAACCGTCGCGACGCTGTCCAAGAAGGCATCGACCAACGAGAAGGCTCGTTGTTGATTCGCGCCAACGTGCACTGCGGTTGTTGAGCGCAACTCGTCAATCGAGACACCAGCCTGACGAACTTCCTCCATGCCCTGTGGATCGAGCCAGAGCTCAAGAAGGCCAGTCATCGCTTCTGGGTGGAACTGCACTGCGAGGTTGCGCCGCAGAGAAAATGCCTGAAGCGCTCGAGGTGAGGTTGCGAGGATGGCTGCCTCCGGCGGTGGAGTGATCTCATCAAAGTGATACTGGAACCACCAGCCTGGAGCAATCAGTTGAGGGGCAGCCGATTCCACCGTGAACCACCCAATCTCATGTTGTTGAGCTCGAGCAACGGAACCTCCATGGGCAACGGCGAGTGCCTGTGCGCCAAAGCACACCCCGAGAACTGGCACGCCAGCTTGGTCTGCTTCCTTGAGTGCCGTTACCTCGCGAGTAAACCAACGTTCGATCATTGAGTCGTAGACCGACCAAGGTGACCCAAGTGGCACGACTGCATCAAACGATGTGAGGTCAGGAAGCTCGACGTCAACGTTCGGTGTGTTCCATCGCTCGGCAGGAACGATCTGGAACATCGAAACATCGAATCCGCGATCAACAAAGCGTTCCGCTAAAGGGCCTGGAGGCGACACGTGATCGTGCTGGAGGAACAAGACGTTCGGCACCGTTCCATGGTGCCACGGGTTGACCAGATCATGCGACAGGGCGACTTCTTCCGCTTCCGCCAAAGATGGACGCTCATTTCAGCGCCCCACGACACCAGCTTTACTGCTGGGGATCTCTCCACATGCCCCAAACAGATGGGCCGCCATGGGGAAGGGGGATTTCTTCGGTGACTTCAAAACCAAACCGTTGGTAGTAGGGAACGTTGCGATCCTTTGACGACTCGAGATAGGCAGGGAGTCCTTCTTCATCACAGCGAGAGAGAATCGGCTGCAGAAGTGCGGCCCCAATCCCCTTGCCCTGGGAAACGGGATCAGTCCCGAGAACGCCGAGATACCAATGTGGCTCTTTTGGATGACGCTTCTCAATGGTGTCGAGAACCTTGAGCGCACGTGGAACTTTCAGACCGAAACTCTGCAGCATCGGGACCGCCTGTCCGAGAATTTCTAGCGGACTGAACATTGCGTGCCCGGGTGGCGCCCACATCGAAACGCCGGTCACGCCATTTGTCGTATAGGTCGAATCTTGCTTCAGGTAGTGGGCCTTCAAGAACGTGCTGAAGAGCCGCTCTACCTTCTTCAGGCGCTTGGCGTCATTGGGAAAGAGGAAGAGTTGGACAGGGTCATCGAGGAATGCGCGTCCGAGCGTCGCACACATGGCATCCATGTCGCTCTTGGTCGCAAGACGAACGTCAACTGGTTCAGGCATCAAAGGTCACGCTATCAATCGCACTCCGAAGTTCACCAATGAAGGTGGCGGCACCCTCAGGTCCTCCGCCCTCGAGCAATCGCCGAACGAGTGCAGATCCAACAATGGCGCCATCGGCGACTTTGACAACTGCTGCAGCTTGTTCAGGGGTTGAGACGCCGACACCAACGCAAACTGGCAAGGACGTAAAGGGTCGAACCTTCGAGACCACCGCGCCAACCTCGAGTGAGGCATCATCTCGTTCACCCGTCACGCCCATTCTGCCAACCGCATAGAGAAATCCCCTGCTGCGCTCACAGATGGCCTTTGCCCGCTCTGCCGACGTAGAGGGAGCGACGAGCAGAACAGGATCAATACCAACTCGCTCTGCTGCCTTCTCCCAGCCGCTGAATTCTTCAAGGGAGAGGTCCGGGATGATGCAACCGGTTACGCCGACTTCCTGAAGCCTTCCCGCAAACCGATCGAGCCCTGCCCGATAGACGAGATTGAAATACGTCATGACCACAAGCGGCGTGTCGAGTTCCAGTCGCCCCAGTTCGTTCAGGACTGACTGAGGTGTTGTTCCGCGCTCAAGCGAGAGCACGGCTGCCTCTTGAATGACTGGGCCGTCCATAATTGGGTCGGAAAACGGGAGACCAATCTCGATTGCATCTGCACCAGCATCCGCAATTGCTTGAACGGTCTCAAGCCAATCTTCGCTTTGGCCAGCCATTACATAGGGGATGAGCAACTTTCGCTTTGCGGCAACGCGTTCGCGAAGGCGATCCTCGAGACGCGGTCGGCTCACTGGAAACGTCCCTTTGCCTGAAGAATCTCGCGAACTTGCGCGACATCTTTGTCGCCACGCCCAGACATATTGAGAAGCACGGTTGAACCCTTAGGAATCTTCTTCCCTGCCTCCCTCATGATCCACGCCAAGGCATGGCTGGGCTCAAGGGCAGGAATGATGCCTTCGGTGTTACTGAGGCGCTCAAGGGCATCGAGGACTTCGTCGTCATCGGCCGTTGCATAGGTCGCCCTCCCAATTGAGGCGAGGTGCGCATGCTCTGGACCAATGCCGGGATAGTCGAGACCGGCGGAGATTGAATGCGCCTCCAGGATCTGGCCTTGCTCATCTTGAAGAATCTGGGACATCATCCCGTGGAGGACGCCTGGAATTCCCGAAGCGATTGCTGCTCCACCAAGAGCTTCGACCCCGATGAGCTGCGAACGGCTCTCGGCAAACCCACTAAAGAGTCCAGCTGCATTCGAACCTCCGCCTACACAGGCGACGACGTAGTCCGGAACATCATTGAGGATGGCCTGCGATTGATCTCGAGCTTCCGTGCCAAGAATTGATTGGAACTCTCGTACCATCCAGGGAAACGGGTGCGGACCCATCACTGAACCAAGGCAGTAATGCGTATCGTCCACTTGGGCAACCCATGTTCGCATCGCCTCATTGACCGCATCTTTGAGGGTCCGTGAACCTGAGGTCACCGGATGGACCGTTGCACCGAGCAACTCCATTCGAAAGACGTTCAGTGCTTGACGCTGCGTGTCGACCTCGCCCATGTACACGGTGCACTCGAGACCGAGCAATGCCGCTGCGGTGGCTGAGGCCACACCGTGCTGACCAGCACCGGTCTCCGCAATCATCTTGGACTTCCCCATGCGCTTGGTCAGGAGTGCTTGCCCAATGACGTTATTGATTTTGTGACTCCCCGTATGGGCGAGGTCTTCTCGCTTCAACAACAGCGTGATGCCGAGTTCCTCCGAAAGTCGCTTGCAGACGGTGATTGGCGTAGGTCGCCCGCCGAAGGAGTGCAGGACTTCTTCGAACTCCTCGTGAAACGCTGGGTCTGCCCACGCGTCACGAAATGCTTCTTCGAGTTGGAGACACGCTGGCATGAGTGGTTCAGGGGCAAACCGCCCGCCGAAATCACCAAACCAGCCGGCCTTCGTCGGCTCAGCCATAGGTGCTGCAGAACCTTCACTCACTCATTCCCCCAGTCGTAGGGCTCGTCGTCAGTATCGATTCTGCGAATCGTCACGGTGTCGTAGGCCTCTCTCGCGTTCACGATGAAATCTCGAAGCAGCAGCGCATCCTTGCGTCCCGGTTCAGCTTCCACGCCGGAACAGACATCGACGCCATACGGCTTGAGGTGCGTGATGGCAATGCCGACATTCTCAGGACGAAGACCTCCAGCAAGGATCATCGCCCCGCTATCGCGAACGCCCTCGATAATTGACCAGTCAAAGAGCTCGCCAGAACCAGGGTCTGGACCATCAAGGAGAAACTGCTTCGCACCATAGGAGCGAAAGTTCGCCATTTCAGGATCTCCGGCCACGAAGGACTTGATCACATGGCCAACCTGGTCGGCAATGAACCGGCAGTCATCTCGAGATTCTGTTCCGTGGAGCTGAACAGCCGAAAGCCCAAGATTCGCAGCGATCTCGATCACATCACCAAGAGGCTGGTCTCGAAAGACGCCAACGGTCATCACCCCATCGGGAAGCCTTCTGATGATGTCGCCCGCCTGCATCTCCGTAACGTTGCGCTTTGACGGAGCAAAGATGAAACCCAAAGCCGTAGCTCCGAGCCCAACAGAGAGCAGGGCATCAGGCTCATTCGTAATGCCACAGATTTTGATGAAGGGTTCGCTCATCGAACGTCAACCCGTCGTCGAATTGGTGCGCCAACAAGCGCTCGTGTCGCTGCCACCCGATCTGATGCTTTGACCAAAATCTCTCCCACCAAGATTGCAGAAAAGCCGGCACTCGCCATTGAATTCGCATCATCGGCACCACGGATGCCAGATTCGGCAATTGCAAGGACTGACGGAGGAATAGAGCTTGCGAGGCGGAGTGCCCGTTCAGTGTCGATGTTGAACGTGACGAGATCACGCTGGTTGACGCCGACCATCGCCACTTCAAGCTTCAGAGCTCGCTCGAGTTCAGGTTCGTCGTGAACCTCGACCAAGACGTCGAGATCAAGATCGTGCGCTAGCTGAGCAAATGTCGTGAGTTCTTCATCGGAGAGCACCGCCGCAATGAGCAGTACCGCATCGGCACCCATGACTCTCGCGTCGGCAACATCGAGGGCCGACACGGTGAAATCCTTTCGGAGCACTGGAAGGGCAACAGTCGCCGCGACAAGTTTCAGATCATCAGCTGAGCCGTTGAAGTACTGCTCGTCAGTCAAGACCGAGCAGCAACTCGCTCCCCCGTCTCGGTAGTCAACGGCAAGTGCAGCGGGGTCGAGGTGTGGCACGAGCGGACCAAGCGACGGGGAGGCTCGTTTTACTTCTGCGATCAGGGAGAGTCCTTCATGAGCCGAGATGCTTTGGGCAAATCCTCTAGGTGGCCTCGAAGAAACTGCCAAGGCGAGCACCGCATCAAGCGAGCGCGTATCGAGGGATGCAGCCTGACGATGACTCGCTACGATCCCCGACAAATAGGTCTCCACGCCCTCCATCGTAGTGGGTCACCGCAACGAGCAACCTTGGGTGACTTCGTCATCTCAATGGTTACGCGTCGAGATTTTGAAGGACTTCGTCGACCTCAACCATGACCCCGGACGCCGTCGTCAACACCGCCGGCATCTCGATGCTTCGATGGAAGAGCCCCAGACCGAGAATTACTCCTCCTCCTGAGTCAACGACCGATGTCACGGTACCGCGATGCGCTCCTGAACCCTCATCGGTAAAGGTGTCGCCGACAACCAGGTTTCCTGAACTCGTAACCCTTCGAAGTCGGAAGGGAACGTTGGCTCCACGCGCGTCGAGGCGGGCCACCAATTCCTGTCCGGTGTAGCACCCTTTCGTGAAACTGACCGAGTTCCGGACTAGCTCCGCACCGAGTTCAGCCGGAATGGTCTCAACGGTGATTTCAGCACCAAATGCGGGAATTGCATCCCGGAGTCGACGCCTCTCCATTTCAAGTGTGCTCAACTCCTCGACCCCACTGCTGCCAAGGTCAACGTCGTTGATCGTCAACAAGCCCGTTCCGAAGGACCGACTTGAGGCCCAGCCGGGGGGCGAAACTCCATCGACCCACCACCGGGCGACCCAGGGCACCACCTCCATCGTGACCTTGACCCGGAAGCAGAATCGCTTCAATCGTGACAAGACGAGATCGAGTGCTCGTTCGTCACACTCGAGGAGAAGGTTGCCCTCAACGAGGTGGACTCCAACGATGTCGACCAACTTCCCGTCAGGGTTGAGAAGCAGTGACTGGAGTCCGATGCCAGAGGGAATGAGGCTGAGGTCTTGGCTCAGTTGACCCTGAAGAAACGTCATCGCATCAGCACCTTGGACGAGAATGACTGATCGCTTGACGAGTGAGGTCGCCGGTGGCGGCGTCACTTTTCCGTCCTTGCGGCGGTCAAATGTCTGGCGACGAGAATTGCGGCTCGCACCGCTGCCATCTTGTGGAGGCACTCAGCATCCTCGCTGGCAGGATCCGAGTCGGCAACGATTCCAGCTCCGGCCTGAATCGATGCCCGCCCGTCGGGAGTCACGACCAATGTTCGGATCGCGATTGCGGTATCAAGATTCCCATCGAAATCGAGATACCCAACGACTCCTCCGTACACGCCACGTCGGGTTGGTTCGAGTTCATCGATAATTTGCATCGCCCGGACCTTTGGTGCTCCCGAAAGTGTTCCAGCTGGAAGGGTTGCCCGAAGGACATCAATTGGCCCTTGGCCTGCGGCGAGTATCCCTGAAACCTGCGAGGTGAGGTGCATGATGTGGCTGTATCGCTCAACCACCATCACCTCGTCAACCTTCTCGGTACCAAACTTCACGACGCGTCCTAGGTCATTGCGAGCGAGATCGATCAGCATGACGTGTTCAGCCACTTCTTTTGGATCCTCGACGAGTTCCGCCGAAAGCCGGAGGTCCTCCTCATCAGTTCTCCCACGAGGGCGAGATCCCGCAATCGGGCGCGAGATGACGACCCCTTCTCGAAGTCGAACGAGTGGCTCAGGCGATGACCCTGCCACGGTGAGCGCACCGAGTCGGAGGAAGTACAGATACGGACTCGGGTTGAGGAGCCGCAAAGCCCGGTAGACATCAAGCGGATCAGCATCGAGCACAAGGTCAACTCGCTGGGAGAGCACGACCTGGAAAATGTCACCAGCGGTGATGTACTCCTTGGCGACTTCGACTGCTTGGCAGTACGCAGCTGAGGACATGGTCCGTTGAACCTCAAGATCCAGCGGATCAACGATCGTCGGAATTTGCTCAGCCCGGTGTGGCGCGGGTTGGAAACAATCGGAAGTCAAGGTAGCAAGCCGCTCTGCAGCCATTGCTTGGAGGGCATTCTCGTCGTCACCCTCATGAACGGCGACATTGACAACCAGAACGATTCGCTGTCGCCAATGATCGAAAATGGCGACTTCACCCAACAGCATGAAAATCGAGTCGGGGTGATGCAAGTCATCCACCGGAGGCGTCTCTAGCCGTTCAACTTCACGAACGACGTCGTAGCCGAGGTAGCCAACGAGCCCTCGAGCAAGTGGAGGAAGATCGGCAAGTGCTTGACCGTGAAAATGTTGAATGAGCGAGTCGAGCGCTTGCAACATGCCGTGGTCGAGATCAATTTCACCAGGTAGATCACCAGTTGCGGTGACCACGCCATTCAGAGAAGTCAACGAAGCCAGGGGGTGACGTCCGACAAAGGAGTACCGACCCCAACGCTCTCCACCTTCAACTGACTCGAACAAAAATCCTTCACCATCTCCAACAATCGACGAGAACGTCGCTACTGGAGTGAGGGCGTCGGCAACGTACTCCGCGGAGACGGTGACGAGACGTTCCGTGACGTGAACAGAACTCATTCGAACTTGTCCGGTTCAAGGTCGAAGCAGCTCCGTGCTCCTGTATGGCAGGCACCTTGTCCAATTTGGTGTGCCTGAATGAGGAGCGTGTCGCCGTCGCAGTCCATGCTGATGGACTCGACTACCTGGACATTCCCTGACGTGGCACCCTTGGGCCACAGTTCTTGACGTGACCGGGACCAAAAGACCGTGTGTCCGGTCTCAAGCGTCTGTTCAAGCGAGGTGACGTTCATCCACGCCATCATGAGGATCCGGCCGTTGACAGCATCTTGGATAATCGCCGGAACGAGACCTTGCTCGTTATAACGAACCTGGTCAAGTTGGAGTGGTCTCGGTTCGCTCATAGGTAGAGTCCCGTTCCTGAATCAATTCGAGTTGATGCGACGGCGTGCACATCGCGCTCTCGAAGAAGTACATACTCCTCGCCTTGAAGCTCCACTTCGAAACGATCCTCTGGATTGAACAGGACCGTGTCGCCTACCTTGACGGTTCGAACATGCGGACCAACCGCAACGGTTTCAGCCCACGTCAGGCGCTTCGCCAGTTGGGCAGTTGCCGGAATCAGAATCCCCGCTCGCGATCGGCGCTCGCCCTCACTTTGAGAAACTTGAACGAGTACACGGTCAAACAAGACAGTGATGGGAAGAAGTTCAGACACGACACGACGGTAGCGCAGCAACGGAACATCAAGTCGCGTCGTCATTTGCAGGTCCCCCACGCTGCTACTCGTTGCACTCTCGCGACTACCCCCGATACGGGCTTGGGCGAACCGTCAGTCCAGCAGCACGCATTGCGGCCTTTGCCTGGTCGATCCTGAACTCACTGGAGTGAAAAATCGAGGCAGCAAGCACCGCATCTGCGCCTCCAGTCGTCACACCTTCAACGAGGTGTTCCAGGGTGCCAACTCCACCTGAGGCAATCACTGGAACGTCAATGGTTTGCGTCGCAAGTTCCAGCAGGTCGAGGTCATATCCAGCTCGAGTTCCGTCGCGATCCATGGAGGTGAGAAGGATTTCACCCGCCCCAAGATTCGAAACCTGCTCAAGCCAGTCAACAAGGTCTACTCCCGTTGGTCGACGGCCACCATGGGTGACAACGCCATATCCATGCTCACCACGCTTCGCGTCAATCGCAACGACGACGCACTGGCGACCGAACTCATCGGCAAGTTCCGCAACGAGACCCGGGCGGGCGACCGCAGCCGAATTCACCGAGACCTTGTCTGCTCCCGCGCGGAGGAGCTGACGGGCATCATCAACGGAACGCACCCCTCCACCAACGGTTAACGGAATGAACACTGTTTCTGCAGTCATCTCGACAACCCGAACCATGGTGGTCCGATCATCAGAGGTGGCCGTGATGTCGAGGAAGACGAGTTCATCGGCACCTTCAAGGTCGTAGCGGTGCGCAAGTTCAACTGGATCGCCTGCATCGATGAGGTCTACGAAGTTGACCCCTTTCACTACTCGACCATCGTGGACATCAAGGCAAGGAATCACTCTGGGGACGCGCATGCTGCCACCCCCTCGCCGACCGTGAATCGTCCCTCCAAGATGGCTTTGCCAACCACCACGCCGTCAAGCCGCCTCTCGTCAATCGACAGCGCAGCGAGCTCGCGGAGATCTTGGAGTTCACCAACGCCACCTGAGGCAAGAACTGGAAGATCAGTGACCTCCAGGAGTCGACGCATTGAGTCGAGATCTGGACCATCAAGGGTTCCATCTCGAGCGATGGCGGTGGCGAGAACCCCTGCAAACGGGACGCCTGCAAAACTCGAGAGAAGTTCATCGACGGTTGACGCGCCCTTCGTGACCCAGCCTCTGCCAGCCGGGACGAGACGATCGCCATCAAGACGAAAATCGAGTCCAAGCAGCACCTTGTCCGGATGTGCTTCGGCCATTGAACGGGCTAAGTCCGGGTCTTCGAGAGCAATCGTCCCAATAATGATCCTGTTGAGACCTTGCTCTGCCAGTCGGGTGACGTCAGCAAGAGTTCGAACGCCTCCGCCACACTGAACCGGAACGTTCACCATGCGAGTGATCGCCTCAATGAGCCCATGGTTGACCGGCAAGCCCGACTTCGCTGCGTCGAGGTCAACCAAATGGAGTCGCGGCGCTCCAGCCTCGACCAGCGAACGTGCCAGTGCTTCAGGCTCGCCATAGGTCGTCACCTCGTCGTAGTTGCCCTGCCGCAGTCGAACAACGGCTCCACTGATGAGATCGAGCGCCGGTATCAACTCCATGGAAGTTGTTCCTTCGCCGCACCGAGGAAGTTCTCGAGGATTGCTAGGCCAACGGGCCCGGATTTCTCAGGGTGGAACTGTGTTCCGACGATCGGCCCTCTTCCCGCCATTGCCGTCACCGTGCCGCCATACTCACAAGTTGCGGTGGTCACTTCGCTGACCGGCGGAGCAAAGGAGTGGACAAAGTAGACCCAAGGGCGATCCTCGAGACCGTGGAGCAGCGTTGTTGCACGGTCTTCAACTTGGTCAAGTTGATTCCACTGCATCTGGGGCACTTTCACTGGACCAGAAAGCCTGGTGACGGTCCCGCTGAAGATACCGAGACCCGAGAATCCAGGCGACTCATCAGAGCCCTCGTAGAGGAGTTGAAAGCCAACACAGATTCCGAGAAATGGACGATTCTCGGAGAGAACCTCGTTGAGTACTCCCCGAAGACCACTCGACTCGAGTGCTGCAACGCAACGACCAAACGCTCCAACTCCTGGCAACACGACAGCATCTGCTCGGAGAATGGTGGCATGGTCACTCGTGAGCACCGCATCTTCGCCGATTGCCTCGAAGGCCTTTTGGGCTGAGCGTAGATTTCCAATGCCATAGTCAACAACGGCGAGCATTAGACCTCCGACACCCTCAAAGGGTGCCCTTGGTTGATGGAAGCAGCGTTCCCGTGACAGTGAGCGCGTCTCGAAGTGCTCGAGCAAAGGCCTTAAAGGTTGCTTCAACAATGTGGTGCGTGTTCTTGCCCTTTCGCATCGTGAGGTGCGCAGTAAGACCGGCTGCAACGACGAATGCCCGGAAGAACTCTTCCGTGAGTTGAGGATCAAATGGTGGGTTCCCTAGTCCTGGTGTGTCAGGTGCAAAGTGAATGTCGTAGTCAAGAAATGGTCGTCCGCTCACGTCAAGAATGACCTCAACGAGTGCTTCGTCGAGCGGCACGGTTCGGTTTGCGTACCGAGAAATCCCGACCTTGTCGCCCATTGCTTGCTTCAGGAGTTCTCCGAGAACAATGCCGACGTCTTCTACGCAGTGATGCGCATCAACATGCAGGTCGCCTGTGGCTGCGACCTGGAGATCCATTCCCCCATGGCGACCAAGTTGATCCAGCATGTGGTCAAAGAACGGGAGCCCAGTGGAAATCTCGGTCTTCCCGGTTCCGTCGATCTGGAGGGACGCCGTGATCGCCGTCTCTTTTGTCGTCCGGGTGGTTGAGGCAGTTCGATCCGTCACGTGAGCGCAGCTCCTAGTTCATCGAGGAATTTGGTGTTTTCCTCTGGGGTTCCAATAGTCACTCTGAGGCAGTTCTCGAGCCCCGGCCACCCGACGCAGTTTCGAACGAGGACTCCCCGATCAACGAGTCCTTGCCAGACCTCATCCGCAGAACGCTCATTCGGTCGAAAGAGAATGAAGTTTGCAGCAGACGGCCACTGCTCGACGGGAAGGCCCTGCAATCCTGCAGCGACTTCTCCTCGGCCTTCAACGATCGCATGGATCCGAACAGCCATTGCCTCTGCAGTTTCGAGCGCCGCAAGGCCGGCGGCCTGCGTCAAACTCGAGAGGTGATAGGGCAGGAGCCCTTCGGAAATACCAGCAATCACTGAGGGCGAACTAATGGCGTAACCCAATCGAACCCCAGCCAACGCCCAAGTCTTGGAGAAGGTCCGAACCACGATGACTCGCTCGAGGATGCCAGCATCGAGATCGAGAACCGACCGAGGAGCAAACTGACCGTATGCCTCGTCTACCACGATCATCGCATCGGTCTCGGTTGCGAGCCGCTGAATGGTTTCAAGCGGTTCCAAGGTTCCCGTTGGATTATTTGGCGAACAGATAAAGGCGATTGCGGCACCGTTACTGTTCACCGCCTCAATCATTGCTTCGGCATCGACGGTGAAGTCAGCTCGTCGTCGTTGGTGTACGACCTTGCAGCCGAGAAGCGACGCTATGTGGCTGTGAAGTGCGTAGGTAGGTTCAGCCACGACAACGGCCGCCGAAGGCCCAGCGAACGCAAGGAGCGTGGCTTGGAGCACCTCATTTGAACCATTCGCGCACACCACTTGGTCCTGCTGCACACCGTCGAGTGCAGCGATCGCCGATCGAAGAAGCACCGCCTGGCGATCTGGATACCGATTCAGCCCCAAATCTCCAATTGACCGCGCCAACGCTTCGGTAAAGCCGGCCGGCGGCGCATAGGGCGACTCATTGGTATTGAGGCGAACGGAGACGTCAACCTGAGGTGAGTGGTACCCCTCACGAAGTGCCAGGTCCGCCCGAAGGTTCGGGTGCTTACTC
The DNA here is from genome assembly GCA_903918025.1 of uncultured Actinomycetes bacterium. GTDB lineage: Bacteria > Actinomycetota > Acidimicrobiia > Acidimicrobiales > RAAP-2 > CAIQEU01. The sequence continues at coordinate 17,568 of CAIXCS010000122.1, forward strand.
ATCGACGTATCGCAATCGACTGTGCATGAGCGTCCAAGCCTTCGCACGTGGCAATTCGTTCAACATGGTCAGCAAGTAACGCAAACCCTTCAGGAGAGACCGTCACGATGTGATGATGTTTCACGAAATCATCAGCTCGAAGCGCCGACGCGAACCGAGCGGTCCGGCTGGTCGGAAGGACGTGGTTCGGTCCGGCGACGTAGTCACCAATGCTTGCCGCGCCGTAAGGACCGACGAAGATTGCGCCCGCGTTTCGAATCTGTCGAGCGATGCGACTCCCGTCGTCACACAGGAGTTCCACATGTTCTGCAGCGATCACATCGACAACGGCGATTGCTTGATCGACATCACTGACAAGGACGGCATACCCACCCGAAGCGAAGGTCGCAGCAATCTCTGAGCGCCGCGGTGCAGTCCGCAGAAGAACGTCGAGGGCTTCGTCGACTGCATCAAGAGCCACACTGCTCGTTCCAATGAGCCAAGCAAGGCCATCGGGGCCGTGCTCTGCTTGCACCATTAAGTCAATCGCGGCCCATTCGGGTTCCACCGATCCATCGACCACAACGGCGATCTCTGATGGACCAGCGAATCCTGAGGCCACGCCAACGATCCCGAGCACTTGACGCTTCGCTTCAGCAACGTAGGCATTTCCGGGACCGGCAATGACGTCAACGGGAGGAATCGTTGCCGTACCGAACGCCATTGCGGCGATTGCTTGAGCCCCGCCAATGGCATAGACCTCGGTGATCCCAGCGATTGCCGCCGCAGCGAGCGTTGCCTGATCAATCAAACCACTTGGACTTGGGGGGCAACACAGCACGACGTCAAGAACTCCTGCAGCTCTCGCCGCTCCAGCAGCCATCAAGACCGAAGAGGGATACCGCGCTCGTCCCCCTGGTGCGTAGATGCCAGCACGATCGACAGGAACCGAACGGTGTTCAACCTCAACACCGGATCGCAAATAGGTAGGGGGTGTCGACAGTTCAGCCGAGTGAAACGCGAGGATTTGCTCCCACGCGAACTCGAGGCTGGCTCGCAACTTTGGGTCGAGACGTTGCAATGCTTCGTCGAGATCCTCGATTGCGACGTGGGGATCTCCCCCTGCACCGTCGAAACGCTCCGTCAAGCGACGTACCGCAACGTCTCCTTCGGCCTTGACGGAATTGAGAATCTCCTTCACGATCTCCGCGACATTCACACCGGCATCAGCCGGCTTTGGCAACACCTCGCCCAGCGGCGATGTGGTGCTCGTGACATCAAGGCGGGTCAGCACCTAACAGATCCTACTTGTAGTGATTCAGCGTCCTGTTGGCCCAATGGTCATCGGTCGGTCATCATGGGGCATGGCGAATCGCTCAGAACTCTCCTCGTTAACCGCCACGTTGGAAGAACTCCACCGGCGCGTGAGCCTCATGACCGACGCCGCAACGACGTCCGGGGATGACGAAGCCGCAAGTGAACTCGTCAGTCTTGAGCGTGGTTTGCAGAGTTCTCTTCGCCGAATGCGACGACTACTGAAGGACTGACGGGCTGACGGGCTGACGACGTTGACCAGTCGGACACAGGTCAAGCAATTCACAAGCTTCACAGCTCATCACCCTTGCCGTACAGGTTGAGCGACCATGAAGAATCAGCCTGAGACTCATCGCCCCGCCAATCTCACGTCCGAAGAGTGCATTGAGGCGATGTTCAACCTTCACTGGGTCGGCGGAACGCGCAAGATCCAGCCGCTTTGTCAGACGGAGGACATGGGTATCAACGGGAAGACCGGGCAGTCCGAAGGCTACGGACCGAACGACATTTGCCGTTTTCCGTCCGACTCCCGGCAGCGTGACCAGATCTTCCATGGCCTGAGGAACTTCACCCCCATACCTCTCGAGAAGCCGAGCGGACAGTCCGAGCAGGTGATCCGCTTTCGCTCGATAAAAGCCCGTCGGATAAATCAGCGCCTCGAGGGTCGACCGATCTGCAGCGGCCATGGAATGAGGATCGGGATAGACCTCAAACAGCTTTGGTGTCGTCGCATTGACTCTCACATCAGTACATTGCGCTGAGAGGACCGTGGCGCAGAGAAGTTGGAACGGCGTCGCAAACTCAAGCGCACAGAGTTCGGCCGCAGTTCCGGGAAAGAGCACCTCCAACCGAGAGGCGATTTCCATGGCTCGCTCTTTTGCAGATCGAGGCATGGACACAAGTGCGAGATTACCGGGAAGGACCGCTGGCGAGGTTGGTAGGGTCAGCGCGTGGCAATGGCACCTGGCTTTAGAACCGAACATCACCTTGGAATGACTTCAGAAGCCACCCAGGTACTTGAAGCACTACTTCAGCGTTCCGGTGTGGCGTTGAGTGAACACAAGGCCTTCGCGCTTCACTCAAGTGTTGAGCCTGCGACGACGCTCTTGGTGTACAAGGACGAAGAACCAGTAGCAGCGGTAGTCATGGCCTTGCATGGAACGACCTGGAATCTTGAACTTCTCGCTGAGGAGGACCACGCTCTCGCCGAGATGATTGGCTTCGACGCAGCAATGGTGTTGACCGAGGGTCATGACGTTCAACTTTGGGAACCGGCTCGCGGCACGTCGGTGCAACTCGAAGAAGCAATTTCTCGCTATGACCTCCTTCGCGAGAGGAACCTCCTCCAACTGCGTCGCTCACTGGCCTCCGCTCCACCAATCCCGAGCACTCTCGGAGTTCGCACGTTCACACCGGCGACAGATGCTGCGTCATTTCTCGCAGCAAACAATGCTGCCTTTGCAGGACATCCGGAACAAGGGGTTTGGAACGAAGCAACGCTCGATGAACGACTTGCCTCGCCATGGTTTGACCCCCAACTCTTCCTTGTCTACGAAGAACGTGACGTGGTCACCGCTTGGTGTTGGTGCAAGGTCGACCAGACCGTTCCCTCAAGCCCCGGGGAGATCTACGTCATTGGAACCCTCCCTGAAGCCCAGGGACGTGGCCTTGGTGCACAGCTCCTCGAACTTGGGTGTGCGGCAATGGCAACTCTTGGCGTGAGGGAAGTAGAACTGTTCGTCGAAGCGGACAATCCTCGAGCGCTCGGACTCTATGAGCGTGCAGGATTTGCCACGATTGGCCAACGCCGCTCGTGGCTCTTTAGCTAACCAGTCCCAACAAGGGCACCGATCCCTGCGGTCACCGAGGCAGCAGCAGCGGTAATCAGCATCTGGCGAAAGGCCCCTTGCGCCATCGAGCGCCCGCTGAATCGTCCAACGACAGCTCCAAGGGCGGCCGCACCGACGAGTCCCAACCCACAGGACCACCAAACGGCGAGCGCTCCCCCAGTGACGAGCCACGGAAGCAGCGGGAGTAACGCACCGAGTGCGAAGGTCCCAAATGACGTTCGAGCAACGAGCCACGGAGACCCTAACGACGACGGATCGATTCCCAACTCCTCTCGAGCATGTGTTTCTAGCGCCAACTCGGGAATTTCCATCACCTCGCGAGCCATCTTCTCTGCGAGGCCGGGTGACAATCCCTTACTGACGTAGAGCTCTTGCAGCTCGGCCCGTTCTTCATCTGGGTGTGCGGCGATCGCTGCTCGCTCGACGCTCAGTTCGTAGTGCAGGAGTTCGCGTTGAGACTGCCCCGAGACCCACTCTCCCGACGC